>JAFAOG010000100.1 GCA_019237945.1 Deltaproteobacteria bacterium | reverse complement strand
TTTCGCGTCGAGCAGGAGGACTCGGTCTATCCGATGGTGCCGAGTGGCGCCGCGCTGCACGACATGATCCGGAGGCCAACGTGACCAGGCTGCGTACCTACATCATGTACGTCGAGGATCTGCCCGGCGTGCTCAACCGCGTGACGTCGCTGTTCCGGCGGCGTGGCTACAACATCGACTCGCTGGCGGTCGGTAGCAGCGAGGTCGCGGGCGTGTCGCGGATGACGCTCGTGATCGAGGCGGACGACGATGCGGCGCGCCGGATCGAGGCGAACCTCTACAAGCTCGTCAACGTCCTCAAGGTCGAGGACACGACGCGGCGCCCGTGCGTGCAGCGCGAGCTCGCGTTGATCAAGGTGCGCGCGGACCAGGCGAGCCGGGCGCAGGTGCTGCAGCTCGCCGAGGTGTTTCGCGCGCGCGTGCTCGACGTCGCGCCCGAGGCGTTGATCTTCGAGATCACGGGGCCGCGCTCGAAGATCGACGGGCTCGCGAGTGTGCTCGCCGAGTACGGAGTGGTCGAGATGGTGAGGACGGGCGCCGTCGCGATGCTGCGCAGCGCCGAGGCAGCTCCCGAGATCCAGGAACAACCGCGCACCAGCGCGGCGTGACGAAAGGGATTGGACGATGGCAACGCTCTACTACGACAAGAACGCCGACCTCTCGCTCATTCGCGGCAAGCGCGTCGCGATCATCGGCTACGGCTCGCAGGGCCACGCACACGCGCTCAACCTCGCCGACAACGGCGTGCGCGTGAAGGTCGGCCTACCGCCGAGCAGCCGCAGCATCGCGAAGGCGAAGGAGCGCGGGCTCGAGGTCGCGCCGGTCGCCGAGGCGAGCGCGTGGGCCGACGTGATCATGGTGCTCGTCCCCGACACGGCGCAGCCGGCGGTCTACGAGCGCGAGATCGCGCCGCACCTCGCACCCGGCAAGACGCTGATGTTCGCGCATGGCTTCAACATCCGGTACGGCACGATCTTGCCGCGCGTCGACGTCGACGTGTCGATGGTCGCGCCGAAGGGTCCCGGGCATCGCGTGCGCGAGACGTTCCAGGACGGCAGCGGCGTGCCGGCGCTGATCGCGGTCCACCAGGATGCGAGCGGCTCGGCGCGCCAGCTCGCGCTGTCGTACGCGGCGGCGATCGGCGCAGGCCGTGCGGGCATGCTCGCGACGACGTTTGCCGAGGAGACCGAGACCGATCTGTTCGGCGAGCAGGCCGTGCTGTGTGGCGGCGTCAGCGCGCTCGTCAAGGCGGGCTTCGAGACGCTGACCGCGGCCGGCTACCAGCCCGAGGTCGCGTACTTCGAGTGCCTGCACGAGCTGAAGCTGATCGTCGATCTCATGTACCGCGGCGGGCTCAGCTACATGCGCTACTCGGTCAGCGACACGGCCGAGCACGGCGACTACGTGTCGGGGCCGCGCGTGATCGACGCCCGCGTCAAGGACGCGATGCGCAGCGTGCTCGCCGAGATCCAGAACGGCACGTTCGCGCGGCGCTGGATCGACGAGAACCATCAAGGACGGCCGTGGTTCGAGGCGGAGCGTGCGAAGGAGACGCGCCATCCGATCGAGGAGGTCGGCGTGAAGCTGCGCGCGATGATGCCGTTCCTCGACCCCGTGACCGTGAAGCCAGGCGAGTAAGCCATGCCGCACGTCCGGATCTTCGACACGACCCTGCGCGACGGCGAGCAATCTCCCGGCGCGACGATGACCTCGGCCGAGAAGCTCGATGTCGCTCGCGCCCTCGCGCGCCTGCGCGTCGACGTGATCGAGGCCGGGTTCCCCGCCGCCTCGCCCGATGACCTCGCGGCCGTGCGCTCGATTGCCGACGAGGTTGGCGCCGCGCCTGCGCCGGGAAGCGGTCTCGCCGAGCCGCCGATCATCTGCGCGCTCGCCCGCGCGTCGCGCAGCGACATCGATCGCGCGTGGGAGGCAGTGCGGGCGGCCGCGCGCCCGCGCATCCACACGTTCCTCGCGACCTCGGAGCTGCACATGCTGCACAAGCTGCGGATGACGCGCACCGAGGTGCTCCATCGCGTCGCCGACATGGTCGAGTACGCGCGCTCGCTGTGCGCCGACGTCGAGTTCTCGCCCGAGGATGCCGGCCGCAGCGATCCCGCGTTCCTGCGCGAGGTCGTCGCGCTCGCGGTGCGCGCCGGTGCGACGACGATCAACATCCCCGACACCGTCGGCTACACGACGCCTGACGAATTCGGCGCGCTGATCGCGAGCCTGCGCGCACACGTCCCCGACGACGTGATCCTCTCCGTCCACTGCCACGACGACCTCGGGCTCGCGACCGCGAACACGCTCGCCGGCATCGCGGCGGGAGCGCGCCAGGCCGAGGTCACGATCAACGGCATTGGCGAGCGCGCCGGCAACTCGTCGCTCGAGGAAGTCGTCATGGCGCTCCACACGCGCCCTGCCCGCTTCGCGGCGACGACGCAGATCGACACGACGCAGCTGACGCGCATCAGCCGGCTCGTCAGCACGGTCACCGGCATGGCCGTGCCGCCGAACAAGGCCGTCGTCGGCGCGAACGCGTTCGCGCACGAGTCCGGCATCCACCAGGACGGGCTGCTCAAGCACCAGGCGACGTACGAGATCATGCGACCGGAGACCGTCGGCGCGCATCCGACCGCGCTCGTGCTCGGCAAGCACTCCGGGCGGGCGGCGCTCGCGGCCCGGCTCGGCGAGCTCGGCTACGCGGTCGAAGGCGCCGCGCTCGATCGCGTGTTCGCGCGGTTCAAGGCGATCGCGGACCGCCGCAAGCACATCACCGATGCCGACCTCGAGGTGATCGTCCGCGAGGACGCGCCGGAGACGCACGATGCGTTCACGCTCGATGCGCTGCACGTTGGCTGCGGCACGCTCGGCATGCCGACGGCGACGGTGCGGCTGCGCAGCCGGCACGGCGACGTGCGCGTGCAGGCGTCGGTCGGCACGGGCCCCGTCGATGCCGCGTACAAGGCGATCGACGCGATCGTCGACGCGCGCGCCACGCTGCTCGAGTACTCCGTGCACTCGGTGACCGAGGGCATCGACGCGCTCGGCCACGTCACGGTGCGCGTGCGCGATGCGCGCGGCCGCGTGTGTCACGGCGCCGGCGCCGACACCGACATCATCGTCGCGAGCGTGCAGGCGTACCTGCGCGCCCTCAACCGCATCACGGTCACGCGCACCGAAAGGACTCGCGATGAAGCGCACGCTGTTTGACAAGATCTGGGACGCGCACGTCGTCGCCGAGGAAGCCGGCCGACCGGCCGTCCTCTACATCGATCTGCATCTCGTTCACGAGGTGACGTCGCCGCAGGCGTTCGCCGGGCTCGCCGAGCGCGGCCTGCCGGTGCGCCGGCCCGATCGCACGGTCGCGACGATGGATCACTCGATCCCGACGAACGGCCTGCCGATCGCCGACGATGCCGCACGCACGCAGCTGCGCACGCTCGCCGACAACTGCCGCCGCCACGGCATCACGCTCTACGACGCCGATTCCGCGCATCGCGGCATCGTCCACGTGATCGGCCCGGAGCTCGGCTACACGCAGCCCGGCATGACGATCGTGTGCGGCGACAGCCACACCTCGACGCACGGCGCATTCGGCGCGCTCGCGTTCGGCATCGGGACGAGCGAGGTCGAACACGTGCTCGCGTCGCAGTGTCTGTTGCAGACGAAGCCGAAGACGCTGGAGGTGCGCTTCGAGGGCGCCCTGCCCGACGGCGCCTCGGCGAAGGACCTCGTGCTCGCGATGTGCGCCGAGCTCGGCGTCGGCGGCGCGACCGGCCACGTGATCGAGTACACCGGCGAGGCGATCCGCGCGCTCGACATGGAGGGCCGGATGACGGTCTGCAACATGTCGATCGAGGCGGGCGCGCGCGCCGGGATGATCGCGCCGGATGCGAAGACGTTCGCGTGGCTCGCGGGACGAGCGCATGTGCCGCGCGCGGCGGCGTGGCACGCAGCGGTCGATCGATGGCGCGAGCTGCACACCGACGATGGCGCCGTCTTCGACCGCACGGTCGTGATCGATGCGTCGCGGATCGAGCCGATGATCACGTTCGGGACGAACCCCGGGATGGGCATGCCGATCGCGGCGTCGGTTCCCGCGAATCCCGCCGATGCAAGGCTCGCGCGCGCGCTCGAGTACATGGGCCTGACGCCCGGCGAGCCGCTGCTCGGCCGCCCGATCGACGTCGTGTTCATCGGCTCGTGCACGAACGCACGCCTCTCAGACATGCGCGCCGCCGCCGGCGTGATGCGCGGCAAAAAGGTCGCGGCCGGGGTGCGCGTGCTCGTCGTGCCCGGCTCGCAGGCCGTCAAGCGTGCCGCCGAGGCGGAGGGGCTCGATCGCGTGTTCCGCGACGCCGGCGCCGAGTGGCGCGAGCCCGGCTGCTCGATGTGCATTGCGATGAACGGCGACGCGATCGAGCCCGGCCAGTACGCGGTCAGCACGAGCAACCGCAACTTCGAGGGCCGGCAGGGCCGCGGTGGCCGCACGTTCCTCGCATCGCCCGAGACCGCCGCCGCGGCCGCGATCACCGGGCGCATCACGGATGCCCGCACGCTGGGAGAGTCGCCATGAACGTCACGTCCCACGCCGTCGTGCTCCCCGGCGACGACATCGATACCGACCAGATCATCCCCGCGCGCTTCCTCAAGGGCACGCGCAAGACCGGGCTCGGCGAGCACCTGTTCGCGGACTGGCCGGCGTTTCGCCGTCACGAGCGGGGCGCGCGGATCCTCGTCACCGGCCATAACTTCGGCTGCGGCTCGTCACGTGAGCACGCACCGTGGGCGCTCGTCGACTGGGGCTTCCGCGCCGTGATCGCGCGCTCGTTCGCGGACATCTTCCGCCAGAACGCGACGAAGAATGGCCTGTTGCCCGTCGCGCTCCCCGAGGCGGCGTGCGTGCGGCTCGAGCTCGCACTCCAGGCGAATCCCGCGCTGCCCGTGACGGTCGACCTCGCGTCCGAGCGCGTGTCGCTGCCCGATGCCGGCTGGATCGCGTTCTCGATCGATCCGTTCGCAAAGCACTGCCTGCTCAACGGGCTCGACGAGCTGTCCTACATCCTGACGTTCTCCGACCGGATCACCGCCCATGAACAACGCTGACCTGACGATCTACGACACGACGCTGCGCGACGGCGCCCAGCGCGAAGGCATCTCGCTCGCGGTCTCCGACAAGCTGCGGATCGCGGAGCAGCTCGACGCGCTCGGCATCGCATTCGTGGAGTGCGGATGGCCCGGCTCGAACCCGAAGGATGCGGAGCTGTTCCAGCGCGCACGCAACATGGACTGGCATCGCACGACGCTCGTCGCGTTCGGCGCCACGCGTCGCGCCGGCCTCGCGCCCGAGGACGATCCGAACCTCGCCGCGCTGATCGACTCGCGCGCGCGCGCGTGCACGATCTTCGGCAAGACGTCGCTGACGCACGTGCAGCAGGTGCTGCGCACGACGCCCGACGAGAACCTCGTGATGATCGAGGACAGCGTCCGGTACCTCGCCGCGAACGGCCGGCGCGTGATCTACGACGCCGAGCACTTCTTCGACGGTGCGCGCGAGGACCTCGCGTACGCGATCGCGACGCTGGAGGCGGCCGTGCGCGGCGGTGCCGAGGCGGTCGTGCTGTGCGACACGAACGGCGGCACGCTGCCGTGGGAAGTGGAGGAGCGCGTGCGGCTGGTCCGCGCCGAGCTCGCGACGCCGATCGGCATCCACGCCCACGACGACGGCGGGCTCGCGGTCGCGAACTCGCTCGCGGCCGTACGCGGCGGCGCGACGCACGTCCAGGGCACGATCAACGGCTACGGCGAGCGCTGCGGCAACGCGAACCTGACGACGCTGATCCCGGATCTCGAGATCAAGCTCGGCCGCCGCTGCATCCGGCCCGGCACGCTCGTGGATCTCGGGCGCGTCGCGCGGTTCGTCGCCGAGATCGCGAACCTCGCGTTCGACGAGCACGCGCCGTACTTCGGCCGCAGCGCATTTGCCCACAAGGGCGGCGTGCACGTCGCCGCGGTTCGCCGCGCGCCGCACTCGTACGAGCACATCGAGCCCGAGCGGGTCGGTAACCGCACACGGTTCATCGTCAGCGAGCTGTCGGGTCGCGCGAACGTCGAGGCGTTTGCCGAGGAGCACGGCCTCGCGACCGCCGACGTGCTGGCGACCGTCAAGGCGCGCGAGCACGAGGGCTATGCGTTCGAGAGCGCCGAGGCGGCCGTCGCGCTGATGATGCGGCGAAGCGAGCCGGCGTACGCGCCGCCATTCGAGCTCGTCGACTACAAGGTGATGCTCGGCAACGGCTACGCCGACGCGGCGGTCAAGGTCCGCGTCGCCGGCAACCTCGTCCACACGGCGGCGGAGGGCAATGGGCCAGTGAGCGCGCTCGACGCCGCGCTTCGCAAGGCGCTCGCCGCCGTGTATCCCGAGATCGAGGCGATCCATCTCGAGGACTACAAGGTCCGCATCATCGACGGCCGCGACGGCACGAACGCCGTGACGCGCGTGCTCGTCGATCACGGCTTCCGCAAGACCAGCGCGCGATGGACGACCGTCGGCGCATCTCCCAGCATCGTCGAGGCGTCGCTCGTCGCGCTTGTCGACGGCATCGAGCACGGACTCTGGCTCGCACGAGGACCACGAAAGGAATCAGATGAAGGCCACGATCGTCTTGCTACCGGGTGATGGCATCGGCCCCGAGGTCGTGCACGAAGCACGCACCGTCCTCGACGTTGTCGCGGCGCGGTTCGGCCATCAATTCACGTTCACCGAGCACCTGATCGGCGGCGTCGCGATCGATCGCACGTGCACCGCGCTGCCCACGCCGACGCTCGCCGCCGCGACCGCCGCGGATGCGGTGCTGCTCGGCGCAGTCGGCGGCCCCAAGTGGGACGATCCGAAGGCACGCGTGCGTCCCGAGCAGGGCTTGCTCGGCATTCGCAAGGCGCTCGGCCTCTACGCGAACCTGCGCCCGGTGCGCGTGCATCCGGCGCTCGCCGGCGTGTCCCCGCTCAAGCCAGAGCGCGTGCAGAACGTCGACGTGCTGTTCGTGCGCGAGCTGACCGGCGGCCTCTACTTCGGCTGGCCGAAGTTCCGCGAGGACGGCAGCCTGCATCGCCGCGCCGTCGACACGCTCGAGTATCGCGAGGACGAGATCCACCGCATCGTCGCGCTTGCGTTCAAGCTCGCGCGCGGGCGCAAGAAGCGCGTGACGTCGGTCGACAAAGCGAACGTGCTCGAGTCATCACGGCTTTGGCGTGAGATCGCGACGGAGATCGCGGCCGGCTACGCGGACGTCACGCTCGAGCACCAGCTCGTCGATTCGTGCGCGATGCGCCTGCTCACCCACGCGCGCTCGTTCGATGTCGTCGTCACCGAGAACATGTTCGGCGACATCCTGACCGACGAGGCCGCCGCGCTCGCCGGATCGCTCGGCCTGATCCCGAGCGCGTCGCTCGGCAGCGGCCGCTGCGGGCTGTACGAGCCGATCCACGGCTCGGCGCCCGACATCGCCGGCAAGGGCATCGCGAATCCGATCGGCACGATCCTCAGTGCGGCGCTGCTGCTGCGCCACTCGCTCGGCCTGCACGACGAGGCCGACGTCGTCGAGCGCGCGGTGGACGACGTGATCGCCGGCGGCGCCCGCACCGCGGACATGCTGAACGCGCCGACCGACAAGGCGCTGTCGACGGCCGAGCTCGGCACGCTCGTGCGCACCGCGATCGTCGACGACGGTTACCGCCACGCTACGGCTGCATCGTGACACGGCCGAGTCAGGCGACGTGGCTTTGCGCGGGCTGCTCGTACGCGTACCACTGCGCCTGCGCGCGAAATGCGACCTGCGTTGCGTGCAGCACGTGGTCGACGTCGAGATCCGAGCGCACGACGGATTCGAACGTCGCGCCGAGCTCGCGCATGCGACGCGCCGCCGACCGCTCCGACGCGAGATACGTCGCTGCGGACGCCGCGAGCACCGGCAGCTTCTGCTGGAAGTGGCGGTGCAGGATCGAGTGCAGCATGCGACCGCGCTCGATCACGTACATCCAGCCGAGCGCCTCGAGGACGTCGGGGAAGCGCGGGATCAGCGTGCAGCGCTCGATCGCCGTCACGTCGACGATGCCCAGCGCGGCGAGGTCGGACCGCAACAGGCGCGTGTGTAGACGTGCGCGCAGGTCGATCACGTCGTTGAGGTTCGACGTCATCTGCAGCGCGACCTCGACCGGCGCCTCGAAGCCGTAGAGCCGCACGAGGAAGCTGCGATAGGTCGCGAGGTCGGCGGGCTCGCCGAGCAATGCGAGCCGCTGCGCGTCGGCGTCGGCACCAGGCGCGCTCGTCTGGTCGTCGATGCGCGTGAGGACAGCTCTAAGCCGCATCGCCCCGGCTCGCGGCGGCGACCGCCGGCGTGGGGGCGTCGCTGGCGCGGCGAGCCCGGCGCGTCGCGCGGGCGCTGCGTGCGTACCATTGCTGCTGCGTCTCGAATGCGCGGCGCGCGGCGCCGAGGATCGCCTCGGGGCGGCTCTCCTTGCGCGTCAGCGAGGCGGTCAGCTCGTCGCCGAACTCGCGCAGGTGCTTGCCGCCTTCGGTGTGTGCGTCGAAATACGCACGCGCGCGGGCGAACGTGTCACGCAGGCGCGGAGCGAGGTGGCGGCGGAGCAGGCCGGCGAGCAGCGTGTGACGCTCGACGACGAACAGGTAGCCGAGCGCGTCCGAGGCGGTCCGACCGTCGACGAGCGGCTGCGGGATCGCGGAGATATCCTGCTCGGTGAGGCCGAGTGCGAGCAAGTCCTGATGCAGGCGATAGATGCGTGCGCGAGCGCCGGTCGCGGCCTCGCTCACCGCCGGGATCGACGCGGCGCGCAGCTCGACGGCCGACTCGAAGCCATAGATGCGCTCGAGGAAGGCGCGATACTGCGCGGGCGAGACGACGTCCATCACCGCCAGGCGCTGCGTGTCCGCAACGGGATGGTAGGACGCTGTGAGCGATCCAAGTCGCGCGAGCCAGGACGTCGCCGCCATCGGTGTGGACCGTGCGCCTATGCAAACGCCATTCGCACGGTTCGGGACGGCGGATCGCAGAGATGTGCGACCGGCCCGTGGCGATTTCGCTCGACGCGCGCGGTCGCTCGTGACGATCGCGCACGTTGAACCCGCGTGCACTGCCGTCTAGCGGCGAGTCACTCGGCTTCGAGGGCGAGCACGATTGCCGAGGTGACCAGCGGACGCGACAGCTGCGCGGCGAACCCACCGGCCGTCGCGCGCTCGGCCTCGGCGGCGCTCCCGTCGGTGATCGCGACGAAGCGCGTTCCCAGCGGCGGCTCGAGGGCGCTCGCAAGCCGCACGATCTCGCAGCCGTCGGGCAGCGCGAGATCGATCAGCGCGACATCCGGCCGCTGATCGGCGAGGACGGCGAGCGCGGTGCGTGCGTCGGGTGCGCGCGTGACCTGATGGCCGCGGCCGATCAGCAGCGTGGTCGTGACCTCGCCGGCTTCGTCATCGGCGGCGACGATCAGCACGCGCAGCACGCGCGGTCGGACCATCGCGCGCTGGCGAGCCGTCATCTGGCGGTTGCGCGCGGCCTCGAGCGGGAACTCGCTCGCCGGCAGCCGCAGCTCGAACGTGGTGCCCGTGGGCGAACCGGCGGCGAGCAGCGTGCCGCGATGCAGATCGACGAGCTGCTTGGCGAGCGCGAGGCTGAGGTTGAGCCCGCCGTTGCGCTCGGACGCCGAGAACAGATCGAACACGCGGTCGAGATGCGCCTGGCCGGCGGTGTCGGCGACCTTGACGAACGCGTGACCGAACTCGCGGCCCCACGCGATCGTGATCGTTCCGCCCGGCGGCGTGACGCGTGCGGCATCGTCGAGCACGTTGACGAGCGCATGCGCGATGCGCGCGACATCGACCTCGACTGCGATCGCCTCGCTCGCCGGCGACAATGTCAGCGTGATCTCGCGTGCATCGAGGCGCGGACGGACCGTATCGAGCGCCCGCTCGACGACGATCCCGAGATCGACGCACGTGCGATCGAGCGGCATGGCGCCGGCGGCGATCCGCGTGACGTCGCGAAGCTCGTCGACGACGCGCTTCATGCGAGCGACCTCGGCGACCGCCGCATCGGGCAGAGAGCCGTGCAGAGCCTCGAGCGGTGCGTGCAGCTCGTCGGCGAGCAGCGCGAGCAGCTCGGTGTTGCGACGATCGGCCTCGACGAAGCGAGCCATGTCGCGCGCGAGCTGTTCGGACTCCTGACGCGCGCGCTCCTCGATCAGGGCGCGCTCGGCGCGAAGCTCGGCGACCTCGAGCGTGCGCTCGTACAGCGCGATGAACGCCTGCGCCTTCGCGCGCAGCACGTCGACATCGAGCGGCTTCGGCAAGAAATCGACGGCGCCGAGATCGTAGGCGCGCTTGATGCCGGTCGCGTCGTAGTCGTGCGCGGTGAGGAAGATGATCGGGACATGCTGCGTCTTGCGGCGTGCACGCACGAGACGCGCGGTCTCGTAGCCGTCCATGCCCGGCATCTGCACGTCCATCAGGATCAGTGCGAACTCTTCGCGGAGCAGATGCGCGAGTGCTTCGCTGCCGGAGCGCGCATACACGAGATGACACTTGAGCGATGACAGCACCGCTTCGAGTGCGACGAGGTTCGCGTCGTTGTCGTCGACGACGAGCACGTTCGGTGCGGTGATACCGTCTCCGCGCACGAGGCGCGGCTGGAACAGCTCACGAGGCACCATGCACACCGAACATGCAGGGTTTCGATCGCGCGTGCAAGGAACGTCGGCGAAACGCAGCTCACTTTCGACGGTGTGCGCGCGCGCTCCGTGCGCCTGCGCTCGCGTGGCGCTCCCGCTCGGAGATATCCGGCTAACCCTTCGGATCGACGCTCGACAACTGAGACCGAGGCTTGCTAGTTACCCCACTGTTCCCCGTGCAGCAGGTCAGCGGCCTTCTCACCAAGCTCAACCTCGCGACGCGGCATCTCCATGCCGACGTCGACGACCCGTGGCTTGACCTGCTGCGTCCCGACGTCAACCTGACGGACTACTCGACGCAGCTGATCCGGACCTACGGGCTGATCGCGCCGTTCGAGTCCGCGTGCAAGTACACGCCGGGCGTCGCGCGGATGCTCGATTACCGCCAGCTGCTGCGCGCCGGCCTGATCGCGCGCGACCTGCTCGCGCTCGGCATGACGCCCGGCGAGCTGTCGCGCGTGCCGACCTGCCCCGCGATCACGATGTTCCGCGACGCCAGCGAGGCGTTCGGGTGGCTGTATGTCGTCGAGCGCAGCACGTTGCTCCAGGAAGGCGTGCGTCGCCATCTGATCCAGCGTCTGCCGTCGGTCATGCAGGCGTGTCACTACCTCGGCGCCTACGAGGGTCACATCAACGACCACTGGCTCGCCTTCGGCCGCCAGCTCGACCGCATCGCCGCCGACCAGCACAACGAGCACGACATCATCTCGTCCGCCGAGGCCGCCTTTCGCCACACGCGGGAGTGGCTCGCGGTCGGTCGCGCCAATTCGCGCTGGGTCGTCTAGCCCGCCTGCGCGACGGGCGCGGCCGGCATCTCGCGGCGGCCTTCGGGCTCGCGGCGATAGATCACCTGCACGTGCATCACGTACTGCACGAGCTCCTCGGCCGCCGGCCGCAGGCGCGCCAGCTCACCGTCGCGGATCGCGTTCTCGACATGCGCCACGAGCGTCGCGATGCCCGGCATGTCGAGCTCCTCGGCGGTCCGGCGCAGCCGCCGGAACGTGACGCCGCTGCGATGCTCGCCCTCACGCGCGGTCTCGAGCAGCGCGCGGACTTCGCTCTGGACATGCTGGAGGTACGGCGGGATCCGATCGGCAAACCACGGGTCGGCAAAGACCGGTGCGTAACGCTCCCAGCGCTGCGCCGACACGCGCGACGGCCGCACCAGCGGGGCCTCGCCGCCGACGCGATTGCGTCCGCTCGCCTTCGCCCGCAGCAGCGCGGCATCGGCCGCCGCGATCAGGCGATCGAGGCTGTCGTCGGCGAGCACGCGGATCGCCGCGAAGCCCGCTCCTCGCGACGGCCGCGCTCGTCCAGCTCCTCGACCTGCGGTCTGCCTGGCCGTGAGCCCGCGCCTGGGTGCGCCGGTGGCGCGCCGAGCAGCTGACGTTGATCACGAGCGACGGCACGCCAGTCGTGCTGGCGGCTGAGTCGCGCGAACCGGGTGAGCTCGCGACCCAGGATGTGTTCCAGGTCTCGGGCGACGGTGCGTACCTCGCGTACGCCTTCGGCGGCGCGCTTCACGTGCGTGGGGCCGATGGTGTCGAGCGCACGGTCGCCGACTACGGTCAGCATTCACAGATGCGGTTCTCGCCCGATGGCCGCCGGCTCGCCGCGGTTGTCGGTGACGAGCGCGCACACATCGTCGTCATGGATCTCGAGAGCGGCGACGTACACGACGTCGCGACCTTGCCGCAGGGTGTGCGCCAGCTCGAGTGGACGCGCGATCGCCTCGTCGCGCTGTCGGCGAACCAGCTCGTCGCGGTGCCGCTCGACGGTGCGCCGAAGCCGTTGCTCGTCGACTACGGGATCGAGCGGTTCGCGGCCGGCGGTGATCGCGTCGTCGTGTTCGATCGCCAGGACCAGGCAACGCACGTGCTCGCGCTCGACGTGACAGCGCCGCAGGACCTGCACGAGCTGACCTCCGTCGAGGATCCGGTCACGAACGCGGCGCTCACGCTCGACGGCACGCGCCTCGCGTTCACGACCCAGCTCGCGGTGTTCGAGAGCACGGGCGATGCGAAGCCGACCGCGATCAGCGATCGCTTCGGAGTTCACAGCTTGTGGTTCGCGCGCGACGGCCGCCTCGGCTACGCATCGACGGAGAGCGCGACCGTGCTCGTCGGCGCGCGCGCCCAGCGCTTCGACAGCGACGGCCAGATCGCGATGCTGCGCTTCGATCCGCGCACGAACGAGATGCTCGTCGCGACGCAGACGCATGCGTGGGACTCCGACAAGCGTCTCGCATCGCCGCCAGCGGGCCACACGCTGCTCGGCGCGGACCGGTTCGCCGGTGGCGTCGTGATGTGGACGTCGCACTAAGGCTTGGTGAACTTCAGCGCGAACAGATCCTGCGTGTGCACGCGGGGGTCCTTCGCCGACGGATCCGCGTTCCAGTCGCGCGTATCGGCCGGATTGCGCATGAAGTCGCTCGACGCGGCGAGCTTGAAGCCGGCCTTCACGACCTCGTCACGGACGACCTGCTCGTCGATGCGATGCAGCGGATCGCACGCGTCCGTGCCGGTGCCGGGCTTCGCGCTGTTGTCGATCACGACGTACGTGCCGCCATGCTCGAGCGCCGCGAACACCGCGCTGTTGAGCTTCGCCGTGTCGTCCTTCTCCGCCTTGACGTCGTGATACGCGGCGACGAACGTGACGAGATCGAGGTCGTGCACGTCGGGCGGCAGCGGCTCGTTCCAGCCGAGCATCACGTGCTTCGTGTGCGCCATCGCCGGCCGCTTGAGCCGCTCCGCCCACGGGCCCTGCATCCACGGTCCGTCCCAGTGCGGCGAGTCCTGCGCGATCACCGAGCCCGTCGGCCCGACGGCGCGCGCCATCAGCTCGCTCGTGTAGCCGGTGCCGGCGCCGAGATCCGCAACGTGCATGCCCGGCGCGACGCCGGTGAATGCGAGCAGCTCGGCAGGTTTTCGCTGAGCATCGCGCGCGCGGTCGCGCGGATCGCGATCCGGAGCGTTGACGATCGCGTCGCGATCGAGCGACGGGTGTGGATGCGAGCACGCGACGAGGGCGAGCAGGAGCCAGCGCATGCGCGGAGCGTAGTGCGGCTTGCCCGGTGCGCGCGACTGCGACAGCGACCTGGTACGCGATGCGAGACGCGCTACGCTCGATCATGGAGCGCACGACGAAGCCGATGCTCGCCGCGCTCTCGCGCGACCTGCCCGCCGGCCGCTTCCTCTACGAGCCGAAATGGGATGGTCTGCGCTGCCTCGCGTTCGTCGCGCGCGGCGAGGTCGACCTGCGCAGCCGGCACGGCAAGCCACTCGCTCGGTACTTCCCCGAGGTCACCGAGGCGCTCGCGGCACTCGGTCGCGATGTCGTGCTCGACGGCGAGCTGGTCGTCGTCGACGAGCGCGGCTTCGACTTCGAGGCGCTGCTGCTGCGCACGCATCCGGCCGCGTCGCGCGTCGCCAAGCTCAGCCGCGCAACGCCCGCGACGTTCATCGCGTTCGATCTGCTCGAGCTCGACGGCATCGCGCTCGGCGCGCTCGACGATCGCCGCCGCGCCCTGCTCGCGACTGTCCCCGAAGGCGCGCGCGTGCGGCCAACGCCGGCGACAAACGATCCGGCGCTCGCGACGCAGTGGCTCGATCAGGCGGGCGTCGGGATCGACGGCGTCGTCGCGAAGCCGCTCGATGGCGCCTATCAGCCGGGCAAGCGCGCCTGGATCAAGGTCAAGCGCGCCCGCACCGCCGACTGCGTGCTCGCCGGATTTCGGCTGATGCCCGGGCCGGCCGTGTCGTCGCTGCTGCTCGGCTTGTGGGAAGGCAACGAGCTCCGCCACGTCGGCGTGTGCTCGCAGTTCACGGCCGAACGCCGCCGCGCGCTGCTCCACGAGCTCGTCCCGCTGCGCACGCCGCTCGAAGGCCATCCGTGGGAGCACGGCTTCAACGTCGAGCGCAGTCCGATCGGCCGCCTGCCCGGCTCCGCCGGTCGCTGGGATCCGACCGAGATGGTGCGCGACTGGATTCCGGTGCGCCCCGAGCGCGTCGTCGAGGTCACGTTCGATCACGTCGACGGGCAACGCTTCCGCCACCCTGCCCACTTCGTCCGCTGGCGACCGGATCGCGAGGCGCGCTCGTGCACGTTCGAGCAGCTCTAACCGAGGCCGTCGAGATCGGCGGCCGCACGCTCGCGCTATCGAGCCTCGACAAGCTGCTCTACCCGGCGGCGCAGTTTCGCAAGCGCCACGTGATCGTGTACTACCGCGCGGTCGCGCCGGTGCTGCTCCCTCACCTCGCCGATCGGCCGCTTCACCTCGCGCGCTTTCCCGACGGCGTCGAGGCACCGGGCTGGCTCCAGGCGAACTGCCGCGGCGCGCCCGCGTGGCTGCGCACGCACACCGTCACCGGCAAGCGAGGCCAGACGCTCCGCTTCTGCGTGATCGACGACGAAGCCGCGCTCGTGTGGGCCGCCAACCTCGGCACGCTCGAGCTGCACCCGTTTCACTGGACGCTCGCGCATCCCGACGAGCCGCGCGCGCTCGTGTTCGACCTCGATCCCGGCCCCGGCTGCACGCTCGCCCACTGCGCCGACGCCGCGCTCGCGATCCGCGAGGCGATCGCGCCCCGCCTCGCGTGCGTCAAGACCAGCGGCGTCAAGGGCCTCCACGTGTTCGTCCCGCTCAACGGAGGGGCGACGTTCGCAGACGCCAAGGCATTCGCGCGCCAGGTCGCCGCGGATCTCGCCGCGCGCCACGCGTGGCTCACCGACAAGATGCCGCTGCGCGAACGCACGAACCGCGTGTTCATCGACACGTCGCAGAACGGTCCGGGCCACCAGACGGTCGCACCGTACTCGCTGCGCGCGACGACCGTTCCGCTCGTCTCCGCTCCGCTCGCGTGGGACGAGCTGGCGACCGCCGCACCGATCACGCCCGCCGACGCGGTCGATCGCATCGCGCGCCACGGCGACCTGTTCGCGGAGGTGCTCAGCGTGCGGCAGACGCTGTGACGACGCGCGCGCCCGGCACCTGCGACGGAAACACGGCGCGCAGCATGCGGTAGAGCACGGCGCTCGCGACGCTCAGCGCGAGCAGTGACGCGGAGCGGGGCAGCCGACCGGTGCCTTCGAGCACACACGACCACCAGGCGATCCAGCACAGCACGCACGCCGAGACCACGAGGTGGATCCGCCGCGCTCGTGCATGGCGCGCGGCGCGGGCGTGCGGCGGCACGTACGACGGGTGGGAAACGTCTATCGAGCGCTAGCGAGCGTCGCCTTCGGGATCGGCGCGGCGGCCCAGTGCTCGATCACCGGATCTGCGCCGCAGCGCCGCTCGTAGTCCGCTGCGTAGTCGTGGGCGGACTGGCCGTCGAACACGAGCGCCTTGGCGAGCTCGTGCGCGATCGCCGGGTGACAGCCGTCGCCGTCGGCGAGGAGCTGCGCGAGGCGCGCGCGGCGCGCGGCGACGAACTGCTCCTGCTCGGCGCGACGCCGGTCGGAGAGCGTCGGGTGGCGCGTCGGCAGCAGCATCGTCGTCACGACGTGCGAGAGCAGCACGCCCATGGCGAGGATGAGAAGTGCGAGCCGGAGCCAGGGGACGCGGGAACGGACGGAAGGCGAAGTGCTCATGCAGGCAAGACGCACGTCGCAGCTGCGCGTTGCCGGGACGTCCCTGCGACGTCGCTGCGACAGTCAGCGCGTGTGCGGCGTCGCGAGGCGCGCGGAGACCGGCGCGTGCGGGGCGGCGTGCGAGCGATGCGAGGCGTCATACGCCATCGTCGCTGTCATCATGACGACGGCGATCAGCGGGAGAACCAGCTTCTTGGCGCTGCGGCGGCGGGTCTTCATGCATGCAGAAGATCGGATTTCGCGCGCCGAGTCCAATTTCTCGCATCGCTCGCGCGCCGGTCAGCGGTTCTCGCTGCCCGACGGGTCGGTGGACGCGCCGGCGCCCGAGGTACCGCTGGTCGACGTGCCGGCCGAGGTGCCCGAGGTGCCCGAGGTGCCCGAATTGCTCGAGTTGCTCGAGTTGCTCGAGTTGCCCGCGTTGCTGGAGTTGCCCGAGGTCCCCGCGGCCCCGGACCGGCCCGCGTGGCGGCGGTGCTTCGCACGCGAGGTGCCCGCGTTCGACGTGTCCGACGAGCTCGTGTTCGAGGTGTTGGCCGTGCCCGCGGTGCTGCCGGTCGACGTGTTGCCGCCCGACGAGCTCGTATTGGACGTGTCGGACGAGGTCGAGCCCGTCGAGCCCGTCGAGCCCGTCGAGCCCGTGGAGCCGCCGGCGCTCTGCGCGTAGGCCGTCGTCGTACCGAGGATGAGAGCAAGAAGCGTAGTGCGAGTGATCGACATGATTTTCCTCCGTCGTCGCGAAGAGCAAGCGCCGTGCACGCGCGCGTGTCGCTTCCCGCGTGAAACGCGTGCCGGACCGGCGAGATCATGCACGCGCGAGCGGATCGGCGCGTTGCGCGATCAGCTCACCGCGGCGAACGAGATGCTGGAGCGCCGGCGTTTCGGCGTGTGGGCGCTCGCGTGGCAGAGCGCGCGTTCCGGATCGCAGGTGAGCGCGCGCGTCATCGAGGGTGGCGGCGAGGTAGTCGGCGATCGGCGCGGGGATCGGGCCGGTCGTCTCGAGGTGTGCGGTGATGCCGGCCGAGACGCGGCGCGCGTACGTGACGAGGTACATCGCGTCCTCGACGCCATGCTGGAGCAGCTTGGGCTCGGCGAGCATGCGCTCGAGCGAGGCTTCGGCGGCTTCGAGCGCGATTCCGACGCAGCGGCGCGCGGTGACGACGTCGGAGCGAGCGGGCGTGCCGCCGGCGAGGCGGGCGTAGCGCGCGATCTCCTCGAGCATCGCGGCGAGCGCGTCGGGGAGGCGCAGGCGTTCGCGCGAGGGCGCGACCAGCGCGGCAACGAGGGCGAACGCGCCGCCGATCGTGACGTCGACGATGCGCGCGCCGGCGACGTGCCAGTCGGCGTGACCGAACGCGGTGACGAGGACGAAGACCGGCGTCAGGAAGAGGACGAACAGGCGATAGCTGCGCGGGCGCGTGATCACGGCGAGCACCGAGAACGGGAACATCGCGAGCGTGAGCGCGAGCGGGGAGCGGAATGCCAGCATCGCGGCGAGCGCGAGGGTCGCGCCGATGATCGTACCGACGACGCGCTCGGCGGCGCGCACGAGCGTCGGTCCGAGGTGCGGCTGGAGCACGGCGAGCACGGTGACGACGACCCACGTCGGGTGGAGCGGCGAGATGACGCGGCCGAGCACGAGGGCGGCGGCGCCGGTGAGCGACACGCGCAGCGCGTGCACGAAGATCGGGCTGCGCAGCGATAGCGCGTCGCCGAGCGCTTCCCAGGCGAGCATCGGCGGCGCGGGTGCGGCGGCGACGAGCGTGGCGGGCGGGCGGTCGAGGTCGCGGGCGACGTCGGCGATGTCGCGCGTGTAGGAGACGAGCTCGGTATCGCCGACGAGCGGCGGCGCGGGATTCGCGTGGCGCGTGTAGAGGTCGCGGGCGATCGCGCGAAATGCGGCGGCGAGGTTCTCGGGCATCGCGGCGCCGTGCTCGACCTGCTCCGCGAGCGCGATCATCTGGAAGAAGATCGACTCGGCGCCGCCGAGGATGACGCGCAGGTTCGCGCCGGCGGCGCTCTCGCCGGAGCGCCGGGCCCGCAAGGCGAGCGCGGTCGTGCGCGCGTTCTCGAGGGCGGCGCGCACGGCGCGTTGATGGATGCGCGCGACCTCGGGCCACTCCCCGGCGCGCGCAACCGCGATCGCGTCGGCGTAGGCGGCGAGCGCGTCGAAGACGTGACCGATCGCGAGGCGCACCGGCAGGTGGGGCCATGCCGGCAGCGTGATCGTCGAGGACAGCGCGGCCCACGCGACGCCGGCGGAGAACCACACGCCCTCGAGCATCGGGCCGTGACGCGAGGCCGCGATCGCGGCGGCAATCGCGATCGACGTGCCGATGCTGCCGGCGGTCGCGCCGAGCGCCCGCGCGAGCGAAGCGGCGAACACGATCACGAACGTGACGATCGCGCCGGTCGTCGGGGTGACGGCGGCGAGCGCCGAGATGCCGACCGCGATGCCGCCGAGCACAGCGAACGCGAGGGCCGCGAGCGCACGCGACTTGCGGGCGCCGCCCGGATCGGCAAGCGCGCCGAGCCAGCCGCCGAGCGCGACCCACGCGAGCTCGGGACGTCCGTAGGCGCCGGCGAGATAGAACGGGACGAGCGTTGCGATCGCGGCGCGCACGCCTTTCGCGAGATCCGGAGCGACCACGGCGAGTCGCGCACGCATGCGTTGGACCTTAGCTCACGCGGTGCCGCTGCGGCGGCGGCGCGCATCCTCGGCGTAGATCCGGAGGATCGCGAGCGCGAGCGACATCAGCACCGGGCCGACGATCAGGCCCTTGAGGCCAAAGATCTCGACGCCGCCGAACAGCGCGACGAACGTGATGATCGCGGGGGCCTCCGTACTGCCGCGCACGAGCCGCGGCCGGATCACGTAATCGCTGACCGCGACGACGGTGCCGAGCCCCCACACGAGCTCGATGGCCGCGGCGCCGGGATGGCCGAGCATGAACAGCCCGACGCCGACCGGAACGATCACGGTCAGGACGCCGATCACCGGGATGAACGAGGCGATCGCGGTGGCGGCGCCGAAGAACGCGGGCTCGGGGACGCCGGCGAGCGCGTAGCCGATCGTCGCGAAGATGCCCTGCGCGATCGCGGTGCCGATGGCGCCGAGCAGCGTGGTGCGGCCGACGCGGCGGAACTCGGCGAACAGGTCGGCGGTGTACTCGGCGCGCAGCGGCAGCACGGCCTGGGCGCGGCGCGAGACCATGTTCCAGTTGCGCAGCACGTAGTGCATCGCGAGGACGGCGAAGAACAGCGCGAGCAGCGTGCCGCCGGTCGCGGCCGCGATCGAGGTCGCGATGCCGACGGTGCGCGACGCGGCGTCACTGGCGAACGAGCGCGCGTGGGCCTCGAGCTGATCGTGCGAGAGCCCGAGCCGCTCGGCCCAGTGGCCGACCTGCGTGACGACGCGATCAACGACGCCGCCCGACTTCGATTCGTCCATCACCCGCTGCGCGAGTGCGGTGCCCTGGACGACGAGCAGCCAGCCGAGGCCACCGAGCAGGGCCGCGAGCGCGAGGATCGCACCCGCCACGGTACCTGCGGCGGCGGCGCGCGCTCCCACGCGCGTCTTCATGCGCTCGAAGACCGGCTGCGCCATGAACGCCAGAAACATTCCGAGCAGGATGCCGGCGCCGATCGGCAGCGCGAGCCATAACACCGCGATCAGCGCGATGATCGCCGCCCACGTGAGGACGACGTGTTGCTCGTGCTCGACGGGCGTCTCGGCCATCCCCTTCCATTCTGCAAGGGGTGGGCCTCGCAGGTTCTCGCACGGCTGCCCACACCGCGAGTGACCCACTGCTGCCTCAAAACATCCCCGCGGTTGGCCGATACTACGAACGTGGCATCACGTGATTCGACTGCCGACCTGTTACCGGTGGTGCGAGAGCGTGGCCGCCGGCTGTGGGCGTCGGCCGTCATCGGCCACACGCTGATCGTCGCGCTTGCGGCCCCGCTCGGGATCATGCCGCCGCTGCCGGTATACATGTTCGACTTCGCGATGCTCGGCGTCGCGTTCGTACTCGCCGCGCTGCTGTTCATGAAGCGCGTCCCCGAGCGGCTACTGCTCGTCGCGTCGGCCGGATTGCAGTGGACCGGCCTGCTGTCGATCGTCGCCTCGATGTACGCGACGAACCGCCAGGCGTACGCGGTGTTCTTCTTGCTGCAGCTCTCGAATGCGGCGGTGTCTCTCGACACGCGCGTCGCGACCGCAACCGTCGCGCTCGTCACCGGCTTCGCGATCCCCCTGCTCATCCGCTGCGGAGGTCACGACGCGCCGACGTTCATCGCCGCGATCGTCATCGGCGGCGCCGCGTCGTTCGTCGTCCACCTGACGATGCGCCGCTCGCTCGCGATCTCGGAGAAGCACCGCCAGGACGCGGCCGAGTCGGCCCAGCAGCTGAGCCGTCAGCTCGACGAGTTGCGCAACTCCAACGAGCAACGCGAGCGCCTGCACGACCAGCTGCTGCACTCGCAGCGCATGGAAGCGATCGGCACGCTCGCGGCGGGCATGGCGCACGACATGAACAACGTGCTCGCCTCGGTCCGCAGCCTCGGGCACCTGCTGCTCACCGACATCACCGATGCGAAGCAGCGCGCCGACGTCGAGCAGATCATTGCGCAGACCGAGCGCGGCGCGGCGCTGACGCGTGGCCTGCTCGCGTTCTCGCGGCGCGGCCAGTACCGCAAGAAGATCGTGCGCCTCGACGAGGTCGTCCGCGAGGTGCTGCCGCTGATCGAGCGCACGCTGCCGAAGTCGATCACGGTGAAGACGGAGCTGCGGCTAATCGACGCCAGCGTCGAAGCGGACGCCACGCAGCTCGAGCAGGTCCTTGTCAACCTCGCGCTCAACGCGAAGGATGCGATGGACGGCTCCGGCACGCTGACGATCAGCACGGATCTCGACGTTGACGCGAACCGCGCCTCGATCACCGTCTCCGACACCGGCTGCGGCATGGACGAAGCGACGAAGCGCCGCGCGTTCGAGCCGTTCTTCACGACCAAGCCGCAGGGCAAGGGCACGGGACTCGGGCTCTCGACGGTGTGGGGCATCGTCGAGCAGCACGGTGGCTCGGTGACCGTCGACTCGGCGCCCGGCCGCGGCGCGACGTTCACGATGCGATTGCCGATCTCCAAGGCGAAGCCGACGACGATGCCCACCCGAGTGCTGTCGGAGCAGGCGGTCGTCCGCGGCACCGTGTTGCTCGTCGACGACGAACAGGCCGTGCGCATGACCTCGAAGCGCCTGCTCGAGCGCATGGGCCTCGACGTGGTCATGGCCGAGAACGGCGCCGAGGCGCTCGATCAGTTCGCCAAGCACGCCGCGGACATCCGGCTCGTCGTCCTCGACATGGGCATGCCGGTGATGGGCGGCGCCGAGTGCTTCCGCCGCCTGCGCGAGCGGAGCAGCGTGCCGGTGCTGATCGCGACCGGTTACTCCAACGATGAAGAAGCCCAGTCGCTCGTCAGCGCGGGCGCGACGATCCTCGAGAAGCCGTTCTCGTCGGCTCAGCTCAAAGCGGAAGTGCTGCGCCTGATCACGAGCGAGCAGTCGGCTCGCCACGTCGCGGTTTCTCAGGCGCAGCTGCGCGCGGTCTAGCGGTCGGGCTGGTCCGCGGTGCCGGGGTTCCCGGTGTTCGTGGTGCCCGAGTTGCCGGTGCGATCCATGTCGCTATCGCCGTTGACGTTCGTACCGTTCGACGTCGACGGCACCGCGTTCTTGCTGCTGTTGTAGGTACGGCGCTGGCCGTTGGTCGAGTTGGTCGAGTTGGTCGAGTTGTTCGAGCTCGTGCCGGTCGCGTTACTGGACGGCGAGGTCGTCTGGCTCTGCGCGGGCGCGGCACCGGTACCGTTCATGTCGGTGTTCGACTGAACGCCCGCTGCGCCCGTTTGCCCCGTTCCGTTCACATCGGGATTCGTCGTCGAATCGCCCGTGCTGCTGTTGTACGAGCCCTGGGCCGGGGCGGGCGTGCCCGTCGTCTGATCACTGCTCGTGCCGTACGTGTTGCTGGTAGGCGTGTTCACAGCGCGGTCGTGGTGGCACGCGCCGAGGCCGAGCGCGACGGCGCCCGCAAACAGGATGGTCTTGATGGTCATGGGAAATCCTCCTGCGTTTCCCCTCCGCAAGATCCATGCACCGTGAGCTGGCAGAATCGCTGAGCTATCATCGAGGCGTG
>JAFAOG010000095.1 GCA_019237945.1 Deltaproteobacteria bacterium | reverse complement strand
ACGCCACCGGTGCCGAAGGATCTACTCTCGCTCTACACGCGCGCCGCTGACGCGTACGGCTCGTACCTCGAGGCGTTCGGCACGAACAAGGCCGCCGCCGAGAAGACGATCGAGGTCCGATTCTTCCGCGCGCAGATCCTGTGCTTCAAGGTCGCCAAGCCCGAGGCCGCCGGCGACGAGTTCCTCGCGGTCGGCAAGAGCGCACCGGTCGGCCAGTATCACAAGGAAGCGCTGCTCGCGGCGATGAACGCGTACGAGCTCGCGCGCCCCAAGGACACCGTCGGTCACACGCAGCTTTATCCGGTCGACAAGAAGTTTGCGGAGGCCGTCGACCTCTACGCGACGCTGTTCCCGGCCGACCCGACGATCGTCGGCGTCATCTTCAAGAACGGCCAGCGCTTCTACGACTACGGCGAGTACGACGAGGCGATCAAGCGCTTCGGCCTGATCGTCACGAAGTACCCCAAGGATCCGAATGCGGGTCCCGCCGGCGATCGCATCCTGTCCGCGCTCAACAAGGCGCAGGACTACGAGAACATCGAGAACTGGGCGCGCAAGCTCAAGAGCGCGCCTTCGTTCGCGAGCAAGGATCAGCAGGACCGCCTGACGCGCCTGATCGTCGAGTCGATCCAGAAGAGCGGCGACAAGTACTTCGACGCCGGCAAGTTCGAGCAGGCCGCGACGTTCTACCTGCGCGTCCCGAAGGAGACGAGCGACGGCAAGGTCTCCGCGCAGGCGATGATGAACGCGGGCGCGGCGTACGAGAAGGCGCGGTTGCCGGAGAAGGCGGCCGAGGTCTATCTCGATCTCGCCGAGAAGTACGGCAACGCGTCCCCCGACATCGCGGAGAAGGCCGCGTTCGCGGCGGGCGCGGTCTACGAGAAGGTCATCTACTACGATCGCGCGGCGAAGTCGTACGAGCTCGTCGTCGACAAGTTCGGCAAGGGCAGCAAGGCCGCCGACGCGCTGTTCAACGCGGGTGTGCTGCGCCAGGCGCTCGGCCAGAACGACAAAGCGATCGCGCACTACAAGGAGTACGCGAAGCGGTTCGCGGAGCGCAAAGATGCGCCCGACGTCGCGTTCAACATCGGCGTCGTCTACCAGGACGCCGGCCAGGAAGGCCCCGCGTACCAGGCCTTCAGCGACTACGCGCGACTCTACAAGTCGACCGGCAAGCGCATCATCGAGGCGCACACGCGCGCCGGCCTGATGAGCTTCCAGCTCGGCCAGTTCAAGCGGGCGAAGGAAGACTTCGTCGCGGCGGAAAATCTCTACAAGCACGCGAGCGCCGCCGAGAAGACCGCCGGCAAGACGTGGGCCGCGCAGGCGCGCTACTACGAAGGCGAGCTCGTGTTCCGCGACTTCGAGAAGGTCTCGCTCGACGTCAAGCCGAGCCAGCTGTCGAGCGCGCTCAAGCAGAAGGCGAAGCTGCTGACCGAGGCGAAGTCGGTCTATCTGTCGGTCGCCGACTACCAGGACGCGCGCTGGGGCGACGCGGCGCTCTATCGCATCGGCCAGATCTTCGACGGCTTCGCCGAGTCACTCGTCAACGCGCCGGTGCCGAAGAACCTGCCGCAGGATCAGCAGGACGCGTATCGCGCCGCGCTCGACGAATACGTCGTGCAGTACCAGCAGAACGCGGTCGACGCGTACAACTTCGGCTACCAGACCGTCTTGAAGAACCAGATCTACGACGAGTTCACGGCGAAGATCCGCGCCGCGCTCGGCAAGCTCGACGCGAAGAACTTCCCGCCGGAGAACGAGGCGCGCACGAAGGATCGCCAGAGCGACCGCGCGCCGAACCCGGACCTTGTCACGGAGATCGTGCGATGAAGCGCGCCCTCGTGTGCATCGCGCTCGCCGCATGCGGCGGTGGTAGCGGCAAGCGCAACGTCGCGGGTACCGGCCCGTCCGCGAAGCAGCACCGCGATCCGGTGAAGCCGGCCGCGCAGAAGGAGTTCGAGGCGGCGATGCGCGCGATCCGGCTCGGTGGGCCCGAAGCCGACGAGACCGCGCGGGCGCGCCTGCGCTCGGCGTTGAAGATCGACTCGACGATCTGGGAGGCCTGGTACGACCTCGGCGCGATCGCGTGGCGCGAGGGCGACGACGACGAGGCGATCGACGACTACGGCAAGGCGCTCTCGATCGATCGCAACCACACGTCGATCCTGCTCGCGCGCGCGGAGGCGAACCGCCGCGCGGGCCACAAGAAGGACGCGCGAGGCGACTACGAGGCCGCGCTCAAGATGATGGACGACGACGATCCGGGCCGCCGCGATGCGGCCGCGCGCCTGGCGTCGCTGCTCCGCGACAACGGCGACTTCGACGACGCCGTCGAGATCCTCCGCGACACCGTGCGCACGAGCGGCACGAACGCGAAGATCTACACCGAGCTCGGCCAGATCTACCTCGCGCAGAAGCGCATCGAGCTCGCGCAGCTCGTGCTGGTCAAGGCGCTCGAGCTCGACGCGAAGGATCCGGCGACGTACAACGCGCTCGCGCTGCTCGCGATGAAGCAAGGCAAGGCGCAGGAGGCGTTCAACCTGTTCGACCAGGCGGTCGCGCTCGATGCGACCTACCTCGACGCCCGCTACAACAAGGCCTCCGTGCTGCTCGACGCCGGCGACTACGCGCGAGCCAAGGTCGAGCTCGCCGCGATCGTCGAAAAGAGACCCGACGACTACCAGGCGCAGGTCGCGCTCGGGGTCGCGCATCGCGGGTTGAAAGAGTTTCCCGAGGCGAAGAAGACGTGGGAACGCGTGATCAAGGAGGCGCCGAAGCGGTCGACGCCGCGCGCGGATGCGATGTGGAACATCGCGCTGCTCGAGCTAGATTTCTCGGGGGAAGACGCGGGCGTGCAGAACCAGGGGAAGGCGGATCTGGTGCGCTATCTGCAAGAAGCGCCGTCGGGTCACTCCAAACGTCAGGAGGCCGAGAACAAGTGCAAGGACGTCAAGTGCAGGTAGGGCCGCGCGCCCCCGCATGGGGGCTATTGCCCACGCTCGTGCTGGCGCTGATGTGCGCCACGGTGAGTGCGCAACCCCGAAAGGGTGAGAGGGGCGACAAGGCCGCTCCCGCGACGGCCGACAAGGCAGCACCGGTCGCAAAGGAAACGGGCAGCAAGAAGGAGAAGGTGAAAAACTTCGACTTCAACGCGCTCGATCTCAACGGCCGCATGCGCACTCCTCAGCTGCTCTACTTCCTCGAACGCGCGAATGAAGAGCTCGAGCGCGCGAGCCTCGAGAAGCGCTCGTTCATCCCCGCGATGGCGAAGTCGGTCGAGGAAGAGCAGCTGTAATGACCCAGACGGTCGCACTCCGCACGGCGCTGATCTGGCGCGATGAAGTGATGCAAGACGTCGTTCTCGAACGGCCGTCGAAGATCACCGTCGGCCACATCGGCAAGCCGACGTTCACGGTGCCCGACATCGGGCTGCCGAAGGAGTTCGCGATCGTTCGCCCCGGCAACCGGGGTTATCTGTTGACGCTCGGCGAGAACATGCGAGGCACGATCAGCCTCGATGGTCGCGAGACCGATGTCGGCG
>JAFAOG010000078.1 GCA_019237945.1 Deltaproteobacteria bacterium | reverse complement strand
GACCCGCGTGGTCGTAGCGCGCGACGAACGCGTCCCAACTGCCGTTCGACACGATGTGGTGGCCGCCGATATCGATCGTCGGCGTCGTGTAGTGGCCGCCGACCGCGAGCGTGCCGTCGGGCGCGTACGCGACCATCTTCGGGCGATCGTGCTCCTCGGTGCCGATCTGCTCGATCCATTGCCGCTCGCCGGTCTCGAGCGCGAGCTCGGCGACGTAGCCACCGTTCGCGTGCCAGTGCCGGCCGCTGATCGCCACGCGATCGCCGTGGATCGCGACGCCGTCGACGATGCAGCGCGCCGCCTCGCCCGCTTCCTGGTGGATCCAGCGGATTGCACCGGTGTCGGCGTCGAGGCGCACGATCACGCAGCTCGCCTCGGAGAGCTTCGCGGTGCCGAGCGTGCCGCCGCCGCGAACGTAGAGGCCCGCGACGACCGCGTTGTCCTGCGTCGCGATGCTCCACGTGCGCGACGACGCGCCTCCCGCGCCGTGGACGACCCAGCGCAGCGCACCCTCGGGCGACCACGACGCGATGAACGGCGCCGTCTCCGTCATCGCACCGGCGCTGTAGATCGTCTCGCCCCCGAACGTTGCGGTGCCCGCGTACTCGCCGCTCGCGTAGACGTTGCCGGCCGCATCGCTCGCGACGGCGCGGATGCCACCGGCCTTCGTTCCGCCGATTGCGTGGGCCCAGCGCAGCGCGCCCGTCTTCGCATCGAGGCTGGCGATGAAGCCGTCGGCGGAGCTCGCGATCGGAGGCAGCTTCGCGGTCCCGACGCGCGCGCCGTTGTTGAACGTGCCGCCGATCGCGAGCGCATCGCGCTGGGCGGCGATCGTGAGGGCACCGGCGCGATCGAGGACGTCGGTCCAGCGCGTCGCGCCGTCGTCGCCGATGCGGGCGACCACGCCGAAGCGATCGTCAGAGCCCGGCGGCGTGTCGAGATGCGTGCCCGCGATCGTCGCGTCGCGCGAGCCGAACACGGCGACGGCGAGGTCGCCATCGATGAACGTCGCGCCGTGGACGATGTCGCGGCCGCGGCCGCCGATCGCGAGCGCCATCGGCACGAGCGCCTTGGGATCGCGCGGCGTCGGCTTGTCGGGATGCGCGACGCGCGCGAAGTATTCCGGATCGCTGCAGTCCCACAGCGGGGGCAGGCCGCGCGAGCTGGTCAGCGCCTGCGTCGCGTCGAGCTTGTCGAGCTGGCCGACGAGCGTGCTGAATGCGGCGAACCGCTCGTCGAGGCAGCCCTGCGCGGCCCCCGAGCCGCTGCGGCACGCGCCGTCGCGCAGCGACACCCACTGCCCGGCGTACGTGTCGAGGACGCGCGCGGTCTCGGTCCACGCCGCCGACGCCCCGAAGTGCTTCGCGAGCGCGGCGCGCGTGTGCTCGTTCCATACCGAGCCGGCGCGCGAGGTCGCATCGTCGCACGCCGCCGAGTGCTGGCCGCGCAGCGCCGCCAGGGCAATCGCCGCCGCGGCGGCCGCACCTGCGACGACCACGCCGATGCGACGACGCCGCGGATTCGCGACCCGCGCCGTGGCGAGCGACCCCGGCCCCGACGGCACCGAGCCGCCCGACGAGCCGCCGACCTTCGCGCGCACCTCCGCGATTCGCGTCGCCAGCTCCTGCGCGCTCGCGAGACGATCGAGGCGGCGCGTCGCGAGGCACGCATCGACGAGCTCCGCGAGCTCGGGCACCTTGTCCGCGATCGACGGCGGGCGCGCGCCGACATCGACCGGCTTCATCCCGAACGGCAGCTCGCCGGTGACGAGCTGGTAGAGCATCACGCCGACCGCGAAGATGTCGGTGCGCGCGTCCTGGATCCCGCCGTCCCACTGTTCGGGCGCCATGTAGCCGGGCGTGCCGGCGAGCGACAGCGTCGACTTCACGGCGGGCATTCGGCCCGCAGCCGGTCCC
Organism: Deltaproteobacteria bacterium; assembly: GCA_019237945.1. Classification (GTDB taxonomy): domain Bacteria; phylum Myxococcota_A; class Polyangia; order Haliangiales; family Haliangiaceae; genus JABFXX01. The sequence continues at coordinate 22,702 of JAFAOG010000078.1, read as the reverse complement.
TCGACCCCGCGCGCCAATCCCGACACGCCGAAGTCGAGCACCTTGACGCCGCCGTCGGGCAGCAGGAACACGTTCTGCGGCTTGAGGTCGCGATGCGTGATGCCGGCCGCGTGCGTGTGCACGAGCGCGCGACACACCTGCTCGAGGATCGCGAGCCCGTCCCCGAGCGACAGCGCGCCGCGCTCCATCCGCGCGTTGAGTGTCTCGCCGCGCAGCCGCTCGAGCACGAGGTAGAGCAGGCCGTTCCAGTTGCCGAACTGGTGCAGCGTGACGATGTTGGGATGGTTGAGCCGCGCCGTCGCGCGCGCCTCGCGCTCGAACACGTCGGGCAGCTTCGCGCCAAGCCCCGACGGACCGCGGTCGAGCCGCATCAGCTTGATCGCGACCTCGCGGTCGAGCTTGAGATCGCGCGCCGCGTAGACGACGCCCATGCCGCCCGCGCCGAGCCGCGCCTCGATCCGGAACGCGCCGTCGATCACGATGCCCGGCTCGAGCATGACGAACGTCGCGAGGTCGCTCGGAAGATCGACAGCCGGCGCCGCCGCGATCTCGCGGAGCAAGCTGTCGTCGAGGGTGCCGGGTTTCGCGTCGTCGGTCATACGCCGCCACGGTGGTAGTGCGGCCACCGCGCCGTTTGTGACAGCCTAAAAATGCCAGCCGACGGACGCAGTTGCACCGCCGGGCGTCGGCTGCGCCTCGACCGAGGGCATCACGCGCTGCGCCTTGTTCGCGATCGTCAGGATGATGCCGGTGACCGCGACCGCGCCGCCCGCCGCCATCATGCCGACGCCGATGTTGCCCTTGAGCTCGGCGCTGTCCTTCTCGTCGCGCAAGAACGGCTTGTCGGAGAAGTCCATCTTGCAGCCGGCGGGGCAGTTCGTCGTGAAGTCGGAGTTGAACTGATCCATCTGGCTGCGGCCCGCGAAGTAGAACGCGACGCCGCCGCCTGCGATCGCGAGGCCGGCCGCGGCGACCGTGTACGGGATCCAGCGCCGGTAGCGGTACTCGAGCTTGACCGCCGTCTCGATCGGCACGAGCGCGATCTTCTCCTCGTCGGTCGCGCCGCCCTTGACGACGATCCGCTGCGATCGCGTCATGAACTCCTTCTTCTCGCCGAGGATCACGTGCTCGCCGGCGAGCACTTTCTGCTGCTGCTTGCCCGGGCACGTCAGCCACGGCTTGCCGTCGAGCAGCAGATGGACATCCGGCTGATCGCAGCTGACCTCGATCACGCCGACCTGCCGCTTGACGAGCGCCTGGTAGTCGAGCGCTTCCTGGTAGAGCGTTGGCGAGAACGGCGTCGCGCCGAAGCGCAGCGCGCGATCGAGATCCTCGGCGGCATCGAGGATGCGGTCGAGCCGGATCTCGGTGACGGCCATGTTGAAGCGGATCAGCGGGTGGTCCCACAGCGCGATCGCCGCCTTGTACTTCTCGAGCGCCGGTGCGTGCGCCTGCTGCGCGAACAGTTGGTTCGCCTCCGCAAACAGCGCGTTCGCCTTCTTCTGGTTGTCGACCGTCACGCCCTGCGCCCACGGATCTTCCGCCCACGCGGTGCCGGCGAGCGCGACGAGCACGAGCAGCGACCTCATTGCCCGCCCTTCTTCATCAGGTCGCCATCGTAGATGTGTTTCTTCTCGTCTTCGAGCTGCTTGACGCGCGCTTGCTCGTCGCGAAGCAGCCGCTCGGTGACGGCCTTCGCCTTGTTCGCCTCGTCGGTGGCCTTCTTCGCGCGGTCCGCGTTCGCCTCGGCGGCCTTCTTCGCCGCCTGCGCGTCGGCGAGCGCGTGCTTCAATTCGCCGTTCGCGCGCTGCAGCTCCTCGGCCGACAGCTTCACCTTCGCGTCGGCGTGCTGCACCTCGATCTCGGCCGCCTGCTGTTCCTGCTCGGCCTTCTGCTTCGCCTCGTTCGCGGCGCGCTCCTGCTCCTGCGCGCGGCGTACCTCGTCGAGCTGCGCCTGGACCTTGGCGGTCGCCGCCTCGGCCGCTTGCCGCGCCTGGTCGGCCTCCTTGCGCTGCTGCTTCGCCTCGCTCGCCTGCGCCTTGGCATCCTGCTCGGCCTCGCGGATGCGCAGGAAGGCGACGGTGCCACCGGCGAGTACGAGCATCAGCGCGATGAAGATGCTCGCGAACACGGCGACGCGCAGCGTGCGTGCGCGCCGAACGCCCTTGCGCACCGCGAGCAGGAAGTCCGCCTCGCTCGCCGAGAGATCGAGCACGTTGCGATTCGCGGTGTGGATCGCGTCCTGCGCCGCGGCGCCGCGCCACACGAAGTCCTTGCTGCGGCCGTGCGAGTCCCACTGCTTCGCGGCCTGCCCGAGCTCGTGGAGGAAGCCGCGCACGGCCTGGCCTTCCTCGAGCCAGCGTCGCAGCGTCGGCCACTCGCTGATCAGCATCTCGTGCACGATCTCGACGGTCGCCGTTTGATCGGCATCGGTGTGCAGATGAATGAGGCGCGCGCGAACGAGCTGATCGAGGATCTGCTCGACGGCGCCAGGGTCGCCCGACAGCGACAGCAGCTCCTTGTGATCGACGACCGCGCGCGTGCCCTCCGGCGTCACCAGGCGCGTCATCACCGCGCGCAGCAGGATCTGCTGGTGCGGCGGCACGCTCGCTGCGATCTGGTCCGCGTGGCGCGCGAACGCACCACCGACGCCGCCCATCGCGTTGTACGCGGCAACCGTCAGCTTGCGCCGGCCGCGATCGCGCGCGTCCCACAGCTTCGTCGCCGCGAATGACAGGAGGGGCAGGGCGCCGCGGCTCGTCGCGGCCTGCATCATGTCGTCGACGATCTCGTCGCTCTCGAACGAGTAGCCCGCGAGCTGCGCCGGCCGCACGAGCGTCTCGCGGAGGTTCTCGTGGTCGGGTGCGGTGAGGAAGAACAGGCCGCGCGACAGCTCGCCGAGGAAGTGCTTGTGGCCCGCGAGGCGGTCGAGGAAGTCGGCGCGCATCGACAGCACGACGCGCACGGGCGAGCTCGGATCGTCGGCGGCCGCGAGTAGCGCCGCGAGGAACGCCGCGCGCACCTTGTCGCTGTCGCACAGCGTGAACAGCTCCTCGAGCTGATCGACGACGACCATCACGCGCACGTTGCGGCGCGACGCGGCCTGGCGAAGCAGCGTGCCGAACAGGCCGGGCGCCTCGACGAGCTTCGCCATCAGGTCGGTGCCGTCCTCGCCGGTCGCGAGCGTCTCCTCGAGGATCGACGCGAGGCGATGGAGCGGCACGCGGCCCGGGCGCAGCACGCGGACCTGCCACGCGCCGCCCGTCGAGCGCACGGCCGGGATCAAGCCGGCGTGCACGAACGATGACTTGCCAACACCCGACGGACCGATCACGGCGAGCAGCGGCCACTCGTCGAGCTGCGCGAGCGCCATGCGGATCTCGCTCGTGCGGCCGAAGAAGTACTTCGCGTCGTCCTCGCCGATTGCCGACAGGCCGCGATACGGACAGATCTCGTCGGCGGTGCGCGACTCGCGCGGCGCGAGGAACGACTGCAGATCCGCGACGAGCTCGGTCGCCGTCGCGTAGCGCGCGGCCTTGTGCTTCTCGAGGCACTTGTCGACGATGTCGACGAGCTCGCGCGGCAGCGACGGATCCTTCGAGGCGATGCTCGGCAGCGGCGTATCGAGATCGCAGAGCCGCTCCTTGAGCTTGTCGGCGGCCCACGTGCCGGCGGGATGCACGTTCGCGATGAACCGCCAGAACATGATGCCGACGGCCCACAGATCGCTCTGGTGGTCGACGACGTCGGCGCCCCACTGCTCGGGGCTCATGTACGGCAGCGTGCCGACGAGCGAGTTGCTCGTCTGCGTCACCGAGACCTCGCGGCCGTCGCTCATCAGCTTGCGCGGATCGATGCCGGCGCCGAGCTTCTCGCTGACGACGCCGGCGCGGTCGATCATGCGCGCGACGCCGAAGTCGAGGACCTTCACGACGCCGCGGTCGGTGACGAAGATGTTCGACGGCTTGAGGTCGCGGTGGACGATGCCGTGCTCGTGTGCGCGCTCGAGCGCCCGCGCGACCGAGACCATGATCTCGGTGAACTGGCGCAGCGACGGGTGCGAGTCGAGCGTCTCGGAGAGGGTCTTGCCCTCGAGGAACTCGAGCACCATGTACGGCAGGCCCTCGTGCTCGCCGACCTCGAAGATCGTGACGATGTTCTCGTGCGTGCAGCGAGCGGTCGCGCGCGCCTCGACCAGGAACCGCTGCACGAAGTCGGGATCGTCGTGGAGCAGGAACTTGATCGCGACCTTGCGGCCGAGCAGCGTGTCGCGGGCGAGGAAGACCTGGCCCATGCCGCCGCGCGCGAGCTCGCGAATCAGCTCGAAGCGCCCGATGCGCGTGTTCGGTGACAGCTCGAGCGCACGCCGGCCTTCCGCGCGCGTCTTGCTGTGATCGGCGAAGCGCTGCCCGGGCGCCAGGACCTCCGTCGCGTCCGCCGCTTTGCCACGCCGCGAGATCGGCATGGCGGCGGTCGCGTCCTCGCGCTCTTTCGGGCCACCCACGCGACGACCATGGTATCTCGCGCGGCGCCGTGCCGCGATGTAGGTGGGTGTCGTCGGCGGCAATGCGCTACGATGGTGATCGCGTGAGGGGATTACTCGCGGTAGCGGTCGCGCTATCGGGCTGTTTGTCGTCGCCGCTCGTGCCGTGCGGCGATCTGTACTGCGCGCCCGGCAGCGTGTGCGTCGCGAACACGTGCGCATCGCCGGCCGACGTCGCGGCGTGCGAAGGCCACGCGGACGGCGATGCATGCCGCGCGGCGAACGGCGGCGGCGGCACCTGCGAGAACGGCGTCTGCCACACCGGCCTGTGCGGCAACGGCCAGGTCGATGTCGGTGAGGCGTGCGACGACGGCAACCAGGTCTCGGGAGACGGCTGTCGCGGCGACTGCGGCAAGGTCGAGATCTGCGGCGACGGCCAGCTCGATCAAGGCGAGGCGTGCGACGACGGCAACCACAACGCGGCCGACGGCTGCGATATGTGCGTCAAGACCGTGTGGAACGTGTCGACCGCGGTCGGCACCGAGACGATCGCGACGCAGCTCGCGCTCGCCGATCCGCACGAGATCGCCGTCGACGGGCAGGGGCGCGTGTTCGTCGCCGACACGTTGAACAACCGCGTGCTGCGCGTCGAGACCGACGGCAGCATCACGAAGATCGCAGGCACCGGCACGCCCGGATTCTCCGGCGACGGCGGCGAGGCGACGAGCGCAGAGCTGCAGGCGCCAAATGCGGTCGCGGTCGACGGCATCGGTCGCGTGTTCGTCGCCGACACGCAGAACTCGCGGATTCGCGAGATCGATCTCGACGGCACGATCGCGACGATCGCGGGCACCGGCACGCCCGGTGGCGCCGGCGACAACGGCCCGGCTCTGCTCGCGCAGCTGTCGAACCCGACCGGCATCGCCGTCGACGGGCTCGGCCGCATCCTGATCGCCGATAGCGACCTCAACACGATCCGGCGCATCGACATCGACGGCACGATCGCGACGATCGCGGGTACCGGCATCGCCGACTACACCGGCGATCAGGGCCCCGCCACCGCCGCGACGCTCAGCGGTCCGTTCGGCGTCTCCGTCGACTCCAGCGGCCGCATCCTGATCGCCGATACCGGAAATGCCGTCGTGCGTCGCGTCGACGCCAACGGCGTGATCACGACGATCGCCGGCACCGGCACGGTCGGCTACTCGGGCGATGGCGGCCCGGCGGTCGCCGCGGATCTCGCGTTTCCCGTCGTCGCGGTCGAGGACAGCGCGGGCCGCGTCGTCGTCGCCGACTCGCTGAACCAGCGCGTTCGTGCGATCGACAGCGGCGGCACGATCACGACGATCGCGGGCAATGGCACGCGTGGCTTCTCGGGCGACGGGGCGGCCGCCACGGCGGCGCAGCTGCAAAATCCGCAAGGCCTCGCGGTCTCCGCGGCCGGCGTGGTGATCGCGGATACGTCGAACGAGCGCATCCGCATGGTCAACACCGGCGGGAACATCACGACGATCGCGGGCAACGGCACGTTCGGCCTCGGCGGCGACGGCGGGCTCGCGACCGCGGCGACGCTGCAGAACCCGTTCGACTGCGCGATCGATCCGATGGGACGCATCTACATCGCCGACGTGTTCAACCAGCGCATCCGGCGCGTCGAGCTCGACGGCACGATCACGACGATCGCCGGCACGGGCCTGCAAGGCTTCTCCGGTGACGGCGGCCCGGCGACCAGCGCCGAGCTGTTCGAGCCCGATGGCGTCGCGCTCGACGCACAAGGCCGGCTGTATATCGCGGATTCGGTCAACAACCGCGTTCGCATGGTCGACACGAGCGGCGTGATCAGCACCGTCGCCGGCGACGGCAACCGCACGACGCTCGATCACCCGCACGGCGTCGCGATCGATCTGCAGGGCCGCCTCGTGATCGCCGACACGTACAACCATCGCGTCCGCCGCGTCGACTCGCCCGGCACGCTGACGACGATCGCGGGCAACGGCGGTTTCGGCTTCTCCGGCGACGGCGGCCCCGCGACCTCCGCGACGCTGTCGACGCCGTACTACGTCGCCGTCGATTCGACCGGCCGCGTGCTGATCAGCGACCTGTCGAACAACCGGATCCGCCGCGTCGAGCTCGACAGCACGATCGACACGGCGGTCGGCAACGGCGCCGCGTCGTTCGGCGGGGATGGCGGGCCCGCGACCAGCGGCTCGATCAACCAGCCGTACAAGGTCGCCACCGACGCGCAGGACACCATCTACATCGCCGACGAGCTCAACCAGCGCATCCGCAAGGTCACGGCGGGCGGCACGCTGTCGACGATCGCGGGCAACGGCTCGGTCGGCACGAGCGGCGATGCGGCGCCGGCGACCTCCGCGCAGCTGCAGTTCCCGCTCGGCGTGTGCGCGGGGCCCGGAGGCATCGCGGTCGCCGATACGAACAACAACCGGATCCGCCGCATCGATCCGGGGACCGGCGTGCTGACGACCGTCGCGGGGCAGGTGGATCCGGAAGGCGTCGGCGCGTCCGCGACGGCACGGCTCGCCGATCCGCAGGGGTTCGCCGTCGGATCGATGTTCACGTTCGTCGCCGGCGGCAGCTCGGGCACCGTCGAGGCGCTGCGCACCGGGCACCTGACGGCTGTCGCCGGTCGCTATCCGCAGTCGTCCGCAACCGGCGCGCTCGCGCGGTTCCGCACGGCCGGCTTCGGGCGGATCGGCGGCATCGCGGTCGACGACAGCGCGCACGTCGTCTACATCACGGAGACGTCCGCGAATCGCCTGCACGTGATCACGGAGGTCGATCCGACCGATCCGTCGACGTGGACGATCGCGACGCTCGCGAACACCTCGGGGACGGCGGGCTTTGCCGACGGCGCGGCCGCGACCGCGCGCTTCCGCGGACCGACCGGCCTCTACCTCGACGCCGCGGCGAGCACGCTCTACATCGCGGACACCGGCAACCACGCGATCCGCGCGCTCGACCTGTCGGCGCACACCGTCTCGACGATCGTCAACACGAGTCATGCGCTCGGCTTCGCCGGTGACGGCGGACCGGCCGCCGGCGCGCTGCTGTTCGAGCCGACCGCGCTGACGCGCTGCCCGAACGGCGACCTGTTCATCGCGGACACCGGCAACAACCGCATCCGCCGCGTCGCGAGCGGGACGATCACGACGGTGCTCGGCGACGGCGTTCCCGCGTCGTCGGGCGAAGGCGCGCCGGCGCGCACGTTCCCGGTCGATCAGCCGCGCGGGCTGTCGTGCGATGCGTTCGGAGATCTGTTCGTCACATCGGCGACGACGGTGCGCCTGTTGCCGGCGAGCGACGCCGGCGTTGTCGACGGTAGTGGTGTCGTGCAGACGATCTACGGAAAACCGCCGCACACCGCGTTCCCCGCGTCGGTGACGGCATGTTTGACCGGCCTCGCCGTGACCGGCGCCGCACAGCTGCAGGTCGCCGACGCGTGCACCGGCCTGCTCGTGCAGCTCGACCGTGCGCCCGCCCCGTAGGAGCGCATCGCACATTTAGCTCGCGCGGCGGCCGCTCTACGATGGAGTCATGCGCATCGCGGTGGCTCTGCTCGGGCTCGTGCTCGTGGCGTGTGGTGGTAGCAACAAGCAGACGCCGGAGACGTGCGGCAACGGCGTCGTCGATCCGGGCGAGCAGTGCGACGGCGATGCGAACTGCACGGCGAGCTGCACGTTCGTGTGCAGCAATGCGGCGCAGGATTGCCCGGCGCCCCCGACGTGCGGCGTCGCGGCGTGCACCGCCGATCACGCGTGCATGGTGCAGCCGGCCTCCGACGGCGCGGCCTGCGGCAGCAACGGCGCGTGCCAGATGGGCATGTGCGTGCCGGCGTCGTGCGGCGACGGCATCCCGCAGTCCGGCGAGCAGTGCGACTTCGGCAGCGACAACGGCCTCGTGCCCGGCTGCAACATCGACTGCACGTTCTCGTGCAGCGGCGCGTCGTGCGACGACAACGATCCGTGTAACGGCGTCGAGACGTGCGCGTCGGTGACGCACAACGGGAACAGCGGCCAGGCGTGCGCCGCCGGTACGCCGCTCGACAACGGCACGAGCTGCGGCAGCAACATGGTCTGTGTCAACGCGGCGTGCATCGCGGGCGTGTGCGGCGACGGCTACGTCACCGGCACCGAGGAGTGCGACGACGCGAACTCGAACAACGGCGACGGCTGCAACAACAACTGCACGTTCAGCTGCGTCTCGACCGACTCGACGCGCAACTGCACGCCCGCCGATAGCTGCGCGGGCCAGGGCACGTGCAACGACGCGACGCACGTCTGCGCGCCCGGCACGGCGCTCCCCGACAACACGTTCTGCGGCACGACTGGCTTCTGCAAGACGGGCGTCTGCACGCAGCCGGTGTGCGGCAACGGCATCGTCGAGCGCGGCGAGGACTGCGACGGCGGCACGGGCTGCAAGGCCGACTGCCACTGGCAGTGCGTCAACGCGGTGACCGATTGCGCGGCCGCCCCGGCGTGCAACATGGAGCAGTGCACGGCGCAGCACACCTGCCAGACCGTCGCAGACTCGACGCAGAACGGCAATGCGTGCGGCGCCAGCGGCACGTGCAGCAACGGAACGTGTCAGACGAGCGGCGCGACGTGCGGCAACGGCGTCGTCGAGGGCAGCGAGCAGTGCGACTTCGGCGGCGGCAACGGTCCCGGCACCGGCTGCGAGTCGAACTGCACGTTCTCGTGCTCGTCGAACGCACAGTGTCTCGACACGAACCCGTGCAACGGCGCCGAGACGTGCTCGAGCGTGACCGTCAACGGTCACATGGGCCAGAAGTGCGCGGCGGGCACGGCCGAGGCGAACGGCACGAACTGCGGCACCGCCAAGATCTGCATCTCGCAGCAGTGCGTCGCGTCGACGTGCGGCGATGGCTACATCGATCCGACGGCGAACGAGAGCTGCGAGCCGCCGAACCAGAACGGCTGCGACGCGAATTGCCAGAAGTGCGGCGACAGCATCCGCGGCGTCAACGAGCAGTGCGATGACGGCAACCTGACGAACCTCGACGGCTGCGACAGCTCGTGCAAGTTCGAGCAGGTCCAGCGCATGACGACGTTCAAGGTGGCGTTCATGCACTCGACGACGTGCCCCAAGGACGCGATGGGCGAGGCGATCGTCGGCAACGACTCGTTCGGCCAGCCCGGCTCGCGCACGCAGATCACGCAGGCGATCGACAACGGCATCGCGGACGGCTCGATCACCGTCGAGCTCGACGAGCTCGGCATGACCGACCTGACCGGCGTCAGCGCGCAGACCGTGCACATCGGCATCCTCGGCGGCACCCACACGGTGAGCACCGCGACCTACGACGGCACTGCCGACAAGGACTGGTGGTACACGACCGATCCGGCGACGATCAACGCGTCGCGCATCGCGATCAAGCAGCTGACGGGCACGATCTCGGCACGCAACCTGTCGACGACGCCGGGCGAGATCCTCGTCACCGTCAGCTTCGTCGGCGTCGCCGTGACGATGGACATCTTCCACGCGACGCTGACCGCGACGCTCAGCGCGAGCGACACGCCGACGACGTCGACGAACAGCATGGCGCCGGGCCACCTCGCGAGCGAGCACCTCGCGCCGACGCTGACGTCGTTCGCGACGATGGCGGCCGCGGGCACGACGACCGGCTGCACCGGTAACATCTCGGCGACCTGCCGCTGCTTCAACGTGACGAACGGCGCGGGCACGGCCGCGACCTGTCCGACGGGCGAGCTGTGTGGCCTCGTGACGGCGCGCTCGCTGTACAACGTGCTGACGCCGTCGGCGCTGACCGGCACGACGTGCAACAACTTCTACTCGACGACAAATACGCTGCTCGACGTCTACATCAGCGGCTGCAAGTACGCCGGCCTCATCACCGAGGTCAAGGTGACGCAGCCCGACGCGTCGATCGACAACGCGGGCAACCCGGCGACCGACGTCTACGTGTTCACGCCGGGCGCCAACCACTCGATCGCAAACGGCACGTGCACGAAGAACGGCGTCGCCGACACGCTCAACGACTGCCTCGACCACGCCGCGTACACGTCGCTGTTCCAGTGGACCGCGGACCGCGTGATCGCGAAGTGATCAGACCGGCGAGCTAGCCTCCCCGCGTGCATTTCCCCAAGTTCTGGGCCCGCGGCGAGTCGGGCTCTGCTGTGTGCTGGCGCTGGTCCGATACCAGCATGAACGACGCGCAGGCCAAGGCGACCGCGCGCGCCGCCGAGCTCGAGCGCCTGCTGGAGGGCGGTCGCAAGCCCGACCGCTACGGCTACCTCGACCGCCCGATGCGAGAGCAGATCCTCGAGTCCCAACCGGGCCTCGCGATCACGCGCAACGCCTACGGCGCGCAGATCCTCAACACGGAGCGCGCGATGTTCGTCGACGTCGACTTCCACGACGACGACTCGGTCGAGCCCCGCGCGCTCGATGCGCTCCGCGGTCTCGCAACCCAGCACGGCCTCGGCACGCGCATCTACCGCACCGCCGGCGGCCTGCGCGGCCTCGTCACCTCGCAGCCGTTCGATCCGAAAGCGCCGACCACCGCCGCGCTGCTCGCCGAGGTCGGCTGCGACCCGCTGTACATCCGCCTCTGCCAGGCGCAGCAGTCCTTCCGCGCGCGGCTGACGCCGAAACCCTGGCGCATCGAGCTTCGCCCGCCCCGCGAGCGCTGGCCGTTCGCGGACGAGGACCAGCAGTCGCAGTTCGCCGACTGGCTGCGCCAGTACGAGGCCGCCTCGCGCGGTCGCTCGGTCTGCAAGCTCGTCGAGCACGCGGGTCCGCAGACGATCGCATCGGACATCGCGCCGATCGTCGCGCTCCATGACGCACGCTGCATCGGCGCCGGGGCACTGGCCTGACGCCGTCGCCGATCCCGGATTGGCACGAAAACGCGAAAACGCGAAGCGTTAAGAGTGAGTCGGCACGCGTGCTGACTGCGTAGTATTGGCATTTGCCGTCGGCCGCGGTTCCGCTTTTCCGATCCGGAACCTCGATTTTCGCGTTTTCGCGCTAATCCGGGTCTGGGCCGCGTCGGGTCAACGATGCAGCGATCACCAGACGACTTGCGCCTGGAGCTTGAACACGTCGGTGTCGGGGCGCGTCTCGAGCGGCACCTGACCGGGACGCAGCTGCACGCGGTCGCCGTACCAGTAGTGCGAGTATTGGAAGAAGATCTCGCCCCAGTTGTCGAGCGGGAAGGCGACCTTCGGCGAGAGGACGCGGAAGCTGTTCTGCGAGTCGTACTCGTCGAGGATCACGCGGTCGAAGCGGGCAGCGACGCGGAGGCGCGGCAGCACGAGGTACGACGGCTCGACGCCCCACTTGATGTAGAGGCGGCGGTCGCGGTTCTTGGTGGGGTCCATCTCGTCGACCTGCGGCGAGCGCACCCACGTTGCCATGCCGAACGCGCGGAGCTGGGCCTGGTCATTGATCCGGATCTTCTCGTCGGTCGCGAGCGTGTACATGTGGCCCGTGCCGTCCATCGAGTTGTCGAGGCCGAGGAAGTTCTCGGGCAGGCCGCGGCCGCCGGTCGAGTGCATCACCTCGAGCGCCGGCGCGAGGTAGAGGACCTTGTCCATGTGGTAGTAGCCGAAGCCGAGGTAGGCCGAGCCGAGGTCGTTCGGCAGCTTGTACTTCGCGTCGAGGCCCGCGACGTACATCGTGCCGTCCTGGATCGGCGAGAGCTGGCGCTTGTCGCTCGTCCACGTGCGGACGGCGTAGGCGCCGACCTCGACGTCACCGACCGGCTGCGACGCGGCGACGTGCAGGATCGGCGTCATGCCCTGGTTCTGCTGGAGGTTGGCTTCGTGGATGCCGAGGCCGCCTTGCACCTTGCCGCCGCCGGGCAGCTTGTACATGACCTTCGCGCCGCCCTGGTGCGTGCGGCCGAACAGGTACGTGTCGTACGGCTCGATGTAGCCGTAGCGATCCCAGAACACGCCGACCTGCACGGAGAGCGCGTCCTGATCGAGGAACTTGTCGGCGCGCAGCGACGCCTGCGCGATGCCGAGCTGGTTCGCGATGTTCGCCTGCGAGTAGTCGGAGTACAACGACGCGAACAGACCGAACTCGGCCTTGTAGTTGCCCTTCTTCGCGCTGAAGAACAGCTCCGACCAGTCGGGCTCGTAGAGGCGCGTGTAGCCGAAGCCCGACAGGTAGTAGTCGTTGTCGACGAGGTAGGGCTCGCGCGAGCCCTGGGTGGTCAGCGGCATGCGCGCGTAGCCGTGCAGCTCGAACTTGACGTCGCCGACGTCGACACCCGGCGCCTGGTTCTGCGCCTCGACGGAGCCGACGGTGTCCTGCGTCGAGTGCGGCTCGATCGCCGCGGTCTTCACGGGCGCCGCGGGCGTGGCGCTGCCGCTGCCTTCGCCGTCAGCGAATGCCGGGGCGGCCGCGAGGAGGAGGGCGAGGGCGAGGCAGCGCATGGGGCTCATTTCGCCGCGAGGCGGCTTTTGCAGGCGGGCAGCTCGTCGGCGCGGAGGAAGCCCGTGTCGACGAGGAGCGGCTTGACGGTGTCGGGCGTGACGACCTCGACGCGCACGGCGGCGGTCGGGACCTGCTTGCCGGCGATCGCGACCGTCGTCGGCGCGGCGGTCATCTTGCCGTCGAGCAGCGCCTTCGCCGTCTCGGCGGCGGTGCGCGCGAGCGGCTGGATGTCCTTGAGGACCTCGATCGTCTGCTTGCCCTGGCACACGAAGTTGACGTTCGCGGCGTCGGCGTCAGCGCCGGCGATGAAGACGTTCGGCACGCCGGCGGCCGTGACCGCCTGCACCGCGCCGCGCGCCATGCCCGAGTTGTTCGCGAGGATGGCGTCGACGTGGCCGCCGGTGCGCTGCAGCGCGTCCTCGACGGTCTTGAGCGCCTGCTCCGGTGACCACGCGCTGTGGTTCTGCTTCATCACGATCTCGATGTCGCCGCGCGCCACGTACGGCGCGAGCGTGTCCTCGTAGCCGCGCGTGATCTCCATCGCGACCGAGTGGCCGGCCTGGCCCGCGAGCAGCACGTACTTGCCCTTGCCGCCGGTCGCCGCGATCGCGGCCTGGGCCTGCAGCACGCCGACCTTGTACGAGTCGTGCGAGACGTAGAAGTCGAGATCTGGCGAGACGATCGCGCGGTCGTACGCGACGACCTTCGCACCGTGCTCGTGCGCGAGCCGCACGTACGACGACGCGGCCTGCGAGTCGGTCGGCTGGATCACGAGGACCTTTGCGCCCTGGTTGAGCACGTCCTCGACCTGCGCGATCTGCTTCGCGTTGTCGTTGTCGGCGGCGAGCGTCACCGTGTGCATGCCGAGCTCGCCGGCGCGCTGCTCGAAGTACTTGACGTCCTTCTGGTAGCGCTCCTCTTGCAGCGTCGACAGCAGGAATGCGACCTGCGGGCCTTCGTGCTTCTTGCACGCGGGCATGGCGAGGGTGGCGACGAGGAGAACGGAGAGGGTGCGAGTCACGAGCGCTTACCTTTCGAAAGAACGTCGATCAGCACTGCGACGAGGAGGATCATCCCCGTGCAGATCCACTGCCAGTTGGAGTCGATGCCGAGCAGGTTCATGCCGTTGCTCAGCGTGGAGAAGACGAGGGTGCCGAGCACGGTGCCGGCAACGCTGCCGCGGCCACCGGCGAGCGACGTGCCGCCGATGACGACAGCGGTGACCGCGTCGAGCTCGAGCAGGTTGCCCTGGTTGCCGGGCGTCACGCTGTTGGTGCGCGCGGCGGCGAGCACGCCCGCGATCGCCGTGAGCACGCCGAGCAGCGTGTAGACGTAGAGCGTCGCGCGCTTGACGTCGATGCCGGAGAGGCGCGCGGCCTCGGGGTTGCCGCCGATCGCGTAGAGGTGGCGGCCGAAGCGCGTGCGGCGCAGCAAGAACACGCCGACGAGCGCGACCGCGCCGGCGACGAGCACGAGCACCGGGATGCCCGTCGCGCCGTAGACGAACAGCACGAACGCGGCGAGCAGGACTTGCCCGGCGAGGCGCAGCGCGACAGTCGCGGTGGTCAGCGCATCGAGGCCGAGTTGCTTGCGGCGCGTCGCTTCGCGCAGCACGGTGGCGATGCCGATCGCGAGCACGCCGAGCACGAGGCCCCACGTCGCGGCCGCGCCGATGCTGCGGTTGAGGCGATCGAAGTCCTCGCCCATCGTGATGCTCGTCGCGTGGGACAGCACAAGCGCGGCGCCGCGATAGGCCTTGAAGCCGGCGAGCGTCGCGACGAACGCGGGCACGCCGATCCAGCCGACCCAGAAGCCGTGCCACGCGCCGATCGCGGCGCCCGCGGCGAGCGCGGCGAGGATCGCGACGGGGGCGGGCAAGCCGCACTTGACGTGGACGAGGCCCGCGACGACGCCCGTCAACGCGACGCCCGCGCCGACCGAGAGGTCGATGCCGCGGATCAGCACCGCGAACGTCATGCCGACGGCGACGACGAGCAGCACCGCGCTCTGCGAGAGCAGCGACGCGAGGTTGCCTTGCGTGAGGAACCGGCCGCCGGTCGCGGGCAGCACGGCGAGCACGGCCCACATCGTCGCGAGCACCGCGGCCATCGCCCACGGCCCCAGCGCGGGCCGCTTCGACTGGGCGTTACGTTCGAGCTTCACCGATGCCTCCAAGGTTCGCCATCGCGGCCGGCACGGTGCCGACGGCGAGCTGCATGATCGCGAGCTGGGTGACCTCGGCGCCCGCGAGCTCGCCGGCGAGCTTGCCCTCGCGAAGCACGAGCACGCGGTGGGCGAGCCGGCAGACCTCGGGCAGGTCGCTCGACGCGAGCACCACGGCGTGGCCGCGCGCGGTCAATTCCTCGACGAGCGCGTAGATCTCGGCCTTCGCGCCGACGTCGACGCCGCGCGTCGGCTCGTCGAGCAGCAGCACGCGCGGCGCGAGCTCCAGCCACTTGCCGATCACGACCTTCTGCTGGTTGCCGCCGGAAAGGGTCGCGACCTCGGCGCCCAAGCCAGGCACCTTGATGCTGAGATCGCGGAGACGTGAGAGCGCGGTCTGCTCGACGCGCGGCGAGTCGACGATGCCGAGGCGCGACATGCGGCCGAGCGACGACAGCGCGAGGTTGTCGGCGACCGAGAGGCCGAGCACGAGGCCCTGCGCCTTGCGGTCCTCGGGAACGAACGCGAGGCCGGCCGCGATCGCATCGGCCGGGCAGGCGATCGCGACCGGCTTGCCGTCGACGGCGATCGATCCCGTGGCGCCCGCGCGCGCGACGCCGAACAGCGCCGAGAGCGTCGCGGTGCGGCCCGCACCCATCGCCCCCGCGAGCGCGACGACCTCGCCCGCGCGCACGGCGAAGCTGAGATTGTCGACGACGGCGCGCCCGCCCAGCGACGGATGGTTGACGCGCAGGTTCGCGACGCGCAGCACCGCGCTGCCGTCGACGACCTCGAACGAGCGGCGCGCGTGGACGTCGCCGAGCTCCTTGCCCGTCATGTGCGGCACCGGATCCTCGGTCGGCGGGATCACGGCGACCAGCTCACCGTCGCGCAGCACGGCCACGCGATCGCACAGCGCGCGGATCTCCTCGAGACGGTGCGAGATGTAGATGAACGCGGTGCCGGCGGCGCGCCGTTCGCGGACGAGCGCGAACAGCCGCTCGATCTCGGCATCGGTGAGCGCGGCGGTCGGCTCGTCGAGCACGATCACGCGGGCGTGGTCGGCGAGCGCGCGCGCGATCTCGAGGATCTGCTGCACGCCGACGCCGAGGTGGCCGACCGGCATCTGGAGGTCGAGCTCGCGAGCGGCGGCGTCGCCGAGCACGCGGCGCACGAGGTCGCGCGCGAATGCCTCGGTGGTGGCAGCATCGACGAGGCCGAGGCGCGCGGGTTCGCGGCCGAGCACGAGGTTGTCGGCGACCGACATCTCGGGCACGAGCGATAGCTCCTGATGCACGACCGCGATGCCGGCGGCGCGCGCGTCACGCGTCCCGCGGAACGCCTGCGTGCGGCCCTTGATCACGAGCTCGCCCTTGTACGAGCCAGCCGGGTACACACCGCCGAGGATCTTGATCAGCGTCGACTTGCCGGCGCCGTTCTCGCCGACGAGCCCGAGCACCTCGCCCGGCTCGATCGTCAGCGAGACGTCGTGCAGCGCGCGGACTCCAGGGAACTGCTTGCCGATGCGGCGCAGCTCGATCATGACCGCCTCCTGCGAACGATCAGCAGACCCGCGAGCAGCAGCACCGCGCCGTCACCGGCCGAGCCACCGCCCTGACATGCGCACGCGACGCCGCTGCGGCCGTTGAAGCCGTTGCCGCCGGTGCCCGCATCGCCGCCGGTCGGCAGCACGGGGCCGGCATCGGGATAGTCCATCAGGTCGTGATCGCCGCAGTCGGTGTGCTCGTAGAGCTGGACGCGATCGAGCATCGTCAGCTCGTATGCGCCGGCGCCATAGCCGACCATCGGGATCGAGCCGGTGTACGCGCCGATCTGGCCCGCGCTCGCGCTCGTGTTGTAGAGCTCGGGCAGCAGGTTGAAGTTGACGCTCGCCTGGCTCGTCACCCAGCTCAGCAGGTTGTCGGCCTTCGGCGAGTCGCCCTGGCGGCGGAACGCGGCGCTCGAGCGCAGGTCGAGCAGGATCCACTCGTTCGTGTCGTACGGATCCTGCGAGCCCTCGACGCGCTTGTAGCCGCCGGCGGGCGTTTGCAGGTAGCTCATCGCGTTCAGCGTCGCGCTCGCGACCGCATCCATCGGCGCGATCAGCGACCAGTTGATCGTCTCGATCGTCGCGCCGTCGCGGTAGTTCGCGCCCGATGCGAGCCGCTCGAGCGAGCCGGCGAGCACCTGTTGCGAATCGATGAAGTTCGTCTTGAGCGCGTCGGCGGCCTTGCCGGCGTACTGCTTGTAGCGTGCGATGTCGTCGCTCTTGCCGGCGCGCCGCGCGAGCGTCGCCATGTCGCACAGGCCGCGCGCCGTCGAGGCGCTCGTGTACAGGAAGTGCTGGCGGTTGCCCCAGTGGACCTCCCAGATCGACGCATCGGCGATCGTCATGCCGGTCTGCTCGAGGTTCGAGATCAGCGGCTCGGCGACGCCGTTCTTGATCGCGTCGTAGACGGTGTCGCCCTTCTTCGTCGTCGCGGAGAGCCACGCCACGTCGCCGGTCGCATCGACGTACGTGCGCGCCGCCCACAGGAACAGTCCCCAGCCGTCGATCTCGATGTTGCGCGTCGGCGAGCCCGAGTAGTCCGCCTCTTCCTGGCCGTCGCCGTAGTAGCGCACCGTCGAGATGCGATACGGCACGTTGCCGAGGTAGCTCGGGTAGCGGCCGGCATCGGCGTTCAAGAAGAAGTTGAGCGCGTCCTTCGCGCGATCGCCGTGACCGGAGCGCGCGAGCGCCGCGATCGCGTACTGCGCGTCGCGG
The DNA here is from genome assembly GCA_019237945.1 of Deltaproteobacteria bacterium. Lineage (GTDB taxonomy): Bacteria > Myxococcota_A > Polyangia > Haliangiales > Haliangiaceae > JABFXX01. Next base: position 4,847 of record JAFAOG010000078.1, on the reverse strand, counting down.
ACCCAGCCGGTGTGCCAGCCGCCGGGCGGCAGCGAGGCGAGGATCATGCCGGTGTTGTGGCGGCGCGGCGCGTCGCTCCACGGCTCCATGATCTGGCCCATGCGCAGGACGATCTCGGCCTGCCGCCAGACCTTCGTCTCGACGGCGTTGAGGCCGGGCGCGGGCGGCGTGCGATACGCCTCGACCTCGGCGAGGATCGACGAGTACAGCGCATCGGGCGTCTGCCCGGCGAGAAACGTCTGCCAGGTCGTCGTCGCGGTCGACGCGCTGCCGCCCGCATCGAACAGCACGGCGACGCCCCACCACGCACTCGCTCCGGGCGCGAGCGTGCCGAGGTTCTTCTGGAACGCGTTCTTGATGTCGGTGCCGCTGCACGGCGACTGTGTCGTCAGCGAGCCGCCGCTCTGCACGGTCGTGTATGCGTTCGGGTTGCACGTCGACGCATCGGCGCCGCCGATCGGCACGTACACGAGCGCGCCGCCACCGGCGCCGGTCTCGGTCGCCGCCGTGCCGTCCCACGACACGGTCTCGCCATCGGCACCCGGCGCGTCGGGATCGGACGCCGTGCCCATCTTGAAGTTGTGGATCGCGTACGCGGTGACCGGGACCGCCGCGTTGCTCGTGTTCGTGACCTTGAGCAGCATCACGAGCCCGTTGCCCGGGTAGCCGAACGGCGCGACGAAGAACGACTCCGTATCGACGCCACCGACCGACTGCTCGGAGCGGATCATGTTCGACTCGTTGACGTAGCCGACGCTGCTCGGCGCATGCCCGCCGAGCCATGCCGCCGTGCCGCCCGCCTTCACACCGAAGTACGTGTCGAACACGAGGTTGCGGCGGACGATGCCTTCGCCGTCGGGGTTCGACGGGTTCGCCTTGAGGTACCGGTACGGCCGCTCGAGGAACTGCTTCACTGCGTTCGCGTTGACGTCGAACACGGAGAAGCCCTGGCCGTTGCCGGTGACGAGGTACTTGAACGACGGCACCGGATCGCCGGCCTGGGCGGTCGTCGAGACCGCGAGGGCGAGCGCAGCGGCAGTCAGGGATCGGCGCACGGCGGCGGCACTTCGCACGTTTCATGCCCGCCGTTTGCGCCGGCAAACCGGCCACTTGGGTCGCGCGTGGTTGCGAAACGAAACGCGCGTTCAGCCCGTGCGCGCTGCCAATCGCGACGCCGACCCGCCGAACGCCGCAAAGCCTGGTCGAACAAGCCGTGGCACGTGCCTTGAACATGCGCCGCCCGATGCGCCTCGCGCACGACGACCAGACAATTGGGCCCCAAAGAACCCAAAGGACCCAAAGGGAGGAGAAGACCACTTCCGGGTTCCGGCCTTTGGGCGCTTTGGGTTCTTTGGGGCTGATCCCCTCTGGGCTTGCGATTGCTGTCGTCGTCGCCGGTTGCCGTCCGCCAGGGTACGGCAAGGATCAGCATGCAGACGCAGCGATCGATGGTGCGGGATCCGGCTCCGGCGTGACGCCGGACGCCGCGATCGACGCTCCGCCCGCGGCCGTCTGCCACCACACGTTCCGGCTCGACGGCCACGGCACCGCGTCGCAGGTCTTGTTGACCGGCGACTTCGTGCAGTGGGCCTCGACGCCCCCTGCCGCGCCGAGCTTCACGCTCGGCACCGACGGCGCGTGGACGGTGACGCATGACTTCGCGCAGGGCACGTATCAGTACAAGCTGATCGTCGATGGCAACTGGATCACCGATCCGACGAACCAGATGACCGTCGACGACGGCATGGGCCACACGAACAGCGTCTACACCTGCGTGCCCTAACTTAGCGTTCCGCGAAAAATTGCGCCAGCGGGTCGGCCAGCGCCGGTGACAGATCGTGGCCGAGGCCTTCGATCACGAGCGCGCGGCCGTGCGGGGCCTCGCGCGCGACGAGCTCGGCCGTGATGCGCATGAACGGCGGCGCCGCGCCACCGGCGAGCGCGAGCAGCGGCGCCTCCACGGCGCGCACGCGATCGAGCGGCACGAGACCGTCGCCGAGGATCGTCGCCTCGTAGACGAGCGTCTGCGCCATCGCCTCGAGCGCGGGACGGAACGGCGCGGTGCGCAGCTGCTCGATCACGGGCTGCGGGATGCCGACCATGCGGCCCTGGAAGTACTCGACGGCGTCGCCGCGGCGACCGGCGCGCACGAGCGCGGCGAGCGCGGCCGTATGATCGACCTCGTTCGGCGGGCCGCCCGGGCGCAGCGGCAGATCGAACAGCGCGAGCTTCGTGATCGGCAGGCCGTGCGCGGCGGCCGCGAGCCCGAGCGCGGCACCCGACGAGAAGCCGAGCAGCGCGGCCGATCCGCCGGCCTCGCGGATCAATCCGGCGAGGTCGTCGATCTCGCGCTCGATCGCGTAGGTCGGCTCGTCGGTGCTGTCGCCGCGGCCGCGCCGGTCGAAGTTGAAGACGGTGTGGTTTGCGGCGAGCGCGTGCGCGAGAGGCTCACCGGTATCGCGCGTGTTGAACGCGCCGAGCACGAAGATGACGGGAGAACCGGAGCCAAGCCGGTCGAAGGCGATGTGGACGCTCATGTCTGGGTTAGACGGCGCCCGGCGAAAAAATCATCGGTAGCTCGAAGCGGGCGCACAGGCCGGCGCCGAACGTCGTGATCTCGGAGATCTTCTCGCCCGCGACGCCGAGCACGTGGACGCCGGTCAGCCGGTAGTCCGTCGCGCCGCGCGGGCGCATGTAGTCGGCGGCCGCGAGCTGGCCATTCGCGGCGAGTGCGACGAGCTTGTGGTCGCCGTGAAAGCGCATCGGGTAGTTCGCGAGCAGCTGCTCGATCATCGCGCGGCCGACGAACCACAGCTTCGCGGGCGGCATCGCCCAGCGCACGTCGTCGCGCAGCATCGTCGTCAGCGCGCTCGCGTCGCCGGCTTCCCACGCGGAGATGTAGCGCGCGAGCAGGGCGCGTTGCTCGTCGGTCGGTGGCGCGATCGGCACCGGTACGCGCAGCGTCTCGTGCGCGCGCTGCAGCGTGCTCGTCACCGCGCCGACGGTCAGCTCGAGCAGCTCGGCCGTCTCCTTCGCCGACCACCCGACGACATCGCAGAGCAGCAGGATCGCGCGCTGGCGAACCGGCAGGTGCTGGAGCGCGGCGAGGAACGCGAGGCCGACCGTCTCGCGCCGCGCCGTCACCGTCTCCGGATCGAGCAGCGCGTCGGGCATCGGTTGCAGCCACGGCAGCTCGGGCGCGAGCGGCGGCGTCGCACGCGGCTCGTCGTCGGGCGCGACCGCTCGCACGACATCCATCGGCAACACGCGCGCGGGACGCTTGTCGAGGACGTCGAGGCAGACGTTCGTCGCGATGCGATAGAGCCACGTCGAGACCTTCGCGCGGCCGTCGAACGAGTCGCGGGCACGCCACGCGCGCAGCAGCGTCTCCTGGACGAGCTCCTCGGCGTCGTCGGCGGAGCCGGTCATCCGGTAGCAGTGCGTGCGCAGGGCGCGGCGCTGCGCCTCGAAGTGTGCGGTGAGCTCGTCGTCCGTCATGGCGTCATCGGCGGATCCGGATCTCCCAGCGGCGCTCGCAGCGGTCCTCGTCGTCGCAGCAGTCGTCGACGATCGCCTGCAGGCCGGGCGGGGCGGCCATCGTCACCTGGGTGACCAGCGCCTCGCGATGCACCGTGCACGCGAGCACCGCGACGCTCGCGAGGTCGGCGGGCTGCCACGCGCGCGGCGTGGTGCACACGGCGTGCTCGCCGCGCGCCTGCGGCTCGGCACCCGCCGCGTGAACGCGCGCGAAGCTGCGGCGGCAGTCGAGCGTCGTCGGGCCGGCGCTGCTCGCGACTTCGACGTGGATCGCGTTCTCGTGCTCGTCGAACGTGCCGTGTGCGATCGCCTCGTCGCCGAGCGCGAGCGATGCAGCGCCGCCGTGGCGTTCGAGCGTCCACACGACGGCTTCGGTCGCGTCGCTCGAGAACAGCGGGGCATCGAGCACGAACGTCTCGTCGGTCGGCGCCGCGGCGTGATGCTCGAGGCGCGGCGGAGGCGGCTTGCTGCACGCGGCGACCAGCACGAGCGCAGCCCTCAAGGCGGCGTATCCATGATCTCGGGCAGGCCGCAGCGCGCGCACAGGATCGACCCGTCCTTGCCGACGAGGAAGTACGTCGGGAAGCGATCGATCCGGTAGAGCGACTGCACGGTGCCGAAGTCGATCACGTGATGGCCGGGGTGACCCTTCACGAGCTCGGTGACGTCGCCGCCGTCGGCATCCGCGATCGACACGACCTCGAAGCCTTTGGCCGGCAGCTCCTCGACGATCGGCATCGACCGCAGGCACGGCGTGCAGCTCTTGCTCCAGAAGTCGAGCAGCACGGTCTTGCCGCGCAGCTTCGCGAGCGTGACCGGCGCGCCTTCGAGCGTCGACGCGGTGAAGTCCGGCGCGGGCGCGCCCTTGTGCAGCGATACGCGCGGCGAGACCTTGTCGGCGCTCGGGCGCAGCGTCAGCGACGCGCCGGCGCGATCGGTCGTGAAGTCGTACGCGCGGCCGTCGATCGTGACGTGCTTCTCGAAGTTGTGGATCAGCTCGTCGGAGTCGAGCGACGACGCGTCGAGCGTGCCGTCGCGATTCAGATCGAACGCGACCATCTGGAACTGCTCGTCGTAGACGCCGTCGGTGCCGAGCAGCTCGAACTGCATCGGCGGCGCGAGCGGCAGCATGCCCTTGCGCACCGTCGCGTGGCCGCCGGAGCCGAAGCTCTCGGGCGGCGATGTCCGCGCCGCGTGCGCGCGCCACCTTCGCCCCGAGGACACCGTGACCGTCGCCGTGACCACCGCCGCGCAGGCGCAAGACGCGCTGTCGCACGCGAAGGCCGGGCCGCTCACTGTCGTCGGTCACG
>JAFAOG010000500.1 GCA_019237945.1 Deltaproteobacteria bacterium | reverse complement strand
GGCACTTCCGGCCCTTCACATCCGGCGGGCAGCCCCAGTCGGCATGCGCGATGGTCGGTCTGTCCTCAGCTCCGAAACGAAGGATGCGTCCGCCGCCGCTCAAGACTCCGAACGGCGAACCTCTCCTGATGCCGAAGCTTCGCGTGCTCGAAGAGGGCGGCTCCGGCATCCTGTTTACCCCGAGCATGCGGCCGCTTCACGCGCGTGGCATCGACCGGCTATTCGCGACCGTCTTCTACTGTGTCGACGCGAAAGGCGCGGTCTACGGGGTGCGAATGCTGCGCTCCACCGGCGTCGACGTCTACGATCAAGACCTCGCCCAGAGGTACGAGGGCATGCGCTTCGAGCCGTATCGCGATGGTGATCATGCCGTCGCGTTCTGCACGCTCGACGGGCACGTGATCGACCTCAGGTGACGTACTAAAGGCCCCAGAACTCGCCTGCGAGGCCGACCGAGCGGAAGTATTCCTTGGCGGCTGTCGCGTCGCGCCGCGTGTAGCCACGCTCGAGGCGGCCGTCGTACCAGTGCGAGGCGAGGCGCCAGAGCGTCGCGAGGTCGAGCGTCGTGCCCGGGCCGTCGGGGATGCAGGCCGCGCTGCAGTAGAGGCGCTGGTTCTCGCAGGTGTGGATCACGTCGTCCCACATGCGCGCGAGCGGCACGAGGAAGTGGGCGACCGCGGGGCCGGTGGGCGGGGCCGTGCGATCGACGACCCACGCGAGCGCGGCATCGCAGGTCGGGCAGCGCGTGGCGACGAGCGCGTCGGTGCCGACGAGGTGCGGGATCGCGAAGGCGTCCCAGGCGCAGCCGCCCCACCAGAGGGTGTCGTGGGACATCACGGAGAAGCCGAACGTGCGCGTGGCGAACGGGTGGGCGAGTGCCACTGTGCCGTTTTCAAGTGCGAGGTGGCGCGCCGCGGCGAGGGCGCGGAGGGCATCGGGGAGCTGATCGCCCGCGATCTCGCGGAGTGTCTCCGGCGAGGGCATGCGGCCCGTGCGCGCGAGGGCGGTGAAGATCGCGAGGCGGAGGTCTTCGATCACTTGAGGGACCTCACGATCGAACGTGGGGTGATGCCCTGCCAGAACGCGAGCAGCAGGCCGATCGTGGCGAGCGCCGTGCCCGCGATCGCGACGAGGCGCAGCGGCGCGGACGCGTTCGGCAGGACGAGGAGGTCGACGGCGAAGCCGGCGGCGATGCCGACGCCCGCGCAGACCGCGATCGGGACGCTCGCGCCGAGGTAGCGGCCGAGCGGGAGGTCGATCGTGCGCACGACGAGGAACGCGAGCGCGGCGAACGCGATCGGGTAGCCGATTGCCCAGGCGAGGGCGACGGACAGGAAGCGGGCGTCGGGCGAGGTGAATATCGGACCGAAGAGCGCGGCGCCGAGAAAGAACGAGCCGGGGACCGCGAATGTCGCGATGACCATGTAGCGCAGCGTGCGTTCGGGGTGGCCGGTGCCGTCGAGGACGGGCGGCCCGAGGTAGCCGAGCGCGCGGAACAGGCCCATGACGCAGAGCAGGCGGGCGGCGTCGCCGGCGAGATCGAGCTGGCGGGGTGTCCAGTGGCCGCGCGAGTAGAAGATGTGGAGGATCTCGGGGATCACGAGCAGGACGACCGTGACGTAGGGCAGGATCGTCATCAGGTTGAAGCGCGTGAGCTTGATCAGCTCCGCGTGGAGGGCGGGACGATCGTTGCGCGCCTTTGCGAACGCGGGGTACGCGACGTCGGTGACGATGTTCGCGATCGATTTGACCGGCTCGAGCACGATCTGATCGGCGAGCGTGTAGATGCCGGCGGCGGTCTTGTCAAAGAAGAGCAGGATCACCGGCACGTCCATCGACGTGTACAGGTAGTAGAGGACGTTGCTCGCGGCCGTGCGCAGCCCGAAGCGGACGTAGTGCGTGGCCTCGCGCAACCGGAACACGGCCTTGGGCACGAACGGATGGCGGATCTGGATGATCACGCCGAACACCAGCGCGCGGACGAGCGCGGCGAGCGTCCAGCACCAGACCGTGAAGCCGAGCGCGGCGAACACGATGCGCGCGATCGACTCGCAGCTGTGCGCGATGATGCGCGCGACCGCGATCTCGCTGTAGCGCATCTCCTTCTTCAGCAGCGCGAACGGGATCGCGTACAGGTTCTGGAGGACCAGCTTGCCGCCGTAGCCGATCAGCAGCCAGCCGAGAACGGGCTGGTGCTCGAGCCAGCCGTAGAGCGGACCGAAACCGAGCAGCGCGACGAAGAGCCCGCCCGTGATCAGCAGGTTGAGCCAGAACATCGTCGAGACGCGCTCGGGCGTGTGATCGTCGTGCTGGATCAGCGCCGAGCTGACGCCGAGGTCGGCGATGTAATCGAGCGCGGTGTAGAACGCCATCGCGCCGCCCGCGAGCCCGAGATCGCCGGCCGGGATCCACAGCGCGACGATCAGGATCTGCGAGATCAGATCCGCGACGCCGATGACGGCCTGCCCGGCGGTCGCCCACGCGACACCGCGGTTGACCTTGGTGCCCAGGCTGGGAGCCGACGACACCGATCAGCGATACCACGCTTCGTGCTAGCGTGCCGCCGTGCGCGAAGTTCAGGTGCAGCCGGAGCACTACGACTTCGAGCGCTACGACGACCCCGAGCGCTGGATGTCCTACTGGCACCAGCTCCGCGCGGTGCTCTCCGCGCGACCGAAGACCGTGCTCGAGATCGGCCCGGGCTCGGGCGTGTTCCGCAACTACCTGCGCGCCGCGGGAGTCACGGTCAAGACGCTCGACATCGACGCCAGCCGCGACGTCGACTACGTCGCCGACATCACCCGCCTCGACGAGGTCCTCCCGGCCGGCCTCACGTTCGACGCGATCTGCGCGTTCCAGGTCCTCGAGCACCTGCCGCTCTCCGAATTCGAGACGTGCCTCGCGAACATCGCGCGCCGCGCGAACCCGCACGTCTTCGTCTCGCTGCCCTACCGCGGCCTGCGCGTGCGGTTCGCGTTCTGGTGGGGCGACCACCACCTGACGTTCGGCCACAAGTTCATGCTGCCCTGGCGGCACAAGCCCATCCCCGAGCACCACTGGGAGATGGGCTACCCGCACACGGCGCGCAAGATCACGAAGCTGATCGCCAAGCACCTCGACGTCGTCTCGCGCGGCTTCATCCGCGAGAACCCGTACCACTACATGTGGCAGCTGCGCCGGCGCGGCGAGCTCAGCGCCGGCCGCGAAACACCGTGAAGTGAAGCACGAGCAGCGCGTCGTTGACCGCGGCGATCAACAGGCCGTGCCCGACGACCCAGTACGGAAAGCCCGCGAGGCACGCGAGCATCCACACGAACACGTACGTGTCGCGCCGTCCGAAGCTGCGAAGCCAGGTGGTCAGCGCCTTCGGATCGTAGACGTCGTCGACCGACTGCGCGCCTGACTCGAACCACCAGCGGAACGCGAAGATGTCGCCGGTGCCGGTCGCGCGATACACGCTGATGTACGTGACGATCGAGACCAGCCATCGCCCGCACGCGGCCGCGAGCCCGAGCCACGCCCAGATGCCGCCGCATGCGTGGCCGGCGGCGATGATGAAGACGTTGTCGACGATGTCGTCGCTGAGGTTGTCGAGCCACTGCCCGAGCTTGCTGTACTGGTAGCGCAGACGCGCGAGCTCGCCGTCGCACGAGTCGAGGATCGAGTTGAGCTCGAGCAGCACGCCAGCCGCCGCGATCCATGCCCAGCCGCCGTGTGCCATGAGGCCGGCCGCGAGCAGCCCGACGAGGATTGCGACGATCGTGACGTGATTCGGCGTGACCGCGAGCGACCGCCGCGCGAGCACGCGCGTGATCCGCATCGAGAACCGCCAGTTGATCAGCGCGTCGACCGGGCCCTCGAACGACTTGTTCATCCGCCGGATCAGCGCCCACTCGGCCTGCTTGCGCGCAGCCTCGTCGACGAGCTCGACGCCTGCGATCACATCCGCGCGCTCGCGCTGCGCACCCTCGGGTGCCGCGCTCCCTGCCGCGACGTACTCGACGGGAATCGGCAGCGGCCGCGCGATGTCGACGGGCGCCGCGGCGACGATCGCCTTCGTTGCACCGGCTTTCGCCAGCTCGCGAATGCGCCGCTCGAGGGCGGTCAGCCCACCGACGACCTGCGTATGCCGGTCACCGGTGGTCTCGAGGAAGGCGATCACGCCTTCCGTCTACCACGTCAGGGGCCGGGACGAACGGCCGTGGCCGTGATCGTGCCGACCGCGTTCGCGCCATTCGGCTTCTTGTGCGCGAGGACGTTGCGCGCCGGGAACGTCATGCCGTTGTACGACGCGCTGATGTCGGTGGCACCGTCGGGCACGTTGAACACGATGACGACGCCCGCCGCCTGGGCCGCGAGCTGACCGAGGTC
>JAFAOG010000555.1 GCA_019237945.1 Deltaproteobacteria bacterium | reverse complement strand
CGCCGAACACGCGGGAACAGCCGTCGCGCTTGCGTTCGTCGCGGAGCTTGAAGCGATCTTCCGGGGGTTGATCGAGGGCCGCATGGTTGGCGTCAACCACCCGCGTGTCAGCTCGCGTGTGCCGGTCAAACGCATCTACCTCGATCGCTTCCCGCATGCGGTGGTGTTTCTGATCGAAGGGGAGGACGTGCATGTCGTCGCCATCGAGGCGCTTCGACGGCGGCCGGGTTACTGGCGGTCGCGACTAACAGCGGTCGACTACTCGAAGGAGTCGGTCGTCGAGGTGCCGTGGCCGCAGTGGGAAACGACGGCCGAGGGCTTCACGCGGACCTGGGTGTTTGTATTCGTGCACGCAGTCGATCAGCAGGCATGCCTCCGCGCGATCCCATCTGAGGACGGAGTCGAATACCGCGTGGCGATCGGCGCTGATCCGTCCACGCTCGTTGTGACGGCGACGGCACCGGCACATTTCGAGCCCTACACCGACAAACACTACTTCAACGATGCCGTTTGCTTGTTCAAGGCCGTTGAGGCGCAGTTCGGACCTCTGCGAACCATCCAAGGCATTGCCCGCAATGCGTGGCGCGGCTTCCGATAAACGAAAACGCAGCCTTTCAGCTGCGTTCTCTCTCGTGCGCGAGGGGGGACTCGAACCCTGCCGAGACGACACCGATTGACCAAGAGTCGCGTGGCCTTGCAATCGTCTCGATGGGTTACGGGTTCCGCTTGTCCGGAGACTGATGGAGTGGTCGGGGACGTTAGGGAGCGTCGTGGCAAAATTTTGCCACGCGTGCGTCGGCATGACGAACGCACTGGTCGCGGTGGTAGCCGCGGTGATCGCATGCTGACCTCGCGTTTCGACGAGCGGCCGCGCGCGGCGTTTGCAGAGTTCCAGGATAGGCAGCCGTAGGCCGCTAGATACGCCATTTCTGAGCGCGCATGAAAGCGAGCAGATTGACGCACGGCACGTTGTGCTCCTTGCATACGCCGGGGATCTTCGGGCGCTTCTGCGAGTCCGTCATGCTCTCCTCGCTGATGACGGTACCGGTGCGGATCTTCGCCAGCGCGACGACCCACGCATCCGCTGACGACGCGCCCTTTCGGTTCATGGCGATCCGCTCGTTGTTTGCGAGCAGCTCGGCAACGGCCTCCTCGAGGTCCTCGTCGATCTCGACGAAACACCGGTCTTGCCGCGCCTTCAACCATTTGTGCAGCTCGTCAGAACGTTTGGACGTCTCGCGCAGCACCTCTTCGGGCGAGATCACGAACCCCGCGTCGATCGCCTTGTCGAGCAGATCCCAGAATGTGTGCATTACATCGATCGGGTACGCCTCGTGCCACGCACGAATGAACGAGCTCGTGTCGAACACGAAGGGCTTCGTCATCGCTGCACGACCTCGAGCCCGTTCACCTTGAGTCGCAGATATGCGGCGGCCTCGTTCGCAGTCAGTTTCCCAGCGCGATACGCGTCCATCACGCCGGCGACGACGACGTTCCCGTATTTAACGCGGTAGTTATTCCAGAAGTTGCCGCCGCCGCTCTCTGGCGGGACGTCAGCCTTACGGAATGCTGCGCGCTTCGCGCGATAGAACTCCGGCGACGTGAGCCCGAGTTCCAGAAACCGCCGGACAAGGACTTCGCGGCTGACCCAGTACCGCGCGGCGATGTCGCGGATAGTTCCATCGTCCCAGTCGACGGGCCGATTCACGCCGCGTACCTCGGGCTCGCGCTTTAGATAGACACCTGGCACGAGCGTCTCGCCAGCCACCGCGTTACAGAACACCTCGATGCGGTCGCGGTCCTGGTCGCCGCGGTTGTGGAGGTCGCACGTGCCCCCGGCGCCGAGTGCGAGGTGCACCACTTCGTGTGCGAGCGTAAACATGCGCGCCGCGACGGCATCGCCAGCGTTCACCGCTACAACCGGGAATGGTCTGTGGTTGATCGAGAACCCGCGTGCTTCTCCGACGTCGACTCCGGTTATTTGGAATACGAGAACGCCGTGCTGCTCAAGCGCCTCCCGACGCAGTCGATACGCCTCGTACCAATCTCCGACGTTACCTAGGCCCGTCGGTTCCAGACCGAGCGCTGCGCGAAGACGGTCTGCGACTGTCGCCGGCGACTCGGTGAGCTTCGCTGTTACCTCGAATGTCGGGATCTCATGACCGGTGAGCTCAAAGGCTTCAACAGCGACTTCACGCATGTCGTGCGCCCATCGGATCTCGGCAGCGAGTTCCGGCGATTCTTCCGGAGCGTTCGCCGGTAGCCGGCGGAAGTCACGCAGCGCATCGAAGTCTTTCGGCGGTGCCGGCAGATAGAATACGACGAGCGGCCGTTTGTAGACTTCAGCGAGCTTGCGCAACTGCGGAATGCTCGGCGCGTCCTCGCCGCTCTCCCACAACGCAACCGCATCAGGCTTCACGCCGGCGCGCTGGGCGGCGATCTCGATGGTCAGGCGCGCGCTTTCGCGCGCCCATTTCAGGAGCGCGGGCTTCGCCTTCGACTTGCGACGCGGCACCGGCATCGAGATGCAAAGAGTACCGCACCCGTCTGCAACCGCGTAAGCCCGCCCAGTGCAAGGCCGAGTACTTGCGCGCGCTTCGGCCACGACTACGACCAGCAGCGCGACGACGCGGACACGATATCGTCGTAGCGTCACGGCCGCACCGCTTGAGCGTGCCGTGGACGCCACCGTAACTCTGGTTCGGGATCGGGGTCGGCGGTTGCTCGATCGCGTCGAACCCTGCGCCGAGGAGCGCGCCCGGGGCGCCGCGCCCGCCGAGCACGGCTATCTGGCACTGGTGGACGTGTCGGTCGGCTGCGTCGCATCGCGCGCGCCTTAGCGACAAGTGCTGTCACACGTTCATCGACACGTCGCTCCAGTTGTCCGATTCGTCGATGCGCCTCGTCGCGATCCGGATCGTGGACGAGGATCACACGTTCGCGTCGGCGTTGGCGGTCGATTTCGCCGAGGCGAGCGCACGCGCGTGCGTAGTCTTCGGCTAGCGCCCGCGTCTCGTTGTCGATCTTCATGCTCGCCGCTGCGATGTCGACGAACTTGCGAAACGCTTGTGCGCTGCGCTCCGCGGCTTCTCGCTCCGCGCGTTGCGCCTCCAAGAAGCTCGCGATCGCGGCGTTGATCTGTGCCCGCGCCTCCGCGCTGAGCTCGGTCGTCTCCTCGTCAACCTCCGGGTGACGTCGGGGCGCGCGCGGCGCGGCCCGTCTTTCCATGACGCTTTCGACGATGGCCGGGTTGTATCGACGGAATCGGCCGATGCGAACTGGCTGCAGCTCGTCATCGAGCTGTCGCACGCGTTCGGTGGTGACGTTCAACGCACGCGCGACGTCTCCGACGTGCATCGTGTATTCGCTGACGCTCACGTCATTGTGATATCACGACTTTGGAACTTCTCAAGTCCGGAAATATGTCGATGGGCGATCCCCGGCTCGGCGCGTCCGTCGCCGCTCACGCGCAAGCACTGAAGTCGCGAAGGCGTTCGCCGCGCACGTTGCTTACTGCCGATACGTGCAGCAAAAGGGACGCGCTGATTTGCGCGTCCCCCCGGAACCCGACGTCCGCGCGCTACTTGCCGCACTTCTTGCCGCACGCGCACTGCTTGCAAGCGCAGCCCGAACCGCAGGTGCAGCGCTCGCCCTCGTTGCAGCGACAGGTCTTCTCGTTCTGGTTCTGAGTGTTCGATTTCGTCATGACATTTCTCCTGGTTCGACACGCTCCATTGCGTGCCTTTGCCTTCAAGACGCAGCCGCTCCGCGGGCATTACAGTGGATGGCGTGTAAAGTGGGGGAGGATGGCGGCGGAAGCACCTGACGAATCAGCCCCGGTGGAGGACATCGGCGCGCTCCTCGTGGCGAATCACCGCGAGTTCCTCGCGTTTGTCGAGAAGCGGGTCGGCAGTCGCGCGACGGCGGAGGAGATCCTTCAGGACGCCTTCGTCCGCAGCATGGACAAGCTCGACAGCGTGCGAGAGACCGCCGTCGGCTGGTTCTATCGCGTGCTGCGCAACGCGATCGTCGATCACTACCGGCGGCGCGCGGCGGCCGAGCGACGTCACGAGGCGTACGCGCAGGAACAACAGCTGCGCGGTGATGACGAGGAGCTGCAGCGCGTCGTCTGCAAGTGCGTCGCGCAGCTCGCCGAGACGCTGAAGCCGGAATACGCCGCCGCGCTCAAGCGTGTCGAAGTCGATGGCGTGTCGGTGAAGGACTACGCCGATGAGGCCGGCATCTCGAGCAACAACGCGGGCGTTCGGATCTTTCGCGCGCGCGAGGCGCTACGCAAGCAGGTGGCGCGGTCTTGTGGAACGTGTGCGACACACGGCTGTATCGACTGCACCTGCGGCGAGTCCGCGAAGCACGACTCGCACTAGGCGAGCTACGATCGACGTGCGCCGTCGACGAGGATCGTCTTGGCGGTCGCGACGTCGATCGGTGCCGATTCGGCTGCGGCTCGGTGCTTCGACCACCAGGCGTTCGCGCGCTCGCTGTCCCACGGCGCCACGCCGCACCCATCGAGACGATGGCGCAGCTCTGCCGCTGACTGCGGACGTCGCGCGGGATCCTTTTCGAGGCAGGCGAGAATGATCGCCTCGAGCTCAGCGGGAACAACGACGTTTCGCGTGGCGAACGGAGCCGGTTGCTGGTGGAGATGCTGGCTGCACACCTCGACGAGGGACTTCCCGTCGAACAGCTCGGTGCCGGCGAGCAGGAAGTAGCCCACGGCGCCGAGCGCGTAGATATCGGTCCGCGCGTCGACCGAGTCCGAGGCGCGGATCGCTTCGGGCGCCATGTATTCCGGGCTTCCGGTCAGCGTGCGGGCACCCGTGAGCTTCAGGTCCTCGTCGACCTTCAGCTCCTTGACGAGGCCGAAGTCGACGAGCTTGAGCACGTCACGTTCGCCGCCGCGCGTGCACAGGATCATGTTCGCGGGCTTGATGTCGCGATGGATGAGGCCGATGCCGTGCGCTTCGGTCAGCGCGCCGCACGCCATCGCGAGGATGTGGACGACGCGGGCGGCGGGTTGCGGGCCGCCGACATTGACGATCTGCTGCAGGTTCGCGCCGTCGAGCAACTCCATCGCGTAGTAGAAGGTGCCGTCGTCGGTGCGGCCGTAGTCGAAGATCGTGATCGTGTTCGGATGCGTGAGGCGTGCGGTCTGCTGCACCTCGCGCTCGAAGCGAGCGATGCTGCCGGCGTGAGCCTGGTCGCCGCGGAGCAGCTTGATCGCAGACGGGCGGCGGATCATGCCGTGGCGCGCGCGGTAGACCTCGCCCATGCCGCCTTCGCCAATCTTCTGCTCGAGGACGTACTGGCCGAGCCGGCGTGCTTCGCGCACTTCCTTGCGCAGACCGAAGATCACGTGCGAGGTCATCGCGCTCGTGAAGACGATGAACGCGAACATCATGATGACCGTGGCCGGGAGCCACGGGAACGCGCGTGAATCGGCGGGGCGGAACATGAATCCGTGCGCGGTCGGAACGATGAAGACCGAGGTCACGAGGTTCGGCACGCAAAACAGCGCGGTGTAGAGCGCGGTGCGGCGTGGAGAGGTGGGGATGATGCCGGCGCGAATCACACACAACAGCGCGTTGCCGATCAGGCTGAGCGCTCCCATGTACGCGTCCGTCATCATCACGCCCTCGGCGGTCGTGATCTTCTGATCGCGGACGAACCCGACGAGCACGTAGCGACCGAGCATCGCCGTCGTGGCGAACATGACGAACGCGACAACCGGATCGAGGATGCGGAGCAGACGCACAGAGCGTCTGCCGCGACGACAGAACCACCACATCGCGCCGGCCTCGGCGGTTCCAGCGACGTCGAGGACGAGATCGAATCCCGGGTCCTTGAGCGGACCCTTGAGGCCGAGCACCGTCGCGATCAGCAGGAAGAAGAACACGATCTTCCACAACGTCGCGACGCGGTCCTGGAGGAACGCGCGTGCGTCCTCGCTGTCATCCGTTCCTGACGACGCCCGCCCGTCGCGCATGCGCACCACTATCGAACGTTCGCGGCGGCGTGGCTACAGTTTTGGACGCCGTTCGAGCGTGATGTCGAGTCGTTCCATGCGGCGATAGAGCGCCTGGCGGCTCATGCCGAGGTCCGCGGCGGCCTTGGAGACGACGCCGCTCGCACGCACGAGGGCCTCCTCGATCATCGCGCGCTCCGGGTCCGCGTCTTTCGGTGGTGCGTCGGCCGTTTCGAGCCGCTGCGATGGACGCGCCGTTCCGATGCCGAGATCCTCGGGCTCGATGGTGTTGTCCTGACAGACGAGCGTCGCGCGCTGGATGCGGTTCTGCAGCTCGCGCACGTTGCCCGGCCAGTCGTGGGCGAGCAGCGCGTCGCGTGCAGCGGGCGACAGCACGCGCGGGGCGGCGCCGTTCTGCGCGTAGCCTTCGAGGAAGCGCTCGGTGAGCGGCAGGATGTCCTCCGCTCGCTCGGCGAGCGACGGGACCTGCAGCTCGATGACGTTGAGCCGGAAGTACAGGTCTTCGCGGAACGTGCCGGAGGCGATAGCGCGCGGCAGGTCGACGTTCGTCGCGCTGATCACGCGCACATCGACCTTGCGCGTCGCGCTGGAGCCGAGGCGTTCGAACTCGCCAGTTTGCAGGACGCGCAGCAGCTTCTGCTGACCGACCATCGAGAGCGTCCCGATCTCGTCGAGGAACAGTGTGCCGCCGTGGGCCGCCTCAAAGCGACCGATGCGCTGCTTCGTCGCGCCGGTGTACGCGCCCGACTCGGCGCCGAACAGCTCGGCCTCGAGCAGATCGTCGGGCAGGGCGCCCGCGTTGACCTTGACGAATGGCTTGTCGCGACGGCGCGAGTTCGCCTGCACGATCTCGGCGATCTTTTCCTTGCCGGAACCGTTCGGTCCGACGATCAGGATCGGCGCGTCGGAGGGCGCGACGCTGGTCGCGAGCGACACCACGCGATGCATCGCCTCGCTCGAGTAGATCAGGCCGCAGAGGTCGGCCTTCACGGCGAGGCTCTGCCGCGCGCGGCGGCTTAGCGCACGCATCCGCGCGTTCTCCGCGGCGAGCGTGCGGAGTTGCAGCAGCTTCTTGACGTCGCGGATCAGCTTCGCGTCGTCCCACGGCTTCGCGATGTAGTCGGCGGCGCCTTCCTTGACGAGCGAGACGACCATCTCGATCGATGCGTACGCGGTCATCAGTAGCACGGGCACGTCGGCATCGAGCTTGCGGATCGCGCGGAACAGCTCGACGCCCTCCGCCCCCGACGTCTGGTTCGCGCTGAAGTTCATGTCCTGGATGACGACGCCCACGTCTTCGCGCGCGATCAGGTCGAGCACCTCGCTCGGGCCGCTCGCGACGAGCGTCGGGATTCCATACTGCTCGAACAGCACCTCGAGCGCCGTCCGGATCGCCCGCTGGTCGTCGACGATGAGCACCTTCATGGAACAGCTCAGCATAACCGTTCCGTTCACCGCGTGACCGCGAACGTGCACGTGTAGCTGATATCCGTGATCACGGGCCGGCTCGACGCGTCCAGGGGCGGGTCCCAGTGTGAACCGGCCAGCGTGCGCTGACAGGCCGCACCGAAGCCGGGGACGCTCTCGGAGATGACGCGCATCGTGCCGACGCGACCGTCGGCGAGGATCCTCGCGCGGACGACCGCGGTGCCGATCGTGCCAGCATTTCGTGCGTCGGCCGGGTAGTTCGCGGCGAGCGCCGCATCGAGGTTCGGCGCGCGCGGGGGCCGCGAGAGATCGCCGACCGCAACGACGCGCTCCGTGGAGGTACCGCTCGCGATGCGGTGCACCGGACCCGCGTGCTCGGCGGGAGCCGGCGCGCCGATCGGTCCCGTCATCGCGTCGCCGTTGCCCGTCGGAGACGACCAGCTCGCGCCGTCGTTCGAAAGGGTCACGCCGGAAAAGTCCATCGGTGGCGGCTCTGCAGCCGCCGGCTTCGGCTGCGTCGCGACCTGCGGCTCGGGCGCGCGGCGCGGAGCGCTCGGACGGTTCACCCGCGGCGTGGGCAGCCGCGCGGCCGCGGTTTCCTGTGGGGCGACGCGAGCCTCGACCGAGGGCGGAGGTGGCGGCGGGGCCGGGGGCGTTTCGATCGTGATGAACGTGCGTGCGGGCGCCTGCGGCGTCGCATCGGCGGGAGGCAGTACCGCGAGGAGCGCGACGTGCGCCGCGATGCTCGCGGCGACGACGATCAGGAACTTCGGCGATGTGTTCTCGCTCCACATGTCATTTCCGATCCGTTTCGGGGTCGATGTTGAAGGCGAACTTGGTCACGTTCTCCTGGCGAAGCACGTCGATGACGTGCACGACCTTCGCGTGCGGCGTGCGACCGTCGGCGGCGATCACCGCCTGCGGGTCGTGGTGTTCGTTGCGCGCGATCTCGATCTTGTGGCGCAAGCCAGCCTCGTCGATCGGCGCGGCGTCGAGGAACAGATCGCCGGTCTGCGTGATCGACACCGCGAGCACGGTCGGAGTGGTCTCGCCGGTTGCGCCCTTCGGGAGCTCCATCGGGATCGCCTTGCTCGCGATGTAGCTCGCCGTGACCATCATGATGACGAGGAGGACGAGGGTGATGTCGACCAGCGGCGTGACGTTGATGCCGGTGATCATGTCGTCGTCGAGAGTCTGAGCAGCCATGACACGGTCCTTTCTGCGGCGTGCTTACGCGGTGGGGAGTTGGGTGATGAGCTCGCGACCGAGCGCCTCGGCGCGCGCGAGACGCGCCTTGATGACGCGCTGGAACGCGTTGAAGAACGCGACCGCCGGCAACGCGACGAGAATGCCGATCGCCGTCGCGACGAGCGCGCTGCCGACCTCCGCCATCAGGCCGGCGTTCATGTTGCCGCCGCTGCTCTGCAGCATGTGGAACGAACGGACGATGCCGATAACGGTTCCGAGCAGGCCGATGAACGGCGCGTTGGCTCCGAGCGTGCCGAGGAACGCGAGCCGCTTCTCCATCTGCAGCTTCGCGAGCTGCACTGCGCTGGTCATCGTCTCTTCGGCCGCAGCGGGTGTGGCGCCGAGACCGGCGCTAATGACACGCGCCTCGAACGACCGCGAGCGCGCTAGCCGCGCCTTCGCCGCTTCGAGATCGCGCCGATCGAGCAGTCGCTTGAGATCGGCGCCGAGCGACGGCATGTGCTCGCTCGCGCGGGCGAGGGTGTAGGCGCGTTCCATCGCGATCGCGAAGCCGATGATCGAGAGGCCGACGAGCAGCCACATCACCCAGCCGGCGCCGTTCATTGCGAAATCAGTGAGTCGAGACTGGAGGTCCATGACGAGGTCCTTGGTTGAGGTTCGTCCGGCCGTTGTGCAGCGCATGTGCCGCCATAACCCTGCGAAACCGCTGGAAGGTCACGGCCGTGTCCGCGGACACGCGGACAGGTGTCCGTACGGTCCGGTCAGCTACGCGTGAGCGTGAGCCGGCGGTCGGGCGCGTCGGGCAGGGTGCTGCTGCGATGCACGAGGCGAACGTGCACGGCGAGGCCGCCATCGGGACGGTTCTCGAAACGCAGCGCGCCACCGTGCGCCTCTACGATCTCGCGGCACAGCGTCAGGCCGAGACCCGAGCCCTTGTCCTTCGTCGAGAAGAACGGAACGAGCGCCTTCTCCATGACCTCGGCGGGCATGCCTGGTCCACGGTCCGCGACCGTCAGACGAACGCCGCGCGCGCCGAGCGACGTGATCGCCAGCGACACGCCATCGGCGGGACCACCGCTCTCGGTCGCGTTCTTCAGCAGGTTGATCACGACCTGCTCGATCTGCGCGGCGTCAAACCAGCCGGGCTCCGCGGGGAGCTCGCCCGTGACCTGCACCGCGGGCCACAAGGCTTGCAGCTTGTCGACGAACGGTCGCCACGCGACGTCCTCCTTGCGCGGCAGCGGAAGTCGCGCGAACTGCGCGTAGCTGTCGAGGAACTGCCTCAGGTGATCCGTGCGCTCCGCGATCGTGACGAAGATCCGCTCGAGCTTCGGCGCGACCGGCGAGCCGTCGACGACGAGGCGCGCGGAATGGATCAGGCTCGAGACCGGCGCGAGTGAGTTGTTCAGCTCGTGGCAGAACATGCGGATCATGTGCTTCCACGCGTCGGTCTCCTGGCGGTGGAGCTCGCGCGACAGGTTCTTCACGAGCACGAGCACCATCGATTCGTTGCCGACGGTGAACCGCCGCTTGCCGAGGATGTACGTGTGCCGTTCGCCGCTCGCATCGTCGACGGAGAACAGCTCGTCACCGTCTCCGGTGAGCGCACGCCGCAGCGCATCCGGTGCGTTGCCTAGCAGCGCGACGAAATCCTCGCCCTGCGGATCCTTGTCCTCGAAGAACAGCTCGCGAGCAGCGGCATTCGCGAGTGAGATCTTGCCCGCCTCGGAGAAGACGACGAGCGCCGAGGGCGTGCCATCGATTGCGGCACGCAGCAGTGCTTCTCGCTCGGCCGCTGCGCGGAGATCGTTGCGTCGCGCATCGGCGATCGCGCGGGCGGCGCGAAATACTTCGCCGTGCTCCGCGTTGCTGGGCGCCTGTGGATCTTCGCCCGCCGCAAGCGCCCGAATCCCCGCGATCGTCTCGCGCCGGCCGCGCATGGCGAGCAGACGCGTGATCGCGAGGGCAAGCAAGCCCACACCGAGCCCCGCGAGGAACCACAGTGCGCTGGTCATCCGGGGAGCATACTTCCGTCGGCCACGGTTGCGCGCTGGTCACACCACAGCGAGTAGCCGAGACCGACGAGGGCGGCGGCCGTCGGAAGGGCGAATAGCCGTTCGTATCGAGGCACGAGGCCGACGGCGATCGTCGCGAGGGTTCCAGCCCCGAGCAGCGCGGCGGCCCAGCGAGCGAGGACGTTCGCGCGGAACAGGGCGATCGCGAACGTGAAGCCGCCGGCGATGTACGTGAGGCCCGTGAACATGATCGCGTAGCGCATCAACCCGATGTCGCCGATCGCCGGACGATTGTTGGCCACGGAGATGACGTCGTTCACGTACGCAGTCGCCGTATGGGCGGCGGTCGGCAGGACCAGCGCCGCGACGTACTCCGTGCCGAGCATGCTGAGGTAACCCGCGGCGAACAGTACGTAGCCGACGAGGCCGAGCACGCCCATGCGCGTGACCTGCCGCAGGTACAGGCCCGTGAGCCCGACGAGCGCGAGCGCGGTCATGACCGTCTTCAAGAGATTGCGGGTGATCACATCCGCGGTCGTGATCGAGGTCGCGTCGAGATACGGGTGCTTGATCTGGACGCCGGCGAAGATCAGGCCGGCGAGAGTCGCGGCGATCGCAGCGCCTCGGAACAAGGTGGTCGTGTTGATCGTCATGGTCGTTCTCCTCACTTCACGCACAGCGCGCGCTGGGTGGCGTCGACACCGCCGCGCATGTCCCGCACGACGAACGCGAACTTCACGCGCAGGCCACCCGTCGGCATGTCCGCCGCCTTCGGCGCGTCCCACTCGAGCGCGATCGGCGATTCGTCGCGTGCGTCGTCCGCCTCGACGTACGTATGCTGCTGCTGGATCTTGCCCGCCGTTGCGAACGCGGCGAGCTGCAGACCCTCGCGCTCCGTCCCGGCCGAGCCGACGAACGTCTCGCGGTCGGACGCCTGGAAGGTGACGCCGATCAGCACGCGCTCGGAACCAGCCTTCACGACGGGCATCGTGGCGTCGCACGCGTCGCTATCGGTGGCATCCCACGAGTCGCCAGCGACGGTGAACGGAGCGCCCGCGAGATTGGGGTTGTGGTTCGTCGCGGCGTCCCGCGCGATGAAGACGTGCTGCGACACGATGACGGCGTGCGACGCGTCGCTGCAGCTAGCCACTCCGGTGCGCGCGTCAATGCTCGGCGTGCCGCTCGCGCAGATCGCGCCCGTCACGACGATCGCGCTCGCGGGCATGTCCGTCGGAATTGTCAGCTGAAGCGCTGGGACCTGACCGGTGGACTGCGAGATCGCGAACGGCGCACCGCCGCAGACGGGCATGCCGCCGCTCGTCGCGGCAGGGCAGGCGGCGAGGATCCACGCGAACGTCGGGGT
>JAFAOG010000537.1 GCA_019237945.1 Deltaproteobacteria bacterium | reverse complement strand
CCTGCCCGACGGCGGCACCGTCACCGTCCTCCAGAGCTACGACGATCCGCAGAACAGCCGCACCGTCGATCTGCTGACGACGTTCCGGTCGGTCGTGCCTGGCGACGCACTGCAGGCGGGCCGTCCGAAGGCGCGCACGACGTTCGTCGGCCAGACCGCATCGATGACGGCGCACATGCCGACGGACGCCTACAGCGCGACGCTGTACTTCGCGTGCGGCAGCTCCAGCCAGATCTCCGGGCCGCCGAATGGCCTCGAGACGCTGACGTTCTACGAGAGCTGCCAGCCGAACGGACCATTCAACATGCTCGCGCTGCGCGACGGCAACGGACAGCGCGACTACATGTGGCAACCCGGCACGCAGTTCGTCACCGACGGAGACGTCACGGTCAACGACACGTTCGCGCCGATGGGGCAGTACATGGCGTCGCTGACCAACATCCCGCCGCAGGAGAACATCAACGTCACATCGATGACGATGATCGACACGTTCCCCGTGCAGCTCGACGCCAAGACGTTCGATCCGACCGTGAATCCGACGTCGCAGAACGTCATGCTCGCCTACCCACCGAACGCCGGGAACGGCACCGTGCTGTGGGAGCGCGAGGGCCAGGGGATCTACCTGCGCAACATCCGCGTCGACGTCGAGACGAGCTCGCCCGCGAGCGTGGCGTGGGACCTCTCCGAGCTTCCGCTGCCGAGCCTCGGCACGTCGCAAGCCAGCGCGACCGGCGTGACGTGGAACGAGACCGGCACCGGCAACGCCTCCGAGCGCGTCGTCCTGTGGGTCGGTCAGTTCGGTTCGCACATCGCGAACTGGACGATCGTCGAGCCTGCGGCGCCCGCCACGTCGAGTGCGCTCGTGCCGCTACCCGCCGACTACGCCGCCGACGACCCGACCGCGAATCCGACGTCAAACTTCGCGTCGACGGTCTGGTACGTCGCGTATTCGAACGCGCCCGACTACGCGTCGGCCCACCCGTACGGCCCTGCGCTCGTCGATCCGACGCAGGTGCTGCTCGATGTCGACCATCACGCGCACGTCGCCGTCACGCACTGATCACTGCTCGAAGCAATAGAGCCGCAGCAGCGCGTCGTTACACGTGACGTTGTAGTTGCTGGCCGCCGTCCATGTCGCATCGACGGCGACGCGCATGCCGGTCGATCCAGTCGCGTTCGACGAGTTGCTCGTCCAGTCGTTGCACGTGTACGCCGAAACCGTGCCGTCCTCGAGCGTACCGGTCCAGATGTTCTCGGCGCCCGACGGCTGCCCACCGTGCGCGTCGAGATCGATCGCGTTCGCGGGATGCATCGGGATCGCGGCCTTGGTTGCGAAGACTGGCGTGCCATCGACCAGGTTCCACGGCCCGTCGCTGGTGAGCCGAGCGATCGCGTTCGTCGTGCTCGTCGAGAGCCACGCGACCCACGGACCACCGCCGAGATGTGCGGCGTTCGCGGCGGCGGTGCAGATGGCGTCCGCACCCGCGAGCCCGCCGAAGTTGCCATCGTGCTGCGCGGCCGCGACGAACACGCGCTTGTACGTCGGCGCGGCGTCGGGCACGCCGGCATCGAGGTAGGTCGTCGTCTGCGCGGGTGGGTAGCGCGCCTCGATCTCGTCGAGCGTCTGCGCGGCCTCGTTCGCCACGCGCTGCGAGATCGCAGGAAACCAGTTGAGCCAGCCGAACGCGCGCAGCGAGCCTTCCGATGTCGCAGAGACGCCGAAGTTGATCGCCAGATCGCGCGACGACGTGTAGCGATACGGCAGCGTGCTCGGATCGATGTTCTCGAGGTGACACCGCTCCTGCGTGAGAAACGTCGAGACGTGACAGTTGATGCACTGCTGGCTCCCGAACGCCTGCAGCGTCGGATTCTGCATCGGACCGAGGACAGCGAGCGCGTCGATCCTCTTCGACGTCACCGACGCCGAATACATCGGCCCGTCGACGAGGAGCTGGATGCCCGCAGGGACGTCGGCGATCGGCGTCGTCTGATAGCTGGGCGGCGCCGGCGACTCGACGAGCTTGACGCGTTGCTGGGTCACCGAGAGCGTCGGGATCGTGAGGTCCTGCGCGACGCCACTGACGATATTCACGCCGCGGAACACCCACGTATCGGCCGGCTGATTCGCGTCCTGACCGAACAGCGTCAGTCGCTGCAGATTGCCGGCGACCGCGTACCTCGCGATCAGTGCGCGCAGCCGCGTGCGATAGGGCGTCGGGGGCGAGGTCGACGCGACCGCATCATCCACGGCGAGTGGCGACGCGGTCTCGAAGTTGCGCAGCCGCGCGAGCGCGCGAAGCTCGTCGACGAGCGGCCCGAGGTCAGCGGCCGGAATCGGATAGAACGCATGCAGCGCCACGTCCGCGGCCTGCGACGGCGTCACCGTGCCGCTGATGATCGGCTGGAACACGAGCCGCAGCTGACCGTCAGCGCCATACGGACACGCGCCTGGCGACGTGCGGTCGCACAGATCGACGCGCAGCGCGACGAGATGAAAGCTCTCGTAGGCAAACCCGATGTCCCCGGGCGTCGTCACGAGGTGCGCGAACGCATCGCGCGGCACGAGCTCGCCGGTGAAGCCGGGCACGCCCGTCATCCGCGCGATCGTGGTGCCCGTGATGAAGTCTTCGGGCAGCTGAAACAGCATCGCGATGTCGTTGAGCCCGAGCGCCCGCGACTCGTGCGGCACGTAGCCGCTCGTCCATGCGTCGACGGCGCCGTCGCTCACCGCGACATCTCCGCTTATCGGCGGCGCGTCCGCGGCATGGTGCGCCGACGAGTGGCATGCCGCGACGGCCACGACCACGACCCCGAATCGCATCTCCCGACCCTATCACCCCGTGTTGCGAGCAGCCGCGGGAAATTGCCCCACTCCCCTCCCGTTCGCGCGACCTTCGTGTAGGTTCGCGCCGATGAGACTACTTGCGGTGGTGGCGATCGCAGCGGCACTGGCCGGCTGCTTCAAAGTGACCTACACGAACCCGGCGCTGCCGATGAACGGCCAGGTCGTCGAGCAGAAGGGCTCGTTCTTCATCTTCGGCCTCGCCGGCAACGCCGAGATTCCGGTCTATCAGATGTGCCCGGGCGGCGTGTCGGAGATCCGGTCGGGGCACGGCGTTGGTGACATCGTGCTGACGATCCTCACGCTCGGCATCTACACGCCGCGCAGCTACGAGATCGCGTGCGGAGGTGGCCAGTGAAGACGACGCTCGCTCTCGCCGCGACGCTCGCCCTCGCCGGCGGTTGCTGGCGCACGACGTATCTGCTCCAGCCGCCGGGCCAGATGACGCAGACGTCGGCCGCGTATGACCAGCACATGCACTGGTCGCTGCTCAACGTGATCGAGCTGAGCTCGCCGGTGAACTTGCAGCTCGCGTGCAACAACGCGCCGCCGGTCGCGATCGAGGAAGACGTCGGCATCCTCGGCGCGCTCGTCAACATCGTGCTCGATACGTACGTGCCGCTCCTCCACGTGCACAACGCGACCGTGCTGTGCCCGGTCGGCCCGCCGATGCAGCAGCCGATGATGGGCCAGCCGCCGATGCAGCCGATGGGGCAGCCGCCGATGGGCCCGCCGCCGATGGCGCCGCCGCCGGCGCAGTAGCGGATGCGGCGGTTCCTGCCACTGATCCTGCTCGCCGCGATCGCGGCGGCGTATTTCGGTTATCGGCGCTATCTGTCGAGCCGGCCGTTCGAGTGGGCGGGCACGATCGAGGCGCGCACGGTGACCGTGGGATCTCGCACCGGCGGGCGCGTCAAGCAGGTGCTCGCGAAGGAAGGCGACCTCGTGCAGGCCGGTCAGCCGCTGCTCGTGCTCGAGCCCGGCGACCTCGAGGCGCAGCGCGCGATCGCGCAGGCGCAGCTCGAGCAGGCGCGCGCGATGCTCGACAAGCTGCAGAAGGGCGCCCGGCCCGAGGAGATCGCGCAGGCGAAGGCACGGGCCGATCAGGCCGCGGCGGCGCTCGCGGAGACGAGGCACGGCAGCCGCGTCGAGGAGATCGCAGCGGCGGAAGCGCGCGTCGCGCAGGCGCAGGCCGCGGTCGATCAGGCGCAGCTCGAATCGGATCGCGCGCACAAGCTGCTCGCGAGCGGCGCGATTCCCAAGGCGCAGGCGGACGCCGCGGATACGCAGCTCAAGACCGCGATCGCGCAGCGCGATGCGCTGCAGAAGGTCTACGAGCAGGTGCGGTCCGGCGCGCGCGTCGAGGAGAAGGCGCAGGCCGCCGCGCGCGCGGATGAAGCCCAGGCCGCGGCGAAGCTCGTGCTCGCGGGGCCGCGCGTCGAGGATCTGCGGGCGGCGCAGGCGACCGTCGACGGGGCGAAGGCGCGCGTCGATCAGCTCGATGTGATGGTCGGCGAGCTGACGGTGCGGTCGCCGGCGGTCGCGCGCGTCGAGGCGCTCGAGCTCCGCGCGGGCGACATCCTCGCGCCGAACGCGCCGGCAGCGACGCTGCTCGAGGACGGCCAGCTGTTCGTGCGCATGTACGTGCCGGAGACGCAGATCGGACGCGTGCACATCGGCGACGTCGTGCCGATCCAGGTCGACTCGTTCGATCGCACGTTCAAGGGCAAGGTCGAGCACATCAACGAGCAGGGCGAGTACTCGCCGCGCAACCTGCAGACCGCCGACGAGCGCGCCGATCAGGTGTTCGCGGTTCGCATCGGCCTCATCGAGGGCAAGGACCAGCTGCGCGCCGGCATGGCCGCGACGATTCGCGTGTCGAAATGACCGCCGCGATCGTCATGGATCGCGTGACGCGCAAGTTCGGCGACTTCGTCGCGGTCTCCGATGTCGATCTCGCCGTGCCCGAGGGCATGGTGTACGGGCTTCTCGGGCCGAACGGCTCGGGCAAGTCAACGCTGATTCGCATCCTGTGCGGGCTGCTCGCGCCGACGTCGGGGCACGCGTCGGTGCTCGGGCTCGACGTCGTCAAGGACGGCGACGCGATCCGCCGCAAGATCGGCTACATGAGCCAGAAGTTCGCGCTGTATCCGGACCTGACGGTGCGCGAGAACCTCGAGTTCTACGCGCGCGTCTATGGGCTCTCGGGTGCACGCCTGCGCGAGCGGATCGCGGCGACGATGGAGCTGACGCACATCGAGCCCTATGCGGCGCGGCGCGCCGGCCTGCTCTCCGGCGGCTGGAAGCAGCGGCTCGCACTCGGGGCCGCGCTGATGCACGAGCCGCGCGTCGTGTTCCTCGACGAGCCGACGGCCGGGATCGATCCGGTCGCGCGTCGCGAGCTGTGGGACCTGCTGTTCTCGCTGTCGGCGAGCGGCATCACGCTGCTCGTCACGACGCACTACATGGACGAGGCGGAGCGCTGCGCCGAGGTCGGCTACCTGTACCTGTCAAAGCTCCTCGTCACCGGCACGCCCGAGAAGCTCAAGGCGATGCCGGAGGTCAATCGCCCCGGCCTGCGCCGCCTCGAGATCGAGACGGACGGCTCGACGCGTGCGCTCGGGTGGTTGCGCGCGCAGCCGTTTTGCAAGAGCGCGACCGTGTTCGGTCAGGCCGTGCACGCCGAGATCGACGCATCGCTCGACGACCACGAGCTGCTCGCTCGGCTCGCCGCCGCCGGCTTCCCCGCAACGGCGCGCCACATCCTCCCGTCGCTCGAGGATGTGTTCGTCGCGCTGACCGAGCGTGCGGCGAAGGAACGCGGCGTGCTGCAGGCGGTGAGTGCCTGATGTGGACTTCGTTCGTCGCGATCCTGCAGAAGGAGTTCAAGCACATCTTTCGCGACAAGAGCACGCTCGGCCTGTTCTTCGGGCTGCCGATCATGCAGCTGCTGCTGTTCGGCTTCCTCGATCAGAACGTGCGCGACCTGCCGACGGTGATCGTCGATCAGGATCAGACGCGGTACAGCCTCGAGCTGCGCGATCAGCTCGTCGCGACGAAGGCGTTCGCGGTCGCCCGCGTCACGAACAGCCCCGAGGAGGCGCGCGCGATGATCGCGCAGGGCACGGCACGCGTCGGCATCATGATCCCGCCCGACTTCCACGATCGCCGCGCCCGCCATCTCGACGCGCAGTTCCTCGTGCTGATCGACGGCTCCGACTCGACGGTCAGCGCGCAGGCGCTCGCCGCGGTCAACGGCCTGGTCGCGCAGAACAACCTCGACGTCGCGCAGGCCGCGGGCGCACATCCCGTGATGTCGGCGCATCCGATCATCCTGTTCAACCCATCGGGCCAGAGCGCGAACTACATCATCCCCGGTCTCGTCGCGGTGCTTCTGCAAATCTCTGCGATCGTGCTCGCCTCGATCACGATCGTGCGCGAGCGCGAGCAAGGCACGATGGAGCAGCTGCTGGTCACGCCGATCGATCCGATGGGCCTCGTGCTCGGCAAGCTGATGCCCTACTTGCTGATCGGGCTCGTCGAGATGGCGATGATCCTCGCGGTGATGCGGTGGGCGTTCGATGTGCCGATCCAGGGCAGCCTGCTGTTCATCTTCCTGACGGCCGTGATGTACCTGTTCGCACTGCTCGCGCTCGGGCTGACGATCTCGATCCGCTCGCAGACCTCGATGCAAGCGCAGCAGTTCGCGCAGGTGCTGCTGCTTCCGTCGATCTTCCTCAGCGGCTACATCTTCCCGGTTGCCGGGCTGCCGCGCGTCCTCTACTGGATCGGCCGCTGCCTGCCTGCGACGCACATGATCGCCGTGCTGCGCGGCGCGATCCTGCGCTCGGCCGGCCCGTTCGACATGCTCGTCAGCCTGCTCGCGCTCGCCGCGATCAGCGTCATCCTCGTCACGATCTCGGTGCGCCTCGTGCGCAGGCTGACGATCTAGATCTGCGACGTCGCGAGGTGCACCCACGGCTCCGGCCGCGGCCCACCGGGCAGGCGAAAGCTGTAGATCGTGCACATCGCGCCCGCCTCGATGCCGCGCGACGCGAGCCACTCGATGTGATCGCCGAGCCGCTGATCGAGCGAGAAGCAGCAGGGGCCGGGCTGATCGACGAGCGTCGCGGCGGTGCGCTGCAGGTAGTGCGCGAACGTCGGCACCCACGCGTGCGGGCCTTGCGGCAGGTGGAGCAGCGGCCACGGCTTGCCCGTCGACTTGAGGCGCAGGTCCTTGCGCCCCGCCGTCGTGACCCAGTCGCCTCCGGCATCGGGGCTGAAGTCGAGGCCGGGTGTCGTCGGCGGTGGAGGCGCACCCGTCGGATCGAGCGCCGCCAGCCGCGACGGTTCGATGAAGTAGATCGCCAGGCGCGCCGACGCCTTGCCCATCTTCGCCGCGTGGATGCCCTTCGCCGCGCGCATCACATCGCCGCGCTCGCCCTGCATCGCGGCGACGTACCCCATCTTCCACTGGCTGAGGAACGACGGCCGCATCGACAGCGCGAACCCCTTCCACAGCATCTTTCGCCACAGCCCGGTGCCGCGGACCTCGGGCGCGAGCTTGAGATCCGAGCCGTACACGGTCGGGAACGTCTTGCCGCCCTGGGTCGCGCGCCGCAGGATGCCGCAGATCGTGCCCTTGAGCCGATCGCCGTCGACGGCAACGAGGAACCGCGGATCGCCGAGCCCGGTGAAGAACGCGGTGTAGTCGTCGCCGTGATCGATCGTGAAGAAGTCGGCACCGTCGGCGATCGGATACTCGATCTGCGCCTCGAGCGCGCGCAGCTGATCCTGGTACCCCTTCAGGAAACCCGGGTCGACAAATTCGATCTTCATGCGACTCGACGCCCCACTTCGATACGGTTGTAGAACAAGCTGCGATCGCGCGCCTGCAACGCGACACCGAGCGCATCGTCGAACACGAACTCGGGCGCGAAGTGTCGCCGCAGCTCGCGCGTGTTGTTGAGCTGGCGCAGCAGCACGATGCTACCGGGCCGCGCCGCGCGCTTGAGCCGCGCTGCCCACTCGGCGACGAGCGCATCGTCGGACCAGTCGAACACGTTCGACAGGCTGAACAGCTCGAACCGGTCGAGCGCGCCGACCGCCTCGAGCCCGCCGAGCACGAGCTCCGGCATGCGACCGCCGCCGCGCGTGTAGCGAGGCGCATCGGCCGGCCGGTACGCGCCGAGCAGCACGTGCTGCAGGAACGGGTTGTGCGCGGCATCGGCGCGCCGCAGCCCGCGCGCGAACACGTCGGAGAAGTAGCCGGGATACGAGCCCGGCTGCGCGTGCTGGGTCGCCGCGGGGCCGAACATCGCGTGCAACAACCCATCGGAGAAGCACGCGGCGAAGATCCCCGGCCAGTAGCGATGCGCGATCCACGTCTCGGCGAGCGCGGTGTCGCCGGCGAAGAACTGCTCGATGTCACGCTCGGTCGTGATGAACCCGAGCAGCATCTGCCGCAGCGTCCGGAACAGTCCCTCGAACTCGCCCGACTGGTTGAGCGCGTGCTCGTCGGCGTCGCCGACATTGAGACGCGCGAGCTCTCCCGCCGCCGCCGCCGCCGCCTTGTCGTGCACCTGCTCGAGCTGGCGCGGATTGAGATCGAACGCGGTCACCTCGAGCGACGGAAACTCCGCGAGCAGCGACAGCGCCGTGCATCCTCCCGACGCGACCAGCAGCGCGCGCTGCACGCGTTCGGTGCGGATCAGGTGCGCTTCGAGCTCGGAGTCTTCGCGAACGACGGCGAACTTCAGTCCGAGCCGGACGGGCATCCAGGCACCATGTCCTTGTACAGCTGCCAGAACCAGTGCGCGCCGAGAAGCAGCGCATGCGCGACCTGCGCGCGAGCATCGGGGTCACGCCACGACGGACGCGCGAGCGCGAGCAGATCCTCCGCGTGCCCGACGTCGAGCTCCTTGTGGACGTCGTAGTGGCGCTGGCTGCCCGGCGCGGCCCAGCCGCGTGCATGCACGGTGTCGCCGATGTCGGCACTGATCGCGATGTAGAGGTACTCGATGATCCCGAGCAGCGCGGCGCCCGGCGGATGCGGCTGCGCGAGGCAGAAGTTCAACAGCGAGTGATTGAACGCGCTGACGAACACCGGGCAGTCCGCATGCAGCTGCTCCTGGGACGCGCCGAGTGCGCGCAGGTACTGGACGAACGTGCGCTTGTGGCTGGCGAGCTGATTGCCGCGCCCGTGCTCGTCGGCAACGTTGTCGGCGAGCGCGATCCGAGACTCGAGCCGCGGGATGCGCGCGAGCACCGCCGCGAGCGACTGCGAGAACGCCTCGACCGCGAAGCGAAACGGGACCTGGCTCGCGCGAAAGTCGGCGACCGCTGTCTGCTCGGCGCGCATCCACTGGAAGTACGGATGCAACCCGAAGTCGTACTCGGCCGCGATCAAGCGGACCGCATCATCGAGCGAGTCGCACTCGACCAGTGCTCGCCAGTACAGTCGCGGCGTCCTCGGTGCGGGTGTCGCGTCCGCCTGTTTCGCCGACCCATTGCCCATCAGATCCAGCATCGTACACAGCCGGCTCGCGTACGCGCCAGCTGTAAGCTTTGTGGGATCCAATACTTCGGCGCTACTTCTTCCGCTTGGCGCCGGGGCTCAGATAAACGCCGTCGACGTGATCGGCCCTCGGCTGCACCGCGGCCGAGCCGGCGGCGGCCGGCTTCGATTCGACCTTCGGCTTCGCGAGGTTCGTGAACGCGACCAGCGCGAGGCAGACGAGGACGAGCGCGGCGAAGATCAGACCTTGCGTCAGCTTGTTCGTGTACCAGGGCTTGCGCGTGTTGCGCGCGACGATCGCCGCGAGGCGCGCTCCGGGCGGCGATGCGCTCGGCCGATCGCCTTCGAGCGGGCGACCGTCGGTGTAGCGCGGGCCGCCTGCGCCCACTACGCGTGCTCCTCCACCCACTGGCGCGCCTTCGCGAGCGCGGCCGGGACGGCGGCGGAGTCCTTGCCTCCGCCTTGCGCCATGTCGGGACGGCCGCCGGCGCGACCGCCGAGCGCGGTGGCGACCTCGGAGAGGAGCTTGCCGGCCTGGACCTTGTCGGTGAGGTCCTTGGTGACCATCGCGACGAGCTTCACCTCGGCGCCGCCCGTGCCGGCGAGCACGATCACGCCCGAGCCGAGCTTGTCGCGCAGCTGATCGCCGGTGTCGCGCAGGACCTTGGCGTCGTCGACCTCGACGGCCGCCGCGAGCACGCGGATGCCCTTGATCGTGACCGCTTCCGCCATCAGGTCGCGGCCGCCGCCGCCGGAGGCGATGCGCTGCTTGAGCTTCTCGATCTCGCGAGCGAGCGCCTTCTCTTCGTTGAGCAGCTTGTCGACGCGCGCCGCGATCTCGAACGGCGACGCCTTGAGGCGGTCGCCCGCGCGCAGCAGCTCGTCCTCGAGGCGGCGCAGGTAGTCGAGCGCGCCCGCGCCGGTGACGGCCTCGATGCGGCGAACGCCCTGCGCGACGCCAGCCTCGGAGAGGATCTTGAACAGCCCGATGTCGCCGGCGCGACGGACGTGCGTGCCGCCGCAGAACTCGAGCGACTCGCCACCGATCGAGACGACGCGCACGCGCTCGCCGTACTTCTCGCCGAACATCGCGACGGCGCCCTTCTGCTTCGCCTGATCGATCGGGAGGACCTCGACCTTCGAGTCGATGTTGCGGCGGATCTCGGCGTTGACGAGGTCCTCGACCTGCCGCAGCTGCTCCGGCGTCATCGGCGAGAAGTGGGCAAAGTCGAAGCGCAGGCGATCCGGCGCGACGAGCGAGCCCTTCTGCGCGACGTGGCCGCCGAGCACTTTCTTCAGCGCGTGGTTCAAGAGGTGCGTCGCGCTGTGGTTCGCGCGAATGCGATCGCGGCGATCTTCATCGACCTCGAAGTGGACGTGCTCGCCGACGCCGATCGTGCCGAGCGTGACCTCGCCGATCAGCACGTGAACATCGGCGGCCGGCTTCTTCGTGTCGTCGACGCGGATCTTCGCGGCCTTCGTGGTGACCCAGCCGGTGTCGCCGATCTGACCGCCGGACTCGCCGTAGAACGGCGTCTGGTCGAACACGAGCGCGACCTTCGCCCCGATCGACGCGTGCTGGACGCGCTCGCCGTCGAGCAGGATCGCCTTGAGCGTGCCTTCGCCGGAGACGCCGCGGCCTTCGTAGCCGAGGAACTTTGTCGCGCCGACCTCGTTTGCGACGGTCTTGATCTCGCTGCCGACCGCCTCCTCGCCCGAGCCGGAGAACCGCGAACGCTCCTTCGCCTTGTCCATCTCCTGCTCGAAGCCGAGCTTGTCGACGCCGTAGCCGCGCTCGTTCGCGACGATCTCGGTGAGGTCGTCGGGGAAGCCGAACGTGTCGTAGAGCGTGAACACGGCCTTGCCGGAGACCTGCTTCTCGCCGGACTTCTGCATGCGCGCGAACTCGTCGTCGAGCAGCGCGAGACCGCGGTCCATCGTCGCGCGGAACCGCTTCTCTTCCTCGAGCGTGACCTCGGCGATGATCGGCTTGCGCTCGACGAGGTCGGGATACTGGCCCTTCATCTCCTCGATCACCGTCTCGCACACGCGGTGCATGAACGGCTCCTTGATGCCGAGCAGGTGACCGTGGCGCACGGCGCGGCGGAAGATGCGGCGCAGCACGTACTCGCGGCCCGCCTTGTCGGGGAACACGCCGTCGGCGATCAGGAACGTCGAGCAGCGCGCGTGGTCCGCGATCACGCGCAGCGACGTGTCGACCTCGCCATCGGCGCCGTACGTCTTGCCCGCGATCTTCGCGGCGGCCGCGATGATCCCGGTGAACAGATCGGTGTCGTAGTTGCTGCGCACGCCCTGGACGACCGACGTGACGCGCTCGAGGCCCGCGCCCGTATCGACCGACGGCGCCGGCAGCGGATGCAGCGGGCCGTCTTTCTCGCGCCGCTCGAACTGCATGAACACGAGGTTCCAGATCTCCAACCACCCGCCCCACGTCGACGGATCGCTCGTCGGCCACTTGCCGTTCGCGTCGTAGTTGAAATGGATCTCGGTGCACGGGCCCATCGGGCCGGTGTCGCCCATCTGCCAGAAGTTGTCCTTC
>JAFAOG010000531.1 GCA_019237945.1 Deltaproteobacteria bacterium | reverse complement strand
GCGCGGCTCCACTGAAGCTCGGCGTAGAAGTACTGCGTCTGCGCGAAGTCCTCCGCATCCGGGAAGACGTCGAGGTAGACCTTGTAGAGCTTCTCGGCGTACGCGAGCGTCTCGGGGTTCTTGGTCTTCGACGACTCCGAGTGGTACGCGCGAGCGAGCTCACCCGACATCGCCGCAGCGTTGTCATGGCACTCCTGCGCCTCGGCCTGCGGCAGCACCTTCTTGCCCTTGAGCGCGCCCCACAGCTTCACGAGGTTCTCGATCTCGGCGACCTTGTCGGCGTTCGAGGCGCCCGGCATCGACAGCGACGCGTGCGCGACGTTGTACTGCCAGAGGCAGACGTTCTTGTTCGTCGGCGCGCGCTTCATCAGGTCGCGGTACGTGAAGATCGCCTTGTCGCTCTTGCCCTGCTCCAGGTAGAGGTCGGCGAGGATCTGCTCCATGTCGAACGCGTAGCCCGCGTCGACGCGCTTGAACGCATCGAACGCCTTGTCGGCCTTGCCGATCTCGGCGTATGCGCGCACGAAGTCCTTCTTCGACGCGCGGTTCAAGACTTCCTGCTTCTTGTCGTTCTTCGTCGCGGTCGCGACCTGGAAGAACGTCTCGAGCGCCTCCTGGAAGCGCTGCTTGTTGAGATGGATCCAGCCCATCTTGTACATCGCGTACCAGTACGCGCTCGACTTGGGGAACTTGAGGACCTGCTTGTAGCGAGCCTCTGCGTCGTCGAGCTGGCCCTGCTCGAAGTAGTAATCCGCGAACGCGAGGTGCGCTTCGGGGACGTACTTGCTGTTCGGGTAGTTCTTGAGCAGCTTGTCGTAGACCGCTCGCGCCTCCTTCATGTACTTGCCGCCCTGCAGCGTGTACCCGTAGTAGAAGAGCGCCATGTCCATCTTGGGGTAGTTGCGGAAGGCGTCGTTGTCGGTGAGGCCCTTGTAGGTCTTCACCGCCTTCAGCAGGTACATCTTGGCGTTGTCGGCCGCCTTCTGGGACTGCTGCTGGAGCTGCGCCTTCTGCTGCGGCGTCTTGGCCTTGTCGACCTGGATCGCGAGCTCGGCGCTCTTGAGGCGCCACGTGCGCTGCTGCTTCGCGTACAGCTCGCCGAGGCGGAAGTAGTAGTCCGACTTCTCCTCGACTTCGGTGTCGGGGGTCTGGTCGATCAGCTGAGCGAGGATCTGCTCCTGCTCGTTGCGAATGTTCGACACCAGGCCCTCGATCGAGAGCACCTGGTCAGCATTGAGCTCCGGCTTGAACTCGGAGGTGTTCTGCTGCTTGGGCTGGATGGGCTTGACGCGATCCGAGAGCGTGACGTTGACCTTCACGTCTTGGGTTCGCTTGTACTTGCCATCGGCCCACGCTCCGCTCGCCGAAGCGAGCAGCGTGGCCACGAGCACGACGTTCATTTTGGACATGGCAGTTCCTTTTTCCCCGGCGGGACTACAACACAGCGGCGAGACGAGGGCGAGTCGACAGGTGATCACAATGACTGCGACCGAAACGACCACAAGCCCCGGATCCGCCGCAGCGCGGCAGATCGGAGCTCGTAGGGTTAGCGTTTCGGAATGCCGTCATCGTCGGGGGGCGAGGCGATGGGCCGGCTATTCAGGAAAACGTGAGACGAATACTAGCCGTTACTGCTTCGGACAGCGAGAGCGAATTTTGAACCGGTAGTAACCGAGCTCGTCCTTCCAGTACTCGCCGTTGAAGCGCCACTGGAAGTGCTCGTCATCGATGACGATCGGTTCTTCCTTGTGATCCTGCGAGACGCGGGCGCCGACGGCATCCGAGGACACCTTGTTCGCCTTCGCCTCGAGGATCTCGTACTTGATCTTGGTGCCGTCGCGCGACAGGCGAGCCAGCTCGCGCGCCTCGCGATCGACGCGGTCACGGGCGACCTTACCGGCATCACCGGCGGCGACCGACTGCTGGACCGTGAGCTCCTGGAGCACCTCGGCGGCGACCTGCGTGGTCTGCCACGCCTTGTCGGACTTCTGGAGCATGTCGAGCTCGTGGTTGAGCTCGTCGACCCACTGGAAGTTCTTGAGCAGCGTCTTGTCGTTGAGCACGCTCATGACGAGGCGCTGCGTCTGCGGATCGAGACCCGCCTTGCCGACGCGGACCTTCTTCACGTACTCGTAGAACTCGGCGTTGTCGTCGTACTTCTTGACGATCTCGTTCAGGTTCTTCGTCAGCGGACCGTACTTGTCGTTGTAGTCCTGCACGGCCTCTTCGGCCTGGTCGTACAAGCAGTACTTGTAATAGATGACGGCGCGAAGCAGCACCGCCTCCGGGTAGAACTGGTTCTCGAAGTACGGCGCATCCAGCGTGAGGATGTTGCCGAGCGCCTTCGAGTTGAGCGTCTTCATGTAGTACGCCCAGCTCGCCTCGAACAGCGACTCCGCCCAGTCGGCCGAGTCCTGCGGCAGCTTCTCGAAGTACTTGATGCTCGTGTCGTACTGCTGCGTCGAGTAGAACACGCGCGCCATCTGCAGCTGCGCGAGCTCGCGGTAGTTGTCGATGTCGTCGGCCGAGTACTGCGGCGGACGCTCTTCACCAATAATGAGGATCTGCTTGAACGCGTCGACGGCGGGCTTACCGTCGTACTTGCGGACGTACGTCACGCCCTCGAAGAACTTCGCCTTGATGAAGAACGGCGAGTTGCGGTCGACCTGCTCGAACAGGCCGATCGCCTTGTCGAAGTCGCCGTCGCCGCCCTTCGCATAATAGTGACGGCCGAGCAGGAACAGCAGCTCGTCCTTCACGCTCGCGAGGCTCGGATCGTTGAGCGCGCTCGGATCGTACGTACCGATCTTCTGCAGAATGCCGGACGTCTCGGGCAGCACGCGGCTCAGCGCCGCGAGCCACTTGAGCGTGGCACCGTGATACGTGTGGTTGTCGCCGGCCTGGACGATCTTGTCGAAGTAGGCGAGCGCACCGGCATAGAAGCCCATCTGGTAGAGCGTCTTGCCCATGAAGAACTCGGCGCGCTGCTTGTTCTTCGCGTCGTCGCCCGACTCACCGTCGAGCACCTTCTTCAGCTCGATGCTCGCCGAGAAGAAGTCCTTCTTGTCGTAGAGCTTGATCGCGCGCTCGAGCGTCTTGCTCGGCGGAGTCGACGCCGCATTCTCCGGCTCGAACTCCATATCGCCGCCCTTGCCGCCGGCCTTGGGCGCCGCGTTCGCCGACGTCGCGATGGTCGCGACCGCGAGGGCCGCCAAAGACAGATGTTTCACTAGGCGCATCAAGCTCCTCCGGTGCCCGCATCAGAAGATGTAGGCGGCGAAATCATCGGCGTGGCGAGCATCCCTGTCAAGCCAGGGACCGATCGCAGACACATCCTTTCGCCACTGGTTGCACGCGACCCCTGTGCAGATCCGTGCACGGAAACCGGACGCTCGGGCCACCAATGAACATGGGATCGCTCGCCCCCCGTCACCCGATGTTCTCGTCCGTTCGCTTGATTTCCCTATCAGCCTCTTTATTATCGGCCCCGATGCTAGGTCGCCTTTCCATCGTGGTGGTGGGACTCGTGCTCTCCGCTTGCACGAGCAACCCCGTCGGACGTATCTGCGACCTCGGCAACGAGATGCCCGCACCGTCCGAGGTCGTCGTTGCCTCGCCATCCCTCGACTGCGTGTCCCGCACCTGCCTCCGCGTCCCGCAGGGCAAGGACCTCCCCAAAGGCTCGACGTACCCCGAAGGCAACGTCGGCCTCTGCACCGCCGAGTGCAGCTCGGACGGCGACTGCGATCGCGTCCCCGAATCCCCGTGCGTCACGGGCTTCACGTGCGGCGTCGCCGTCACCGTCGGCCCGTTCTGCTGCCGGAAGTTCTGCATCTGCAAGGACTACATCGTGATCCCGGATAGCGGTCACCTCGAGACGCCGATGGCGTGCGACGCGTCCAACGCCGCGAACGCCTGCTGCAACCTCTCGGGCCGCACGGGCAACTCGCAATACCCGCTCTGCAAGTCGTAGCGCCCGCGCGCTTCTGATCAACGGCCGGCCAGCGATGCCCGGCCGTTTTCATTTTCGGCTACAGCCGCCAGGCGTCCTGGATCAGCACGGCCTCGCCACCGGTGATCGCCACGACATCGAACCGCGACTTCTGAAACACCGGATCGCGCAGCCCGATGTAGTGCATCGCGACGCGCGCGACCTGCCGCTGCTTCTTGTCCCCGACCGACTCCTCGGCGCGCCCGCTCGAATCATCCGCACGGCTCCGCACCTCGACGAACACGAGCACATCGCCATCGCGCGCGACGACATCGAGCTCGCCCGCCTTGCAGCGAAAGTTGCGCTCGACGATCGTGTACCCCTTGCGCACGAGCAGGCTGACCGCCGTGCTCTCCGCCGCGCTGCCCGTCTCGACGGTCGACTTCATCTCGACCGTTGTACATCGCGGCTCTGACGCGCAAGGCGCGAGAGCATTCGTGCAGCTCGATCGCGCGAAGCGCGAGAGCGACGAAGCTGAGGTGCGCGGCTCGAGGGCGGCCGCGCGGCGAATTACTTCGCCTTCTTTTCCTTCTTCTTGGCCTTCTTGCCTTCGGTGCCTTCGGCGGCGGCCACGCCGGCTTCGCCGGTGCCATCGGCCGAGGTCGCGTCGCCCGAGGCGGCATCGACCGTCGTCTCGGCTTCGCCCGTGCCCTCGCGCTCCTTGATGCGGGCAGCCTTGCCCGACAGGTCGCGCAGGTAATAGAGGCGCGCCTGGTGGACGCGGCCGCGGGCGATCACTTCGATCTTGTCGATGTTGGGCGAGTTGTCCGGGAAGATGCGCTCGACGCCAACGCCGTAGCTGATCTTGCGGACGGTGAAGGTCGAGCGGGCGCCCTTCGAGACGCGGCGGATGCACACGCCTTCGAACGCCTGGAGGCGCGTCTTCTCGCCTTCGCGGATCTTCGCCCAGACCTTGATCGAGTCACCGGGACGGAACTCGGGAAGGGCGGCCTGGCGACGTTGGCTCTTGTCGATCGAATCGAGAATCCGCTGGGCGCTCATGACGTGAAATCCTGCAAAAAGCCGATGGGACGCAGGGTTCTACGGGAGATCACCCCCTGCCGTCAAGCCGGGCGGGAGAAGAGGCGATCGAGGAGGACCGCGCCGGCCGAGCGGACGGAGAGATGGTTCCAGGTTGAAGGGCCGTCGATCGGGGTAAGCACGCAGGATGCGGACGGAATCAGGGTGTCGGCGAGGCCCCAGCCCGTACCGAGGAGGATCAGCAGGGGGCGGGGGTCGATCGTCGCGGTGGCGAGGAGCTGGGTGGGCGTGACGCGCGGGAGTGTCGGGAACGACTCCGCGCGCGCGGAGGTCGCGACGACCATCGGCGGCGTGCCGTGCTCGGCGGTGATGTCGGCGATCGCGGTCTCGATCGAGTCGGCGACGCGCACGAGACGGAGCGCGGCCGCGCGATGCTCGCCCTGCGCGTCGGCGATCCACGCGTCGGCGATGTGGGTGGCCTTGTCGCGCTGCGAGGTGATCGGCGTGATGATGTGATAGCCGGCGAGGCCGTACGTCATCGAGCTGCGCGCGAGATCGTGGATGTCGAAGTTGGTGAGCGCGGTCGTGACGATCGCGGCATTACGATCGACGACGGGGTGATGGACGAGCGCGAGGTGCGTGCGCGCGTGGAGCGGCGGGAAGAGCTTGTTGTCGGCTTTCGTCGGGACGTGCGCGCGGAACAGATCGGGGCGGCGCGTGGCGGTGCGGCGGAGCGATTGCTCGCGGCGCCAG
This sequence comes from Deltaproteobacteria bacterium, assembly GCA_019237945.1. Taxonomy (GTDB): domain Bacteria; phylum Myxococcota_A; class Polyangia; order Haliangiales; family Haliangiaceae; genus JABFXX01. The sequence goes on along the minus strand of JAFAOG010000531.1, from coordinate 11,816 downwards.
GTGGCGATCGCGGCGTGGTTGCCCGAGGCGAGGACCGGCGGGACCGGGCGGCCGTCGAGCTCGGCCGGGCGCGTGTACTGCGGGTACTCGAGCAGGCCGTGCGAGAACGATTCGTCGACGGCGGACTCGGGCTCGCCGAGCACGCCCGGCACGAGGCGCGAGACGGCGTCGATGATCACGAGCGCCCCGAGCTCGCCGCCCGAGAGGACGTAGTCGCCGAGCGAGATCTCTTCGTCGATGCCGAGCTCGATCGCGCGCTCGTCGACGCCTTCGTAGCGGCCGCACACGAGCACGAGATGATCCTTGCGGGCGAGCTCGGCGACGCGCGCTTGCGTCAGCGGGCGGCCGCCCGGCGAGAGGAGAATGCGATGGCCCTGCCCTGCGCTGCCGATCGCGGCGAGCAGCGGCTCGGGCTTCATCACCATGCCGGGGCCGCCGCCGTACGGCGTGTCGTCGACCGTGCGATGGCGATCGTGCGTGAAGTCGCGCGGGTTGATCGACGACACCGTGATCGTGCCCGCCTCGCGCGCGCGACCGACGACGCCCGCCGTCAGGGCGGGTTCGATCAGCTCGGGCAGGATCGTGATGACGGTGAACTTCATCGCCGCAGCTTCGATTCGGGGAGGCCCTCGGGAGGGTCCACCGTGATCGTACCCGCGTCGAGATCGATCGATGTGACGAAGACGTCGACGAGGGGGAGCAGGCGTTCGATATCGCCGTCGTGGATGACGAGCAGGTCCTGCATGTCGCCCGGCTCCACCGCGGCGACCTCGCCCCAGGCGACGCCATCGGTGCGCACGACGCGGCAGCCGATCAGGTCGTGGAGCAGGACGTCGTCGTCGTCGAGATCGAGCGTGTCGCGAGCGACCTCGACCGGGAGGCCCTGGAGGCGCTCGGCGTCGTTGCGCGTCTCGATGCCCTCGAGCGCGATCAGCCAGCCGCGATGCGTGGGGCGCGCCTGGCGAATGCGGCGCTCGGTCCCGCCGACCACGATCGTCTCGGCGCTGCCGAGCGTCTCGGAGTCGGGGTCGTGCGTGATCACGACGACCTCGCCCTTGATGCCGTGGGCGCGCGCGACCCCGCCGATCTCGATGCGCGCGTCGTCAGCGCGCTTCATTGTTATTCGAGGATCTCGACGAGCGTGCGCTTGCGCGAGCGCGGCGCGATCGCCTGCACCAGCGTGCGCAGCGCGCGAGCGGTCTTGCCGCCGCGGCCGATCACCTTGCCGAGGTCCGACTCCGCGACCTCGAGCTCGTAGACGTTGGCCTGGCGCTCCTCGATCAGCTCGACGCGGACTTCGTCCGGCTTGTCGACGAGGTTCGTGGCCAGAAAGCGGATCAGCTCCGCCAGATCCGGATCCGATGCCATTTACGCGGCCTTGGCAGCGCGAGCAGTGCGGCGGATGACCGCGGCGAGCGTGCCCGAGGGCTGCGCGCCGACCTTGAGCCACTTCTGGTAGCGCTCCTGGTCGAGCTTGAGAACTTTCGTGATCGGGTGATACGTGCCAAGCAGCTCGATGAAGCGTCCGTCGCGAGCGGCGCGCTTATCAGCGGCGACGATGCGGTAGAACGGAGACTTCTTCTTGCCCTGGCGGGACATGCGGAGCGCGACAGCCATGGAGATCCTCTTTGAGAGCGCGGCAATCTACCCAGGCACTTACGGGCTGTCAACGTGCTATATGACCGGGGCATGATCCGGCAGTTAGCCGTGATTGGGGTCGCCCTCGCCGCGGCTTGTTGCTCGAAATCCGACGTGAAAAGCGGAGGTCAGGGAAGCTCGGGGACCGCGGTGGCGCCCAGCAAACCGACCCTGACCGTGTTCGCGTTGGCCGAATTGCGCGGGCAGATCGGTCCATGCGGGTGCACCTCGGACCCGCTCGGCGACATCTCGCGCACCGTCGCGGTCGTCGATCAGGCGCGCGCGCAGGGACCGGTGCTCGTCGTCGATGCGGGCTCGACGCTCTACTCGGCGTCGCCCGTGCCTCCGCACCTCGCCGTGCAGGAAGAGCTCAAGGCCGACCTCATCACCGACATCTACAAGACCGATCTCAAGGTCAGCGCGCTCGGCCTCGGGCCGATGGACCTCGCGAAGGGACCCGATGCGCTGCGAATGCCGCGCGTCGTCGCGAACACGAAGGACCTCAAGGAGACGCCGAATGTCGTCAGTGACGTCGGCGGCGTGAAGGTCGGCACGTTCAGCGTGATCGCCGAGGACACGGTGAAGGGCCTCGCGATCACCGATCCGGTCGCGGCCGGTAAGGCGCAGGTCGCCGCGCTCCGCCAGCAGGGTGCGCAGGTCGTCGTCGCGCTCGTGCAGGCTTCCTCGAAGCGCGACGCGGTGAAGCTCGTCAAGGACATCGGCGGCATCGACTTCACGATCGCCGGCCTCGGCCTCGATGCGCCGGAGCCGGACCGCGTATCGATCGAGCCCGAGAAGGTCGGCGATGGCTGGCTCGTCGTGCCGGCGAACCGCGGCCAGGTCGTCAGCCGCCTCGATCTCTACGTGCGCGGCGGCTCGCCGTTCGTCGATGCGGTCGGTCAGGCGGCCGCCAGCGCGAAGCTCGCGTCGCTCGACAAGCAGCTCGCCACGCTCGACGCCGACCTCGCGAAGTTCAAGGCCGATGCGAGCGCCGACCCGACGTTCGTCAAGCAGAAGGAAGGCGAGCGCGCACAGCTCGCGACGCAGCGCGATGCACTGAAGGCGCACCCGATGGCCGTGCCCGCGCGCGGCAGCTTCTTCACGCTCGAGCAGATCCGCATCAACAAGACGCTCGCATGCAGCGTGCCGACGCTCGACAAGGTCAAGCACTACGACGTCACCGCCGGTGAGGCGAACGTCAAGGCCGCCGCGGGCCGCCCCGTGCCGGCGCCGGGCAAGGGCGAGGCGAGCTACGTCGGGATGGCGGCGTGCGCGGATTGTCATCAGGATGCGGTCGACTTCTGGAAGAAGACCGTGCACGCGCAGGCGTGGCAGACGCTCGTCGATCGCGGGCAGCAGTTCGACCTCGAGTGCATCGGCTGTCACGTCACCGGCTGGGACAAGCCGGGCGGCAGCAACCTCGCGCACAACGACAACCTGCGCGACGTCCAGTGCGAGAACTGCCACGGCCCGGCGAGCATTCACGTCGCGAAGGGTGGCGAGGAGAAACCGGCCGCGGTGCGGCGCAACCCGCCGCAGGACTACTGCGCATCGCAGTGCCACACGCACGAGCACTCCGACACGTTCCAGTACGAGGCGTACCTGCGCGACATCGTCGGGCCGGGCCACGGCGAGGATCTGCGCAAGAAGCTCGGCGACGGACCGACCGGCCATGATCTGCGCAAGGCCGCGCTCGACAAGGCTGGCCGCATCCTCGGAGCCGGCTGCACCAGATGACGACGCCGAGGTGGCTGGTGGCGGTGGCGCTGGTGGTGGTGGCGGCGTGTGGCGGACCGTCACGACAAGCACGCACCGCGCAGCCGCCGCACCACACGCAGAGCACGATGAGCGGGATGGCGAGCTGGTATGGCGAGGCACAGATGACGGCGAGCGGCGAGCGGTTCGACAAGCACGCGCTGACCGCGGCGCATCGCACGCTGCCGCTCGGCACGATGGTGCGTGTGACGAACCAGAAGAACGGCAAGAGCGTGATCGTGCGGATCAATGATCGCGGTCCCTACGGCCACGGCCGGATCATCGATCTCAGCGAGGCGGCCGCGCGCCAGCTCGACATGATCGATGCAGGCGTCGCCCCGGTGACGCTCGAGGTGATCCATTGACGCTGATCGCGCTCAAGGGGCTCGCGAAGCGGTTCGGTCCGATCGTCGCGCTGTCGGAGGTCGATGCCGCGATCGACGGCAAGATCATCGGCCTGCTCGGCCCCAACGGCGCCGGCAAGTCGACGCTGCTCAAGTGCCTGCTCGGCCTCGTGCCGTTCGAGGGCACCGCCGAGGTGCTCGGCATCCCGGCCGCGACGCGCGGTGCCGACATCCGCGATCGCGTCGGCTACATGCCGGAGCAGGAGGCGTTCCTCGCCGGCATGAGCGCGGTCGAGCTGTGCACGTACGCGGGCGAGCTCAGCGGCCTGCCGCGCACCGAGGCGATGCAGCGTGCGCACGCGTCGCTGTACTACGCCGGCCTCGAGGAGAAGCGGTACCAGCCGATCGACGGCTACTCGACGGGCATGAAGCAGCGCGTGAAGCTCGCGCAGGCGCTCGTGCACGACCCCGAGCTGCTGTTCCTCGACGAGCCGACGAACGGCCTCGACCCACGGTCGCGCGAGGAGATGCTCGAATTGATCGTCGACCTGCCGGTGCGGCGCGGCTGCGCGATCGTGCTGTCGACGCACCTCTTGCCCGACGTCGAGCGCGTCTGCGATCACGCGGTGATCATGCACAAGGGGCGCGTGCGGTTCGTCGGCTCGATCGACGAGCTGCGCGGCGCACGCGGCCGGCTCGGCGAATTGATCGTCGAGGTGAAGGCGGAGCCGGAGAAATTGTCGGCGGCGCTCTCGGCGGCCGGCGCGACGTGTCGCCAGACGACGCCGGTGCAGCTCGAGGTCGACCTGCCCGCTTCGGCCACGAACAAGCTCGTGTTCCAGGCGGCGCGCGACGTGGGCGTCCAGGTGCGCGGCATCGAGGTGCGGCGCGAGTCGCTGGAGGCCGCGTTCCTGCGCGTGATCGAGGCGGCATGAGCCAGGGCGCGATTCACGATCTCGGCTACCAGCGCTACACGGGCGCGCGGCGCGATGCGGGCACGCGGTGGCGCGTGATCATGCGCCATCAGATCGCGATGGCGTGGAAGACGTGGTGGCGCTTCAAGGCGTGGGTCGGCATGGCGATGCTGATCGCGTTCATCGCGGGCGCGGTCATGTACATCATGTCGAACCGGATGTTTCACGGCATGGGCCGCATGGGCGACGCCGTGCTGCTGATCCGCGACGTCGCGCTTCCGCAATCGATCGCGTGGTTCTGCCGCGCCGCGTTCATCTGCAGTCTGACGCTCAACGCGACGATCATCGCGGGCGACGTGCAGAGCGGCGCGTTCACGTTCTACTTCGCGCGCAGCACGCGCCCGCGCGACTACGTGATCGGCAAGCTCGCGGGGCTCGGCGTTCTGATGGCGATCCTGACGCTCGTCGGGCCGCTGCTGCTCGCCGGCTTGCGGCTCGGCCTGTGCGAGTCGCTCAGCGACGTGATCGATCACCTCGTCCTGTTGCCGAAGGCCGCGCTCGTCGGCGCGCTCGCGACCTGCGCGTACGCGGCCGTGCCGCTCGGATTCTCCGCGCTCGCCGACAGCCGCCGAACCGCGCTCGCGCTGTGGGCCGCGTACTACCTCGTCGGCGGCACGATCGCGATCATGATCGGCGGCATCTCGCACACCGGCTGGATCGCGGCGCTCGATCTGCCGAGCGCGGTCGAGGGTGTCGCCGGAAAGCTGTTCGACGTGCCGGTGCTCGGCGGGCGGCTGACGCACGTGACGCTGACGCAGGGCATCGTGTCGCTCGCCGTGCAGATCGTGGTCGCGATTGCGATCGTCGCATCGAGCGTCGGCAAGGCGCAGAAGAGCGGCGTCGGAGGGGCAACGTGACCATCGTTGCCGCCGAGCGCTGCAGCAAGTGGTACGGGCACGTGCTCGGCATCAGCGATGTCACGTGGAAGCTCGAGGGCGGCATCGTCGGCCTGCTGGGGCCCAACGGCGCCGGCAAGTCGACGCTGATCAAGATGATGGCGGGCCTGCTGCGCCCCAGCCGCGGCGCGCTGACGGTGTTCGGCAAGAGCCCGTTCGACGACGTCGGCGTCAAGCGCCGTATCGGCTACGCGCCCGAGCACGAGAAGACGTGGGACACGCTGACCGCGATCGAGCTGGTGACCGCAATGGCGGAGCTCGCCGGCGTCGAGAAGCCGAAGGCGGCGGCCGAGCGCGCGCTCGTCGAGATGGGCATGCAGGACGCGATGAAGAGGCGCGTCAAGGGCTTCTCCAAGGGCATGCGCCAGCGCACGAAGCTCGCGACCGCGATCGCGCACGACCCCGACTTCCTGCTGCTCGACGAGCCGCTGACCGGCGTCGATCCGGTCGCGCGCATCGACATCGTCGAGCGGATCAAGAAGCTCGGCGACGCGGGCAAGACGATCGTCGTGTCGAGTCATGTGCTGTACGAGATCGAGGCGCTGACGCGCGAGATCGTCGTGATCTACCGCGGCCAGGTGCTCGCGGAGGGCAACGTCTACGAGATCCGCAAGCTGATCGATCAGCACCCGCATCGCATCCGCGTCGAGTGCGATCAGCCGCACGCGATCGGGGCTGCCCTCGCGCAGGCCGATCACGTCGCCCGCCTCGTGTTCGAGCGCGGCGCGGTGCTGATCGAGACTCGCGACCCCGACCGCTGCTACGACCAGCTCGCGGGCGCCGTGCTCGACGCGGGCATCACGGTCAGCACGCTGTCGTCGCCCGACAACAACCTCGGCGCCGTGTTCGACTACCTCACGGGAGGCCGTCGATGATCGGCACGATCGCCCGCGTCACGCTCAAGCGGATCTCGCGCGGCCAGGCGGTGTGGGTCGCGCTCGGCATCTCGCTGATCCCGGTGATCGTGGCGATGGTGCTGCGCCAGGCCGCGCCCGCGAGCGACCGCGCGGAATTCACGCTCGACCTCTACGTCGTCGAGATGTTCGTGATCGCGATCGTGCCCGCGCTGTTCGTCGCGTCGTCGATCGGCGAGGAGATCGAGGACAAGACGATCACGTATCTGTGGTCGCGTCCCCTGCCCCGCTGGCACGTGATCGCCGGCAAGCTCGTCGCGCTCGCCCCGATCGCGGCCGCGCTCGTGCTCGTCGGCTGGCTGCTCGCGATCCAGATCGCCGAGGACCGCCTCGCCCCGCTCTCGACGATCATCGGCATCGTCGCCGCATCGCTCGCCGTGTCGTTCGTCGCGGCTGGCATCGGCACGCTCGCGCCGAAGCACGGCATGGCGCTGACGATCATCTACATGCTGCTGTTCGACGTCCCGATCGGCGAGATCCCCGCCTCGCTGCAGGTCCTGTCGATCACGCATCAGGCGCGCCTGCTCGCCGGCATCGCCGTGCGTGGCGTCCGCGAAACCGACCGCCTCGCACCCGCGATCACGCTCGCCGTGCTCGGTGGCGTCTGGCTCGCGGTCGGCCTGTGGAAAATCCGCCGGACCGAGGCCTGAGCCAGCATCACGTGCAGCATCTTGCGGCAGGCGGATACGCGCGGTCTGCTTGATACTTCGCGGATGTTGAAACGTACGTGGGTTGTCGTGGGTTTGGTGTTGCTAGTCCTTCTTCCGCTTCAGCATGCGCTACGCGCCGATGCGCAAGACGATCTGACTAGCGTCAAACGGGATCTCGAATCGCTGCGTTCGCGCATCGACACCGAACGCCACAAGGTCGACGACTATCTCGAAGAGAGCGTCAAGCTCCGTCAGATGGATAAGGACCAGCTTGCAGCGCTCGTCGACCAGCTATGTCGCGCCGATGTCGAGCGCGACGATGATGAAGTGGACAGGCTCGACAAGGAGCTGCGCGACAAGGCTGTCGAGCGTGTGCGGGGTGCGTACGATAAGACCGTCGATGATGGCTCGCACGAGTTCGACCGCCTCGGAGATCTCGAGAGTGATGCCAAGTCGCTTTCAGGACGCGCGCATGAGTTCGAGGACAAGCCGGAGGTCAAGGACGACGCCGGCCACGTCCGTGAGGACATCGAGAAAGCACGAGACGCGATCCACGACCTGATGGAGAAGATGAACCGCGACCGCAGTACTCTAGACCGCGTGAAGGAGGGCGTGATGGCGGGCTCCAATAACCCGACGATTCGGGCGAGGATGGAATACGGCAAGGAAATGCACCGCAAGCTGCAAAAGGACCGCGACTGCGCCGAAAAGGAAGTGACGTTGTCTTCGGGACGGCCGGACTGCATCAAGTTCGATCCCGACGACTGCAAGGTCATCGAGTTCAAGCCCGACACGTACAGTGAAAGCGCAGCGCGCGGACAGGCAGCTGGCTACATCTCGGACGTTCGCGAGCGCTTCAAGAACGATGAGCGTGCGAAGCATTGCAAGCAGGACGCGGACGGCCCGATCTTCACGCCCGTCGGAGAGACCTACTCGGCTTGTCGTCTATGAGTGTGCCCCTCGCGCTCGGATTCGCGCTTCATCACGACCACGTGCTTGCGGACGATCCATCGCCGCTCGAGGCGCTGATTGTCGCGCTGTGCGCCGAGCTGCCGGCCGATCAGTTACGGAACTTCTTTGTTCCCGACGGCACGCAGAAAGCGGCGCCGCCCTCCGCGTTCGACCGCTGGAAGCTCATCGAGCGCGTACGCTCCGGCGGCACATGGCTCGCGTCGGTCCAGTCCGCCCCCGGCACTGCCGATCATGCGCAGATCGAGATCTCCGCAGGCACCGTCGGCGCGGATCGAGCCTCGCGGTCGCTGACGAAATGCCGCTATGCGGTTTGGGGCGCGCTAGGCGCGGAGCCTTTGCATCACATCCGCGCGCAACGGGCGGTCGACGCGATCGTTGCCTTTGCGGATGCGGTCGCGGTCCGTGCAGGTGTCATGCACTGGGCCACGACGACCGTCTACGCGAGTTGCCTCTCCGCGGGCGCGAACAGCAGCCAGCTGTCGCGCGATGAAAACCGGCATGTCACCGATCTGATGTACTGGCAGCCCCGCTGGGGCCTCGTCATCCGCGGACCGCAATGGGGCACATTCCTCGGTGTCGAGCACGTGCGGACGCTCGGCGGGATCGAGAAGATCATCGCGGAAAGCCGCTGCGCGCGCGTCGTGCCGCTCGCGTCGGGAGGCGCGTTTCTGCAGGCGACGCCGCTCGAGCGTCCGATTGTCGAGGGAAGCGCGTCCGACGAGCTCGCGCGGATCGCGGCATATCTCGCGCCCGTCACCGGTCAGCGCTAGCGGCCGAAGCAGCCGAGCTTCGCGCGCGACGCGAGCAAGTCCTGCTTGCTGTTCGCGAGCCGCGACACGAGGTCACCGGCGAGCGCCGCGATCTGCGCCATGTGCGCGGCGTCGAGCTTGTCGGTCGTGTCGCACGTCTCGTGGTAGCAGCGGTCGTCGGGCGTCCAGAAGAACACGTACGGGACGCCCTGCTCGCAGAACGCCTCGTGGTCGCTGCGCTCCGCGCGCCCGCCGATGCCGACCGAGAGCCTCGGGAACGCCTTCTTGCCTGCCTCGAGCATCGCGGTCGCCGGCAGCTTCTTGAACGTGCCCATCGCCGCGACCCAGCCGCGCGCGCTGTAGCTGCCGACCATGTCGAGGTTGATGTACTCGACGACGTGATCGAGGTCGATCGTCGGATGCTTGACGAAGTACGCCGAGCCCTCCTCGCCGCGCTCCTCGGCGCCCCATGCCGCGAAGACGATCGTCCGCCGCGGCTGCGTGCCGTGCAGCGCGTCCGCGATCGCGAGCATCGCCGCGACACCCGATGCGTTGTCGTTCGCACCGAGGTGCTTGTGGCCGAGGTGATCGTGATGCGCGCCGACGATCACGATGCCCGCATCGGCATCGCTGCCCGGCAGCGTCGCGAGGATGTTCGCGGTCGCGTGGCCCGCGTCGTCGTCGAACGCCTGCTCCTTCGGCGACAGGCCGAGCGCATCGAGCCGGGCCCGGATCAGCGCGCGTCCCGCCGCATCGCCTTCGCTGCCCGAGGCGCGGCCGTCGAGCGCGGGGTCGGCGAGCGCCGCGACCTGGGCCTTGACCGCGGCCGCGTCGTACGGGCTCGCCTCGTGGTCCGGCACCTTGGATTCGGCATGGGCGGACGGCGCGAGGGCCAGGACGAGCACGAGGGGCCAGCGCATATCGCGATACCAACGCACGAGCGGCACGGAAGTTGTGACACCCCGCGGGGGCTGCGGTAGCGACATTGCCAGTGCCCGGGGGGCGGGCCACTGGTACCATTTGCCACAGTGGCTCACCCTCGCAGTGCCGACGCGCTGTTGGAGACGCTCGACGCGGAGACCCGCGACACGCTCGCGGGCGCACCGCGCGCGACGTTGCGACCACGCGTCGGGCACGACACGGCGCGGCGCGCGCTCGACATGCTGAATCACCTCGCCGGCGGCTCGCCGACCGCGTCGAACCAGCTGCGCGCGGGCGACGAGATCGGGCGCGGCGGGATGGGCGTGATCCGCGCCGCCGAGCAGGTCGCGCTCGGGCGCACGGTCGCGATCAAGACGGTGCGGCCAGATCATCGCGACCCCGATGCGGCGCTCGATCTGCTTCGCGAGGCGTGGATCACCGGCTCGCTCGAGCACCCGAACATCGTGCCGGTGCATCACCTCGGCGTCGACGATCGCGGGCTGCCGCTGATCGTGCTCAAGCGCATCGAGGGTGTCGCGTGGGCGGATCTGATCGGCGATGCGGCGGCCGTCGAGGATCGCTTCGGTGCGCGCGACCTGCTCGCGTGGAACCTCGGCATCCTGCTGCGCGTGCTCGATGCGGTGCGGTTCGCGCACAGCCGCGGGATCATCCATCGCGACCTCAAGCCGGCGAACGTCATGGTCGGCGACTTCGGCGAGGTGTACCTGCTCGACTGGGGCATCGCGGTGTCGCTGCGCGCGGATCCGACCGGGCGGCTGCCGCTCGCGAGCGAGTCGCGACAGATCGTCGGCACGCCTTGCTACATGGCGCCCGAGATGGCGGACATCACGCTGCCGCTCTCGGAGCGCACCGACGTCTATCTCGCGGGCGCGATCTTGTGCGAGCTGCTCTCGGGGAAGCCGCCGCACCTCGCGACCACGCCGATCGCGGCGCTCGCGAGCATCGCGCTCTCGGATCCGGCATTGCCTGCCGATGCGCCCGTCGAGCTCGCCGCGATCTGCCGCCGCGCCATGCACAAGGATGCGGCGCACCGCTACGCGAGCGTCGACGAGATGCGGCTCGCGCTGCAGCGCTATCTCGAGCATCGCGGCTCGGCCAACCTCGCGCTCGGTGCGCATGCGCGGCTCGCGGCGCTCCGGGTCGCCCTTGACGAGGGCAATGACGACGAGGTGCATCGTCTGTTCGGCGCGTGCCGGTTCGGCTTTCACGAGGCGCTCGCGGTGTGGTCGGAGAACGCCGATGCGCGCGACGGCTTGACCGGCGCGACGCTCGCCGTCGCCCAGTACGAGCTCGCACGCGATCGCCCGGCCGCCGCGGTGGCGCTGCTGCGCGAGCTCGATCCGCCGCCACCGCTGCTCGCGAAGGCCCGGGAAGCCGCCACGAAGCAGGCCGCGCGCGACGCCGAGCTGGCGAAGCTGCAGAAGGAACGCGACCTGAGCGTCAACGCGGATCAGCGCAGCCTGCTCGTCGCCGTCATCGGTCTCGTCTTCACCGTGATCCCGTTGCTGATGGCGTACGTGCCCGGGCTGCCGCTGCAGACGTATGCGCAGTTCGCCGGCGGCACGTACCTCGCGCTCGCCGCATCGGCGCCGCTCGCCGCGTTCGCGTATCGCCGGTTCGGCACGACCGAGATCGATCGACGGCTGTTGCTCGTGATGCCGTTCATGTTCTTCATCCAGGCGATGTGGACGACGTGCGGCTGGATGGCGGGGATTCCACTACCGTGGGTGCAGATCGCGTTCCCGCTGTTCTGGTCGGGCATGGTCGGCGTGATCGCGATCCTCGGCGAGCCGCGCATCGCGCCCGCATCGCTCGGGTACCTCATCGCCGGCGTGTTCGCCGCGCGGTTCATCGAGCATCGCTACCTCGCGCTCGCGTTCGGCAACGCCGTGCTCGGCCTCAATGCGGTCGCGTGGTACCGCCTCAAGTGCCGCGAGGCTCACCGCCCTCAGAGCTCGAGCGACGCGGCCAGGTCGTAGTCG
>JAFAOG010000505.1 GCA_019237945.1 Deltaproteobacteria bacterium | reverse complement strand
TCGCGGCTCCGCCGGCGCACCCCGCGTACATGGCCGCGATCCAGAACCTGCGGAACGCGCGCGCGATGCTCGAGCGGCCGACCGGCGCAGCCGATGTGAAGTGGGACGAGCACGTCGCGATCCGTGACATCGACGATGCGCTGCACGACATCCGCGAAGCGCGCGTCGACGACGGCCGCCCCGTCACCGAGCACGCTCCGATCGAGAGCAAGCTCGTCTATCGCGACCGCCTCAAGCAAGCCGAGAAGGAGCTACACGAGGCCGCGCGTGACCTCGAGGAGCGCGAGGACAACTTCTGGGCGAAGAAGGATCGCAAGCACGCGATCGAAGCGATCCGCCGCGCCGAGAAGGCGACGCGCGAAGCGATGAGCGACCGCAAGGAAGATCGCGAAGAGAAGCGCGAGGAGAAGCGCGAAGAACGCGCCGAGAAGCACGGTCACTGAGTCGGCAGTGACACGACGCTTGCGGGATCGGGTGCAGGACCCGGCCGCAAGTGTCGCTTGAGGCGCTGCGCGAGCGCGTCGATCACGGCGTCGCTCAGCAGCTCCGCGGTCTGCGAGCGATGGACCTTCCAGCGCGCCGCGAGCTGCGGGATCGCGTCGATGCCGGGCGGCGTCGCGAGCCGCTTGTCGACGAGCGCGAGCGCACCGGGCAGCGCGAACAGCGTCGCGAGCCCGCGCGGGCGCTGACCGGCGGCCTCCGCGGCGAGCACCGTCGAGATCAGCGGGCTCTTGCCGGCCGCCTCGCGGAGGTTCAGCTCGCCGACGCAGAACAGCGCGCCGAGGTGAACGAGGAACGCGGCGACCGCGCGGACGTCGGTCTCCGACGGCGTGCGCTCGAGCATCTGCTCGAATGCGGCCGCGAGGCGCGCCGGCCCGTCGATCTGCTTCGCGGGCGGGACGTTGGCCGGGATCAGGCGATACGCGACCGCGCGCGCGAGCTCGTGATCGCGCAGGATGAACACCGCATCTTCCCAGTGCAGCGGCGGTGCGCCGGCGTGCGAGTCGAGGAGCTGGGTCAGCGGCGTGCGGCGCAGCAGCGTCGCGATGATCGGCGCCGTGTCGGGAACGGCGAGCAGCTCGTCGAAGTCGACGACGCTGACGTCCTCGCGCACGCGGCGCACGCTGCGCCACGCGGTCAGGCGCGCACTCGGCCGCTGGCCCTGAAAGCGCGCCTTGCCGGTCCACCACGACACCACCGTGTCGGAGCGCGTGAGGTGGAACACCTGGTGGAGCAGCGCGTGGCGCGCCATCACGCGCGTGCGGTGCTGCGTGAGCGGCTGGCTGACGAGCGAGAGCGCCGTGTCCATGATGCGGCGCCGCTGCCGCTCGCTGACGCTCCAGCGCTCCGCGCGCGGATGCACGAGGAACAGCGCGTTGTGAAGGCCCGCCGCGAGCGCGAGCTCGTCGCGATCGAGCACCAGCGCGGGCGGCCGCACGACGAGCGTCGACAGCACGGCGGCGCGCGCCTCGTCGACGGCGACCAGCTCCACGCTCGCGTGGCCGAGCTCCTGCTCCCACCGGTCGACGTCGGCTTGCGGGATCGGCGCGCCGATGTGCAGCTCGCCGCCGCCGACGAGCGGGCGCACGAAGCTGTCGAGGAACGTGCTGACGTGCGCGCGCGCCATTACTTGTTGTCGCCGCCGCCGCCGCTCGGCAGCGCCTTGCGATCCGCGGGATCCGGAAAGCCCCACAGCGCGAACCGGCCGACCGCATCGTTGACGATCTGCGCCTCGGGCACCTGCTCGGCCGCGAGGTCGGTGACATCCGCGCGATCGACCTCGAGCTTCGCGAGCGACCGCCGCTCGAGCGTCGTGAACGCCGAGTCGGGCACCTGGAACGGCCGGTCGTCCTTCGACGACGGCGGCGGGAACACGGTCACCACACCGGGCGCATGACCGAGCGCGCGCGCGAGCACCTCGGGCGACACGCGCGGCACGATGTCCATGCCGAGCGGCACGAGCAGGCCGGGCGTCAGCTCGCACAGCAGCTGTCCCAGCGGAATCACGTCGAGGTTCTCGCTGCCGACGACGAGGATCCCGCGATCGGTGACGCTCACCCGGTGCCCGCGCAGCGACACCGGCGGCAGCGCGAACAAGATCCGCTTGAGCCGCGGCCCGTGCTCGACGGGAATCAGCGTCGCGACGACGCGCCTCGGCGGCCCCATCGCCGCCGCCAGCCGCAGCTCGACGCCGATCGGCTCGGGCGGCCCACCCGCCTGCTGCCCCGGATCCTTCGGGCGATCGAGCTCGACGTCGACCTTCGTCAGATCCGCGATGTCGCTGAGCGCGAGCGGCCCGGGCAGCACATCCACCCGATCGTTCGGCCAGAACACATGAAACGTATCCGGCGGAAACACGCTGCTACAGCTCGCGAGGTCGATCGGATGCTGGTACCCCACGGCGACCGCCGCGTTCGCACCCGCGGGCCGGAACACATCGATCCCGGGCGTCCCGAGGAACAGCGCCAGGATCCGCTCGGGCAGCGCGCGCACGCGGATCCACATGTACCCGCGCTGCCGCTCCTCGAACGCGCTCTGCGTGCGCGGCTGGAACAACCCCGCCTCCGCCTCCACCCGGTTGCGCCACAGATACCGGATGATCCCATCCGCGAGCCCGTGCGCGACCGCGAGATACAGCTCGCCGCGATCCTCGATCGCGAGGTTCTCGCCGCCCGGCACCTTCCGGATGCTCAAGCGAAACAGCAGCCGCGCGAACGGAAGCTCGCCTTCCTTCATGTAGCCCTGCGCGAACTCGTCGCCATGGACCATGAAGTCGACCTGCGCGGGCATCGCGCCGATGTCGACCGCGTCGTACCCGTACGGCGACCGGTCATCCCGATACTTCACGAAGTGCTTCGCGGTCCCCGTGTAAATCGCACCACCGACCAGCCGCGCCAGCCGCGCCGCGCGATCGCTCGCATAGCTCGAAACCGCCGGAATCTGGATCACGATCTCCCGGCTCCCCAGCTGCGTGCGCGCCTTCGTGATCGTCAAGTTCGCCATCAGCTCGTCGAGCGACGCCTCGCTCGAGTACAGCCGCAGCCAGCTCACGGCGCCCTCGAGTGTCGGGAACGTCATCAAGCAAAACCGCCCGAGCAGAATCCCGCGCGGATCGGGCGCGACCCCTGGCGTAAAAAACCGGGTCTGGCCCTGCGCGACATGCTCGAGCGCCATCGCGGCCAGCCTACGATATGTTCCCGGCCATGACGAGGGTGCTGGCAATCCTGTTGCTCGTGGCGTGCACAGACCATGCGGCGCCGCCGCCTGCAAAGCCGCTCTCGTCAGCGCAGCGCCCGATCACAGCGCGCGCCAAGCTCCCGGCCAACCTCATCCCGCTCGTCCCGCAGCACGGCATCTACGTCGCCGGAGGCGGCCTGACCTCCGCCCCGTGGCGCGTGGTCGTCGATGACGACGCGAACACGCTCTTCGCCGGCAGCTCGAAGACCGCGAACACGCCCTCGTTCGGCAAGCTGGAGAAGGAGTCGACGCAGCCGCTCTCGCCGCACAACAAGGACTACCTCGGCAAGCTCGCGGACGATGCGTGGCGCGAGCCGGCTCCGGCCACGCCGCCCGAGCCGACGGCCGACTACGACGAGATCGTGATCGTGGCCGATGGCGATGACTGCTTCTTCCTCGAGGGATACGGGCCGATCAAGCGGCCGGCGGCGGCGAAGCTGATCGAGATGCTGCGCGCGGCCGGCGGCCTGTGAGCGAGCTGCTGCGGCAGCGCTGCCTGCGCAGCGAGCGCGCGTTTCTGTCCGTCGAGCCGGAAGTGCGAGATCGCCTAGAGACCGACCGGCAGACGTGCGCCGAGTACCTGCTGCGTCATGCGTGGTGCGAGAACGTTCGCGAGGCGATCGCCGCGTACAGCGTGCCGAGCCGAACCGTCGCGCGCCAACGCGGATGCCCTCACGTCGCGCATGCGCTACCTGCGGGCGGAGCTCGTACCGGTGGCGCGTGACTGGTGGTGCTCCCCGGAAGTTCGTACGAACGGCCGTTAGAACGAGGGTTCGAACCCTCGCCCACGGGCGCTCGACCTCGAAGCGGCGGTCGCCGTCATGTCGCTTGCGCGGCAACGCGCCGAGCGCGTCGGCTTGCTCGTGGTTGCAGCGGAAGCACTCGAGCGCGTGGTGCCTGCGACCGCACCGCACCGCGAGCGCGCGCTCGAGTTGCTGCGCGACCTCGGCGTCGCGACGGGGTAACGGCGATCAGTCCTGCTTGAGCTGAACGTCGACGCGGCGGTCCTTCGCGTAGCCGGCTTCGTCGGTGCCGGTGGCATCGAGGGCGCCTCGCGTCGTCACGGCGAGCTGCGGTTGGCCGACGCCGAGCTTGGTCAGGTAGCCGTTGACCGATTCGGCGCGGCGCGAGCCGAGGCCGAGGTTGTATTCCTCGGTGCCTCGCGGGTCGGCTCGACCGATCAGGGAGACGGCTTTGCCTTTGAGGGCGCCCGTCATCATGCAGGTGGCGAGCTGATCGAGGACCGTGCGGTCTTCGGGGGTCAGCTCGTCCTTGTTGTAATCGAAGGACGGGTTGGCGGTCGCGCCCGCCTTGATGCCGCAGAGGGCGACGATGTCGCCGGCGAGCGCGAGGTTCGGGCTCACCTGCTGATCCTGCGTCACCTGCGGCTCGGGCTTCTTTTGCTCCGTGGCGGCCGGCTTGTCGGGCGTCGGCTGCGGCAGGGTGGTCGGCTTCTTGTCGTGGTGGCAGGCGGCCATCGCGAGCAAGGCGGCAGCGAGGGTGATGGTCTTCATGGCATCCTCCGTTGGTGCTGCAAGCATTACCACGGGTGGTCGTGGCGGTCGTGTTGATCGCGGCGTGCGGAAAGAAATCCGATGGCGTGAGGGGAAAGGAAGATGCGGGCGTGAAGGTCGTTGCGGCGCCGATCGCGCTTCCGGTGGTGGGCGTCGATCGGATCGGGCGATTCAACTTCATCTATGACGATGGGCGGCCCGCGTTCGAGAAGGCGAAGGTTGCGGCGAAGGCGAAGGACTGGGCGGGCGTGAAGGCGCAGTGTGAGGCCGCGCTGGCAAAGGATGTGTGGCACCTCGATGCGCATCGGTTGCTGGCGACCGCGCTCGCGCAGCAAGGGGACGCGGCGGCGGCGGTGGATCATCTGGTGACCGCGCTTGCGGGCGATTACTACGCGTACGAGGACTTTGCGGCGGACAAGGATCTGGCGGCGTTTCTGGCGACTCCGCAGGGCGCGGCGGTGACGAGCGTCGCGCAGCAGATCCGGGATGAGTACGGGAAGCGGATCAAGAGCGGGTTGTGGGTGATCGGGCGGCGCAGTCCGTTTCGGTGGCCGGAGAAGTCGGGCGTGCAGATGGCGTACAGCCGTGGCGAGGTGTACGTGTTCGATCGCGAGACGAAGCGGTATTTCCGGATCACGCACAGCGACCATCAGGTGATCGGGTTCGCGCGCGCGGGCGGCGAGCTGTCGGTGATCGGGTTCGACAAGGTCGATCATCCAGCGGATGGTGGGGCGTCGTCGATCGCGCATCCGTGGCTGGAGGTTCGCGACGCGGAGCTGAAGCTCGTCGGGAAGCGGATCTCGTTGCCGGCGGGCAAGCAGCTCGCGGTCGGGTACGGGCCGGGAGATGCGCTCGTGGTCGGTGTCGATGGGGTGGCGAGCGCGGTCGACAAGACGACCGGAAAGCTGGCGAAGATTGCCGGGCTGCCCGTGCCGCGGGTCGAGGCGTCGCTCGAGGAGGGGCATATCGTCCGCGTTCCGGACGGTGTGGAGGCGGCGTGGAGCGGTGAGCCGCCGGTGACGTCGCAGCTGAAGACCGCGGCCGGCGGGACGATCGCGGTGCCCGAGAGCGGGCAGACCGCGCAGAGCTCGGTGGTCGTGGCGCCCGGTGGGGCGCGGATCGCGTTCTCGACGGCCGTCGATCCGTGCGCGAAGGATGCGGCGCCATCGCTGTATGTCGCGGATGCAAAGACGGGGGCGCTCAAGCATTTGTTGACCGCGAAGAGTCGGTTCGACACGCGATGGCTCGATGCGACGACGCTCGCGTACGAAGATGGTGACGGCGCGATCCGGATCTGGGATGCGGCGAGCGGGCGCGAGGCGCTGCGCCTCGACGAGAGGGGCGGGCTGGGGCTCGATGTCATTGCGCTGTCGCCCGCGCCGCTGTGCAAGCAGGCCCCGCCGACGGCGGCAGGATCGGGCAGCGCGGAGGAGCCGTTGCCGCCGGAAGAAGGAAGCGCTGGTCCCGTGACCGCGCCGCAGTAGGATACGGCGATGCACATCTATCTGGTCAGGCACGGAGATGCGGTGCCGGAGGAGGATGCGGGGAGCGATCGCGATCGGTGGTTGTCGGCGCGCGGACGCGAGGCGGCGCGCGTGCTCGGACGGCTGTTGCGCGAGCAGAACATCGAGCCCGATGCGATCGTGTGCTCGCCGCTGCCGCGCGCGGTGCAGACCGCGGAGCTGCTGGCGGCGAGCCTCGACTATCTCCATCCGATCGTGTCGCTGCGCGCGCTCGAGCCGTCGGCGGTGCCGCGCGTCGCCGCGAACGCGATCATGGAGATGGGTGTGCGGGTCGTTGTCGTCGGGCACGAGCCGTCGATCTCGGGGCTCGGGGCGTACCTGCTCGGGCGGCCTTCGTTCCCGCCGTTTCGCACGGCGCAGTGCTGCGCGATCGAAAAAGGCAAGCCGACGTTCACGTCTCGCGCCGACGTCAATCAAACGCAGGCATACTTCGTCGACTGATGCGCTGGCTCGCCGTGCTGCTGCTCGTCGCATGTGGCGGCGCTCCGAAGCACGCGCGCGACAGCGGAGGCGACGGGCCGGATCCGTTCGTCGACAAGGCGAGCAAGCCGAAGTCGTTCACCGTCTCGATCAAGGGCGAGGGGCGCCCGGTGATCTTCATTCCCGGCCTCGGGTGCCCGGGTGCGATGTGGGACGCGACGGTCGATCACCTGAGCGGCGTCGAGGCGCACGTGCTGACGCTCGCCGGGTTCGCCGGCACCAAGCCCGTCAAGCCCCCGCTCGCCGCGACGGTGCGCAAGGAGCTCGTCCGCTACATCCGATCGCATCACCTCGACAAGCCGATCGTCGTCGGGCATTCGATGGGCGGCTTCATCGCGTACTCGCTCGCCGCGAGCACACCGGATCTGCTCGGCGGCGTGATCGTCGTCGATGCAGGGCCCGCGCTCGCCGACAACGACCTCGAGACCGCGAAGTCGCTGCGCAACATGTGGGCGCAGGCGGGCGACGATGAATTGCCCGAGCAGGTCCGCGCCGCGTACTCGAGCATGACGACCGATCCGAAGCGGATCGCGCCGTACCTCGACGCGATCGCGAAGAGCGACCGCCAGACGATGGGCGATGCGATCTTCGAGCTCGTGACGACGAGCGTCGCCGACAAGGTCAACCAGATCACCGCGCCGCTGCTGCTCGTGCTCGCCGACGGCGGCTACCAGGGCATGTACAAGCAGCAGGTCGCGGCCGTGCCGCATCACGAGGTCGTCGTGCTGCCGCACACGCGTCACTTCGTGTTCTTCGACGATCCGGCCGGCTGGTACCGCGTCGTCGACAAGTTCCTCGCCGACCACCCCGCGAGCTAGGACCACAGCTGGTGCGCGCGCGCCGCGAGGCCCCACGCGACGCTCGTGAGCTCCTCGCCACCGACGAGCTTGTCGCCGCCGAACCGTGCCGCGAGATGCGCGCGCACCGCCGGCACGAGCGAGCTGCCGCCGGTCGCGAACGCGCGATCGACCTGCTCTGCCGTCACGCCCGCGCGCGCGAGCACGTCGTCGAGCACGGCATCGATCGCGGCGAGGTCCTCGGCGATCCAGCTGTCGAACGCGTCGCGCGAGATGCCGAGATCGAGGTCGACCGGAGGCAGCGTGACGCGCGCGAGCGCCTGCCCCGATAGCCGCACCTTCGCGCCCTCGACCGCGCGATGCAGCGGCATGCCGAGATCGTCCTCGACGACCGTGACGAGCCGCCCGATCTTCGCCGGATCGGCCGCACCGCGCCGCACGCGCGCGAGCAGCCGCTGGGTCGACTCTT
>JAFAOG010000224.1 GCA_019237945.1 Deltaproteobacteria bacterium | reverse complement strand
CTTGAGCGTCTCCCAGCTGCGCCGCTGCCAATGCTCCTTGGGGCTGCCGGCGTTCGAGATGCTCTTGTCGCAGATGCGCTGCGATTGCGGCCCCTTCTCGAGCGGCACCGTCAGCCAGGCGGCGCCGTTGTTGAGCTTGATGCGGTTGCGGTTCTGGAAGTTCTGCGCCTCGTACTGCAGATCATCCATGACGACGAAGACATCGGCCTTCGCCATCTTGTCGAGATATCCGAGCCACGGCAGATACGCCGGTTGATGCGCGGCGACGATCACGGCGCCGCGCCTTTGGGCGCGCCCTGGTGGCCGCGCGTCTCCCAACTCGAGCTGTCGAGCGTGAACAAGCCGAGCGGCGTCAGCAGCACATAGGCGACCGGCATCAAGACCGCCATCGGCATGAACGAGATCGGATGCACGCGCAGCCACGGCGGCAGCGCGCGCACCGACGGCGCGAAGTAGTAGATCATGCCGAACGCGCCGATCAGCACGCAGTGCATGAGCGCGAGGTCGAAGAACTGGCCGCTGATCACGTGCGTGACGATCACGAACGGATAGACGAGCAAGAGGAGCAGCATCGACAGGTACTGCAGACACATCAGCGGGTGCAGCGTCCACGCGTGCGTCAGGCCGACCATGAAGTCGACGATGTTCGAGCGCTTCCACCGCAGCTGCTGGTTGAAGTAGCCCTTGAGGTTGGTCGCGGCCTTCGTGAAGCACATCGCGTCCATCGTCATGCGCGTCTTGTAGCCGTGCTTGACGATCTGGTGCGTGAGGAACCGGTCCTCGCCGTACTTGATCTCGACGCCCATGATGTTGCGCTTCTCGAGGATCGGCTCGAGCTCGATCAGCACGTGGCGGCGATACGCGGTCAGGCAGCCGGAGAGGCACATCACCGAGTCGAGCGAGCGCTCGAGGTTCTTCAGGTGCTCCTGGCCGAAGTAGTACTTGATCGTCTGGAGCTTCGTGAGCCAGTTCTCGTTGGGGTTCGACACGTGAACGCGCCCGCCGACCGCCGCGATCTGCGGCGTGGTGAACCGCGCGACCAGCTCGCGCAGCGCGGTCGGAAACACGATCACGTCGCTGTCGACCGAGACGATGATCTCGGCGCGGCTCGCGCGCACGGCGGCGTTGATGCCGCGGCGCTTGCCCATGTTCACTTCGTTGCGAAGCACGCGGACGTTCGCGTAGAGCGCAGCGGCCTTGCACGCCCACGCGCACGAGTCGTCGGTCGAGCAATCGTCGACGACGATCACCTCGAGCTTCTCCTTCGGATACTCGAGGTTCACGAGGCTGACGATCGTGTCGTAGATCGACGGCCCCTCATTGAAGAGCGGCACGACGATCGTGATCGTCGGCTCGTAGCCCGCGATCTTCTCGTCGATCTTGCGGCCCTTGACGCGCGTCAAATAGAACCCGAACACGTACCGGTTCAGGAAGACGACAAAGATGAACAGGTAGATCGGAAAGTCATTCACCGGCGCGAGATGCACGTTCAGCAAGAGTCGCGCCGCTGCAATTGCACAACATGCGCAACAGGTTGTGCGCGGGTTTGGCTCGATCGAACACGAAGCCGGGTGACGACTTCTCCCACCCGCGTGGGGCCCGCAACTCTCAGTGTGGAGCGTGCACAGGCACGAGCGTCCGCAGGTCTACGCACGCGATCTCTGCGCCCACGTCTTGCACAACGCACTTGCCTCCATGCATCAGCGCAAGTCGCGGCCCCAGATCCCCAGCGTATTCGGCGATCGAGACCGCACGCAGGTCTCTCCGGCACCAACAGCACCTGCCGCTCCGCTGACCAATTCTAACGTCATCCCGTTCGCGAAGCCGCGCGCCATCTCGCAGCTGATCGACGACAAGAAAGTGACGCCCGTCTTCGGTCGCGATGCGCTGCCGGATGTCAGAGATGCGAAGCCGTCGAGCTGGGGTTCCCGGCCGAAGGCCCCGGAGAAGAACCTGTGGGCGAAGGACCTCGCGACGCCGCCCGAGAACCGCAAGGTCGTCCCGCCGCGCGCCGAGCCGGCTCCGCTTCCGGCCGCCCCGGCCTCGCGCGCTCCCGCGAGCTTCGATGCGTCGGCCGCGTGGCCGTCGATGACCGCGGCGCCGGTCGCGCCCGCTCCGGTCGCCGCGCCGAAGGTCGCGCCGGTCGCTGTCGTCGCGCCGAAGCTCGCGCCGGTCGCTCCGGTGACCGCGCCGAAGATTCCGCTCGCGCCGCAGCCGCCGCCCGCGTTCGTGCAGAAGCCGCTCGCGTTCGAGAACGAGGCGCCGACGATCGCGTCTCCGCCGCCGTCGTTCGCGCCCGCGCACGCCGCGCCGATCCCGCAGCCGGTGATCGCGCAGGGCTCGGAAGCGCACGTCTCGCCGGCTCCCGTGACCGCGACGCCGGCTCGCTGGGCGGTGTTCGAGCAGCTCGGCCTCGGCGCGCCGAAGCTCGACATGAAGCAGTGGACGAAGCACGTCGTCAGCGCGTATCGCCTGATGGGCTTCGCGATCCTGACGATCATCGTGATCGTCCTGATCGGCTACATCGCGACGACCGCGTTCTTCTACGTGTCGAACAGCTGGGTCGTGCCGATGGCGGTGTCGCCGACGGACGACAAGGTGCTCTCGCTGCAGCAGCAGCTCGCCGCGCAGCAGACGTCGCGCGACCGCACGGCCGCCGACCTCGCCGACGCCGAGCGCGCGATCGCGGTTCAGCAGGAGTTCCAGCTCGAGTTCGCCAAGGCGATCAAGTCCGACCTCGAAGGCCGCAAGGCCGCGCTCGAGCGGATGCACCAGCTCGCGAACGCGGCCGCCTCGACGCGCGCTTCGATCCGGCGCAGCAACAACGCGTACGCGTCCGCGTCACAGAAGCAGATGGCGCAGGAGTGGCGCGCCGGCCTCGTCGATCGGCAGCAGATGCTCGCCGGCAAGTTCCAGCTCGCGCAGATCTCCAGCTCCAACCTCTCGCTCGCCGAGCGCCAGGCCGAGTTCGAGACGCGCGCCGCCGACCTCGAGGCCCAGACGCGCTCGCTCGAGGCGCTGCTCGCGAACACGACCAGCGACGCCGCGATCAGCTACGACGTGCTCAAGATCAAGCAGGAGTACGAAGCGTCGCGCCTCGAGACGCAGAAGGCGATCGAGAACCGCGACATGCTCAAGCTCTCGCTCGAGCGCGAGGAGAAGCTGCTCGAATCGCTCAAGCACACGTCCTACCTGCGAGCGCTGGGAGATCACGCGCAGGTCGCTTTTGTCCCGTACGGAAACCTCACGAAGGTCGAGAAGGGCAAGGGTCTCTACGCCTGCAAGCTCGGCATGGTGATCTGTCACAAGGTCGGAACTGTCCTCGAAGTTCTCCCGGGCGAAGTGCAGTTCAAGCACCCGCACAAGGACAAGACGCTGCGCGGCCAGATGGTCGAGCTGCAACTGGATGAAGCCGCTGCGGCGGAAGATGACGTGCTATTCGTCGGAGGCAGACCCCTCCTCATCTAATGCGCGCCCTACTCTTCCTTGTCCTCCTAGGTTCCGTTGCCCACGCGCAGTCCGCTCCCGATGACGGATACTGCGACTACGTCCACGGCGTCGCCTCCGCGACGAGCGTGGTCCAGATGTCGCCGACGTTCCTCGGGATGTTCGGCTACGTCGATCAGTCGATCGCCTCGGCGACCGTCGCACCGTCGACGACGCTGCGCATGATCGGCGGCGTTCGCTACTCGTTCTCGGGCCTCTACTCGGGCATCGCGACGAAGCAGCACGCCGACGCCGACTGCCGCCGCCACACCGCGCTCGAGTCCGTCCGCGGCGAGACCAACGCCCGCGCCCTCGCCGCGCGCGCCAAGGTCCTCGATCAGGCCCTCGGCGAGGCCGAGCAGATCCTCAAGGAATCGAACGCGGACTTCGAAGCCCGCCGCGCGACCGCGCAGGAAGCGACGGCGCTGCGCCTCCGCGTCGAGGAGATCCGCCAGCTCTCCGCCGACGCGCACAACCAGCTGTCCGCGCTGCCCGCCGCGACCGACAAGCCGCTCGGCGCCGCGATGGTCGAGTACCACCAGGCCGACGCCGACATGGAGACGTACGAGGCCAAGCTCCGCCGCGCGGCCGCGTTCGATCTCAACGTGCGCGCCGGCGTCGACGAGTTCCTCGACTCGACCGTCGCCAACCCGACGCAGTTCTTCGGCGTCGTCGAGCTCGACCTCAACCTCGGCCTGCTGTTCCAGGGCCCTGGCAACTCGCAGGCCGCCGCCGGTCGCAAGCGCCTCGTCGAGACCGGCCACGATCCGCTCGGCGTCGACGCGACGATCGAACGCGTCCGCACGCTGATCGAGGTCGAGTCCAAGCGCCAGCAGGACAACGCCGCCCTCGTCGCCGAGCTGCAGCGCCAGCTCGATGCGCTCGCCAAGATCCCGGGCGACGACTCGAAGAAGTATCGCCAGACCGTGTGGTTCGACTACGTCAAGGCGAAGGCCGACCAGGCGTTTCTCACCGCTCACCTCGCCGCGCTCCGCGAAGTCGCCGGGGGCGAAGCGAAGTGAGGTACACCCTCCTCCTGCTGATGGCCGCCTGCGGAACCACGCACGTCGAAGCCGGACCAGGAGGAGAGCGCACGCCCTCGATCGAGGTCCACGCGGTGGCGCACGAGCAGATCTGCGTGACCAAGGGCGATGTCGCGTCGGCCGCGATCCGCCAGCCGACCGTCCGTGCGTTCGCCCGCGGCGCCGGCGG
This sequence comes from Deltaproteobacteria bacterium, assembly GCA_019237945.1. Classification (GTDB taxonomy): domain Bacteria; phylum Myxococcota_A; class Polyangia; order Haliangiales; family Haliangiaceae; genus JABFXX01. Next base: position 3,186 of record JAFAOG010000224.1, on the reverse strand, counting down.
CGATGCCGCATCCCTGACGTTCACGTTCGGCGGCGATGCCGACCAGGCCCGCGCACTCGCGAACGGCGAGCTACGCCGCCAGATGGGCGTCAAGCTCCGCGCGCAGGACTCGTGCAACGTCGTCTACGTGATGTGGCGCCTCGATCCCAAGCCCAAGCTCGAGGTGTCGGTCAAGGCGAACCCGGGCAAGCGCACCCACGAGGAGTGCGGCGCCGAGGGCTACACGAAGATCAAACCGGCCTCCGCGCGCGCCGTCCCCGCCCTCGACGTCGGCGCGACCCACACGCTGCGAGCCGAGATCGTCGGCGACGCGCTCTACGCCTGGATCGACAACGCCCTCGTCTGGACCGGCACCCTCCCGCCCGAGGCGCGCCAGATTTCGGGCCCCGCCGGCATGCGCTCCGACAACGTCAAGCTCGACAACATTGCGCTCGCCGCCCCTCACGCTGGCGGCCCGGCCCCGGAGTGCAAGAAGACCGAGCACGACGACTGAGCCCCCCATTTGAGGCTATGCTCGGGGCCATGGCGGACACTCCGAGCGCCGAGCGGCTCCTGGCCATCATCGAGCTGCAAAACGCCATCGCCGCGGCGGCCCTCAACGCCGACGAGGTCATGCGCGTCGTCGCCGAGCGAGCCGCGTTCCTGACCGGCGCGACGATCGCCACTGTCGAGCTGGTCGAAGGCGACGACGTCGTCTGCCGCGCCGCCCAGGGCGCCAGCCAGCAGCTCGGCCAGCGCAAGTCCTCCGAGAACGGCCTGACCGGCCGCTCGCTCAAGGACCGCAAGCCCTCCCGCTCCGACGACGGCACCCAGATCGCCGTCCCGATCATGCACGGCGAGTACGCGGTCGGCACCCTCGGCCTCGGCCAGCCCAAGTCGGGCGCGTTCACGCCCGAGGACGTCGAGACGGTCCGCCTCCTCGCGAACGTGATCGCGATCCCGCTCCACCGCACGCGCTCGTTCCCGCGCCCGCGCTACGACAACACGCACGACGCCCTCACCGGCCTCTTGAATCGCCGCGCGTTCGAGGAGCGCGTCAACATCGAGCTCGCCCGCCGCACCCGCTACGGCCAGTCCTTCTCGCTCGCCCTGCTCGACCTCGACGGCTTCAACACCGCGAACGACCGCTACGGCGAGGCCGCCGGCGACGAGCTGCTCAAGATGATCGGCACGATCCTCTCCAAGCACACGCGCGTGATGGACGCCTGCTTCCGCCTGGGCGGCGACGAGTTCGCGATCGTCATGCCCGGCACCGGCTTCGACGGCGCCAAGATCCTGGCCGAGCGCTTCCGCACCCAGATCGCCGAAGCCAAGCTGCTCGAGGGCGCGGTCACCGCGTCGATCGGTGTGGTCGAGGCGGGAGAAGAGACGATCGAGTCGCTCGCGCAGCGCGCGGACGAAGCCCTGCACGCCGATAAAGCCTCGCGCCCGAAGGCCTAACCGGCCGACCGCCCGGGAGCACGCAACCGTGCGCCTACCGCTTGACTACGCCGGGCGGGGCCGCTAGAAAGACGGCCTACGCACTGCGGGAGTAACTCAGTGGTAGAGTGCAACCTTGCCAAGGTTGACGTCGAGGGTTCGAATCCCTTCTCCCGCTCCATAGTTGGCTGATCCGCGCTGTGAGACGCTCGCGTGGCGTGAGCGGCGATGGGTTCGACGTCGTGGTCGTCGTGGGCTCGCTCGGAGCGGAGGGCGCGATCGTCTCGATTTTGAAGGCGCTGCCACGCGATTTGGCGGTCCCGGTCGTGGTGATGCAGCACCTGTCGCCGGATTCCGAGGTCGTCGCGTTCTACGGCAAGCGCCTCGAGCAGCGGGCCGTCGAGTGGTTCGAGGAGGGTGCAGCGCTCGCGCCGGGGAAGGTGCACGTGTGTCCGCCCCGCTCGTTCGTCGAGCTGCTGCCGAACGGGACCTGTCGGCTGGCTCCGTGCGGCGGCGGTTCCGAGCGACCGATGGATCGGCTGTTCGAGTCGGTTGCGCGGAGCTTCGCGCACCGCGCGATCGGCGTCGTGCTCACGGGGATGGGCAGCGATGGTGCGATCGGAGCGTGCGAGCTGCATCGCGCCGGCGGACGCGTGATCGTGCAGAGCCCGGAGTCGGCGAAGTCCCAGGAGATGCCGCGGGCCGCGATCGCGGCGGGCGCCTCGGACCTGATCGTCGGGTTGCCCGATATCGCGCAGATCATCGGCGAGATCGTTGCCGGCACGCCGCGTCCCAAGGCGCGCTCCGAGCTCGACGCGGTGGCTCGGATCTTCGGCAGCGCTGGGGAGATCGCGAGGACGGCGCGCGACAAGGACTGGGCGCTGACGCCGCTCGGTCCCGCGCTGGGATGGGCGACCGAGCTCCGGGCGCTCGTACGTACGATGATCGAGTCCGCGCACCCGACCGCGATCTGGTGGGGACGCGAGCTGATCCAGATCTACAACGAGCCGTGGCGGAAGCTCCTCGGCGCGAGCAAGCATCCGACTGCGCTCGGTCAGCCGGCGCGCGAGACGTGGCTCGAGATCTGGGACGAGATCGAGGCGATGGTCGACCGCGCGATGAACGCGGGCGTCGCGAGCAGTGCCGAAGATCGCCGCATCGTCGTCGAGCGCGACGGCCGGCCGGAAGAGGCATATTTCACGTTCGAGTACTCGCCCATCCGCGACGCGACTGGCGCGGTGTGCGGCGTCCACCACACGGCGATCGAGACGACGTCGCGCGTGGTGGCGGAACGCAGGCTCGGTGCGCTCCGCGCGCTCGCTTCGGGAATCGCCGGGGCGGCGACGCTGCGCCAGGCGTGCGAGCAGGCGGTTTCGGCGCTCGGCGCGTATCCGCTCGACGTGCCGTTCGTTCTGCTCTATCTGCTCGATCCGGACAGCCGGCAGGCGACGCTGGCCGCCGCCACGGTAGCGCCCGGCTCGCCGGAGGCGCCTCACGTCGTGTCGCTCGCGGACGAGCGCGCGGTGTGGCCGATCGCGCGTGTGGTGCAGCAAGGCCCGACGCTCGTTCGCGGCGAGCACGAGACACGACCGGCGTTTCTCGTTCCGTTGCGTCTCGCGACGAAGGAGGCCGTGATCGGCGTGCTCATCGCCGGGGTCGCCGCGCATCGTCCGTTCGACGAAAGCTATCGTCAGTTTATCGAGATTGTCGCGCAGCAGATCGACGCCGGCCTGACGCACGCGCAAGCGAAGCAACTCGAGCGAGAGC
>JAFAOG010000215.1 GCA_019237945.1 Deltaproteobacteria bacterium | reverse complement strand
CGGCCACAAGAAGGGCAGCTTCACCGGCGCGGTCGCCGACAAGCGCGGCCTGTTCGAGGAAGCCGACGGCGGCACGCTGTTCCTCGACGAGATCGGCGAGCTGTCGCTCGGCCTGCAGGTCAAGCTGCTGCGCGTGCTCCAGGAGCGCAAGGTCAAGGCCGTCGGCGCCACTGACGAGCACGAGGTCGATGTGCGCGTCGTCGCCGCGACGAACCGCGACCTCGAGGCGGAGGTTGCCCGCGGGGCATTCCGCGCCGACCTTTACTACCGGCTCAACGTGATCGAGGTCCGGTTGCCGCCGCTGCGCCAGCGCCGCGAGGACATCCCGCTGCTCGTCGAGCACTTCCTCAAGCGGTTCGGCGCCGAGCACGGCCGCGCGGTGTCGCTGTCGCACGAGGCGATGCGCAAGCTCGAGCGCTACGACTTCCCCGGCAACGTGCGCGAGCTCGAGAACATCCTCGAACGCGCGGTCGCCCTCAGCTCGTCCACGATGATCGGCGCCAGCGATCTGCCGGACGAGCGCAGCCAGAAGCCGGCCGCCGAGCTGCCGGCGGAGCTGCCGCCCGAGGGCGTCGACCTCGACCGCATCATGAGCGACTACGAGCGCGACTGGGTACTGCGCGCGCTCGAGCAGGCCGGCGGCGTTCGCAAGCGCGCCGCGACGCTGCTCGGCATCAGCTTTCGCTCGCTGCGCTATCGCCTCGAGAAGCTCGGCATCGACCGGGGCAGCGAAGACGGCGACCTCGACTGAGACACTCCGAGGTCCGGAACGCCAAACGCCGCCTTTGCGGGCGGCGTCTGCGTCACGAAATTGTGCTGGTGATTAGTCCGAGTTCGGCGGCGGCTCGGTGATGCTCATCGCCGCGTTACCACTCGGCGACGTCATGAACAGGCCGTACGTGATCTTGGTGCCGTCGCAGTCGAGGTCGCCGACGGCGTTGGCGTTCGCCGACGACGCGCCACCGGTGTACGAGTACTGGAACAGGTTCGGCTCGTCGATCTGGAAGTCGAGGGCCGCCCAGCCGGAGTCCGACGCCCACGTGCTGTCGACCGAGTACTTGCAGTTCGTCGCCGACGCGGGCTTGGCCGCGCCGTTGACCGTCACGAAGCTGGCGTTGGTCACGAAGTAGACCTTGTCGTTCTTCGCGAGCTTGTTGAGCTGCAGCGACGCCTCCGTCTTCTTGGACTTCTTCATGTAGTCCATGAACGCAGGAATCGCGACAGCCGCGAGAATGCCGATGATGGCGACCACGATCATCAGCTCGATGAGCGTGAAGCCTTTTTGCTTGAGCTTCGTGCGCAGACTGTTCATTGCTGGATACCCCCTTGGTTTCGGCAAGCGTACTGAGCAACTGCCGTGCCACCAACTTTTCGGCCGGCGGCCGTGCAGCGGTTGCGTCAGTCGGAGTTCGGCGGCGGCTCGGTGATGGTCATCGCCGCGTTGCCATTCGGCGACGTCATGAACAGGCCGTAGGTGATCGACGTGCCATCGCAGTCGAGGTCACCGACGGCATTGGCGTTCGCCGACGACGCGCCCCCGGTGTACGAGTACTGGAACAGGTTCGGCTCGTCGATCTGGAAGTCGAGAGCGGCCCAGCCCGAGTCCGAGGCCCAGGTGCTGTCGACGGCGTACTTGCAGTTCGTCGCCGACGAGGGCTTCGCGGCGCCGTTGTCCGTCACGAATGCCGCGTTCGTCACGTAGTAGACCTTGTCGTTCTTCGCGAGCTTGTTGAGCTGCAGCGACGCCTCGGTCTTCTTCGCCTTCTTCATGTAGTCCATGAAGGCCGGAATCGCGACCACGGCGAGGATGCCGATGATCGCGACGACGATCATGAGCTCGATCAGGGTAAAACCTCTCTGCTCGAGGCTCTTGCGCAACCTGCTCATGCCCTGCCCCTCCCCTCTGCGTAAGCTGGCCCTCAGCAATCGCTGGACCTGCATTTCCTGCGTGAACACTGGGGTAACTACCGATTCTGACTAAACGCGCGGTGACAATTCTCGGCACTCCGGCTGCCGTTCTTGGGCTCGCGACGCTGCTTCTGTATGCGCTTATCGCACCGTCGACGATCGTCGAAGGCGACAACGCGGAGCTCGCGAGCCTCGGGGCCCTGGGTGGCGCCGCGCACCCGACCGGGTATCCGCTCTACGTGCTGTGGCTCCGTACATGGAGCTGGTTGCCCGGCACGCCCGCACACGCCGCGGCGCTCGCGACCGGCCTGCTGACCGCGATCGAAGCGGTGCTGCTCGTCCAGGCGGCGAAGGCCTGGGGCGCGCGGCCACTCGCGGGGGCGATCGCGGCGGCGCTCGTCGTCACGAGCCCGGTCGTGCTGCGCGTCCAGAGCCAGGCAGAGGTGTTCGCGCTCAACGGCTGCGTCGCGGCCGCGGTGCTGTGGCTCGCGGCGGCGCACGGGCCGGTACGCGGGGCCCGGCGCGTCGGCGCGCTCGCGCTGATCGCGGGGCTGGGGCTGTCGAACCATCTGACGTGTGCGTTCGTCGCGCCGATCGGGCTCCTCGGAGTCGTTCGCGGTGTTCGCGAGAGCTCGTGGCGGGCGCTCGGCGCCGGCGTTGCGGGCCTCCTCGTCGGGCTCGCGCCGTACGCCTACCTGCTCGTCGCGCCGAGCACGCCCGCGTCGTGGGGCAAGATCTCGTCGCTCTCCGAGCTCGCGCACCACGTGCTGCGCATGGACTACGGCGGCCCCGGGCAGCTGTCGCCGCACGGCGAGCACGTGCCGATCACGGAGAGCCTGCTCGCACTCGCCGCGACACTCGGCCGCGCGTTTCTGTGGCTGCCGCTCGCCGCGATCGTATTCGCGTGGCGTCGCGCGTCGCGCGCGGCGGGCGAGTCGCGCGCGGCGTGGGCGGCATGGCTCGCGAGCTTTCTGATCGCGGGCCCGCTGTTCGTCGCGCGCTTCAACCTGCGGCCGGTCGGCCTCGAGCTCTACACGGTCTCGCGCTTCCACCTGCTGCCGATGGTGCTGCTCGCGGTGCCGGTCGCGGTCGGCCTCGACGCCGTGGCCGAACAGCTGTTCGCTCGCGTGCGCCTGCGCGTCGCGATCCTCGTCGCGGCGGCCGTGTTCGTCGGCGGCGCGCTGCTCTCGGTGCCGCAGGTCGCGCGCTATCACACCGCGTGCGTGCAGCGCTCGCTCGAGAACACGCTCGGGTCGCTTCCCGACGGCGCCGTGCTGATCGGCACGCAGGACATCCTGCACTTCGGCTCGACGTACGTGCAGGCCGTGCTCGGCGAGCGCCGCGACGTCACCGTGATCATGACGCCCCAGGTCGGCCTCGCCTACTACCGCGAGCGCGTGCGCGCGAAGCTCGGCATCGATCTCGACACGCTGGTGCGCGAGCGGCCCGCCGTTCCGAGCGTGCGCATCGCCGAGCTCGTCCTCGCGACGGGCCGCCCGCTGTTCATCGATCAGTTCCAGGCGAACATCGCGAAGAGCTTCCCGGTCTATCCGTACGGCGCTGTCTTCCGCGTGCTCCCCACGGGCACGCCGCTTCCCTCGCTCGACGAGCTGTTCGCGCTCAACAAGAAGCTGTACGCGGCGATGCGCTTCGACTACGCGTCCCCGAACGCCGGCGACGACCTCGCCGCGCAGGCGCACCAGCAGTACGCGGCGACGTGGCGCGCGCTCGCGGACGGGCTCACCGGAGAGCCGCAGGCGTACGCGCGGGCGATGGTCGACGCGCTGGCGCCGCGCTAGTCGCGCTAGTCGCGCTAGTCGCGTTCGAAGGCGAGCACGTGCTCGTCGGGGGCGAGCGCGATATCGAGCACGTGATACGGCGCCCGGCCCGCCTTGATCTCCTGCAGCAGCAGCCAGTCGGCCCAGAAGCCGGCGCGCGCGTCGGCGAGCGTCCACGGGGTCGAGCGCGACATCGTCGTCACGATCAGCTTCGGCGCGCGCGCGAGCACGTACTCGGTGTCGTGCCGCTCGTGGCCGATCCACGACTTCGTCAGCAGCTCCGCGGGAACGGTGCGGCCGGCGTGCGCGATCGTGCGATCGGTCAGGCCGACGAGATCGAGCACCGGCAGGTTCGCGTAGTAGCCGATCGCGCCGATCGGGACCGTCGCGACGAGCGTGCCGGGCGGGACGTGGCGATGCAGCCAGGTGCCGGTGTTCATCCACTCGATCACTCGCGGGCTCGTGCCCTGATCCGGAATGTGATGCCAGATCGCGGCGCGCAGGCCGGCGACGAGCGCGATGGCGGGGGCGGCGATCGGCGCGAGACGGCCGAGCCGCGCGATGCCGCCGACGTGCGCGAGCGCGAGCGCGGTCAGCGCCGGCACGAGCGGGAACCACAGCCGGCTGTACTCGAACGTGTCGCCGCCGCTGCGCACGAAGAACGCGAGCCACGCGAGCGCGACCGCCGGCAGGTAGCGCGTGCGGCAGGCGAGCACCGCGAGCACGCAGACCGGGAAGTCGAGCACGCAGTCCTTGATGTAGGTCGCGCCGAGCGCGGCGTGCTGCCAGGTTCCGCCCGACTTCGCGTAGTACGTGTTCGGCAACACGTCGCCGTAGATCGCGTAGCGTGCGGCGGTCAGCACGACGATCGCGGCCGCCGCCGGCGCGAGCGTTCGCACGCGACGCAGCTCGGGGACGAGCGGCAGCGCGACGACGAACAGCACGCCCTCGGGGCGCGCGAGCATCGCCGCGATCGCCGCGCCGACGAGCAGGCCGGGCCGCCGCGCCGCGTGCGCGAGCAGCACCAGCGACACGCATGCCGCGACGAGCGCGGTCTCCATCCCGATGTTCGCGTTGAGCAGCACGAACGGATCGAGCGCGAGCAGGATCCCCGTCGCGAGCGCCGCCGAGGGTGCGCTCCACCAGGCGTCGTCGCGAAACGCGAGCACGCCCGCCGCCCCCACCGCGAGCCCGCCCGCCGCGACGAGCAGCGCCGTCGACACGACCTGCGTCAGCCACACGCCGTGCGCCGAGAAGAACGTCCCCGCCCACAGCACCGCGAGGTAGAGCGGGCTCGTGAAGCCTTCGACGGGCGGCGCGCCGCACGTGAACGTCGGGCCGCAGCCCGCGTGCAGATTGCGGACGTAGCGCAGGTAGATGAACGCGTCGTCGTAGACCGTGTCCCAGTGCCCCCACGCGAACGCGAGCGTCGCGATCGCGACGATCAGGGTGCCGATCGCGATCGCCAGCCGCATGGCCGGCCTCGGCGAGAGCATTGTCGAGAGTATACTCGGCGCGTGAGGACCTCGGTCGCCATCGCGATCGCCGCCGTTGCCTTTGCGGGCGCGCGGGGAGCGCGGGTCGTCGCCGAGGCGGCTCGCCACGAGGCGACCGAGGAGCCGTTCGCGGTCTCGCCGGGCGCCGCGCCGTACGTCAGCGGCGGCTACCGCGAGCTCGGCGCGGATCTGTTCTGGATCCGGCTGACCGGCTACTTCGGCGGCGGCCAATCGACGGCGCGTGGCATCGCCGGGCTCGTCGACGCGATCACCGCGCTCGATCCGCACTTCCACCGCGTCTACGAGTGGGGGGCCCGCGCGATGACGCTCGCGCACGAAGGCGTCACCCAGGAGACCTACGTCCATGCGATCGCCGTCCTCGAGCGCGGCATGACGCAGTTCCCCGACGACTGGAAGCTCCCCTACCTCGCCGGCCAGATCTACACGCAGGACCTGCAGACGACCGATCCCGCCCAGCGCCGCGCGTGGGACGACAAGGGCACGCTGCTGATCGAGTCGGCGATCCGCAAGCCGGGCGCGCCGGCCGAGGCCGCCGAGTGGGCGGCCGTGATGCGCACGAAGCTCGGGCAACACGATCGCGCGGTCAAGGAGCTGCGCGAGATGATCCTCGTCACCGAGGACCGCGCCGCGCGCGAGGCGTTGATCAAGCGGCTCGCGAAGCTCGAGAACGCGAATTCCGACGAGCTCGCCGCCGAGGTCCTCGAGACGCGCCGTCGCTTCGAGGAGGCCTGGCACCGCGACCGCCCCGACATCTCCGCGACGATGTACATCCTGCTCGGCCCCCGCCTCACGCCGCATATCGACATGACGAACCTCGCGACCGGCGGCCACGACCTCGTCGGCTCCGAGCCGCCGCCCGAGCCGCTCGAGCCGCTGCCGTGACCGCCTCGCGCCGCGACCTGACCCTCGCGCTCGCGCTCGCGGTCCTCGCCGCACTCGTGTTCGCACCGGCGCTCGGCGGGCCGTTCATCTTCGACGACCACCCGCTGATCGAGGGCAATGCGCAGGTCCACACGCTCGCGGCCGCGAAGTCGTGGTTCACGAGCGACTTCTGGGCCGGCATCCACGTGCCGAACCGCCTCCACTACTGGCGACCGCTGATCTCGGCGACGTACGCCATCGACTGGCGCCTCGCGGGCGGCGCGCCACTGCAGTTCCACATCACGAACACGCTCGCACACGTCGCGGTCACGCTGCTGGCGTTCGTCACGCTGCGCCGCTGGACGTCGCAGTCGTGGGCCGCGTTCGCCGCAACCGCGGTGTGGGCGATCCACCCGACGAAGGCCGAGAACGTCGCCTGGATCGCCGGCCGCACCGACGTCGTGTGCATGCTGTTCCTGCTCGTCGCGGCCGCCGGCATGGCGCGCCGTCACCGCGGGGTGCTCGCCGCCGGTCTCGCGCTCGAGGCGCTGGGCACGACCGGCGCGTACATGTGCAAGGAGCAGGCGGTGATCCTGCCGGTGTTCGCCGCCGTCGAGGCGTGGGTCGCGCTCGGCCGCCCGCCGATCGACCGCGCCGCGGTTCGCCCGCTGCTCCGCGCGATGGTTCCGCAGACCGCGATCGCGATCGCCTACGTCGCGATTCGCGCCGTCGTCATGCCGATCGCATCGCCCGCGACGCTGTCGCTCGCCAACCACGTGCGCGCCGTCCTCGAGACGTACGGCCGTTTCCTCGCGCTGACGTTCGCGCCGCACGCGCTGTCGATCCAGCACGCGCTCGTCCGCCCGCACGACGGATCGTTCGTCTACTCGACGCCCTACATCGCGCTCGGCGCGCTCGGCTTTGTCGCCACCCTCGCCGCGATCGCCCTGCTGCGCCGCCGCGCCCCCGCCGCCGCCGTCGGCATCGCGTTCTGGCTCGCGACGATCGCCCCGACGCTCAACATCGCGCAGACCTCGCAGCAGACGCTCGTCTCCGAGCGCTTCCTCTACGTCCCGACGCTCGGCCTCGCGCTCGTGCTCGCGACCGTGCTCGTCATGCTCTCGCCCGCCGCCCGCCGTCGTGCACTGCTCCTGCTCGCGGCGATCGGGCTCGCGCTGATGGCGGTCGGCGTATCGCGCGCCGCCGACTTCGCCGAGGAGAACGCGTTCTGGAACCGCGAGCTGCGCCTCCACCCCGACAGCTCCGCCGGCCTCGACTACGTGATGACGTCCGCGATCCAGCACCGCCTGCTCGACCAGATCGCCGACCTCACCGACCGCGACAAGGACCAGGCGACCTTCGCCGCCGACGTACTCGAGCTGTTCACGCGCACGGTGCCCGATCGCGATCCGACGGTGCTGCGCGGCCTCGACGCGAGCACGGTGGCGCTGCTCGCGCACCAGCAGCCGCAGACGACGCTCGCGGCCTTCGGCATCACCGTCGTCGTCGACATGGGCCCCGCATTCGCGATCGCGCCGGTCGAGGCCCGCATTCACGCCGCGCGCGCCGAGCTGGCGGGGCGGCTCGGCGACATGGCGACCGCGCGCACCGAGGCCACGGCGGAGGCCGCCGCCTGCGCGAGCTGTTCGCACGCGACACGGACGCGCGCGCTTGTCGAGGCCCGCGCCGCCGCGCTCGGTCCGCCGGCCGAGGCCGATGCCGGGTTCGCGCGCGCGCTCGCGCTGCTGGCGCCCGATGACGATGAGCTGCGCGCGCGGATCGCCGAGGCGCGCAAGGCCGCCGCGATGCTTGCCGAGACGCACGGTGCCGTGCAGTTGCAGGCGCGCGCGAGCGAGCTATCGGCGCTCGGCCTGTGGGGCGCCGCGTACAAGGTCCTCCAGCCGCGCTTCGGCGAGATCACGATGCTCTCGCACGCGACGACGAGCTTCGCGAAGCTCGCGTTCCGCGCCGGCGAGACCGCAGACGCGGCCGATGCGCTCGCGGCGGCGATGCCGGCGACCGAGGTGCGCACGACGCTCGAAGGCTGGGCGCGCGACTTCGGCTGGCTGCCGCCCGTCGCGGCGGCGAGTGGTCAATAAGCGACGTGCGGGTCGCGAGCGGGCGCGCTACTTCGGCAGGCGGTCGGAGTAGTCCTTGACCTGCTTCTCGGTCCCGTCGGCCTTGATGTCGACGGTGAACGTCTCCTTGATGCCGAACTCGTTGTTGACGAGCGTCACCTTGTGCTTGCCGGCGGAGAGGCCGCTGAACTTGTGCGGCGTGTGCTCGCCCGTGCTCGAGCCGTCGATGAAGACGTCGCACGGCGGCTTGCTGCCGAGCAGCAGCGTGCCCTCGCCCTTCGCGACGGCCTGCGTGCCGGTATCGGGCTTGGTGCCCGTATCGGGCTTCGTGCCGGTATCGGGCTTCGTGCCCGTGTCGGGCTTCGTTCCGGTGTCGGGCTTCGTGCCCGTATCGGGGTGCGTCGTCGCGACGTGATCGGGGTGCGTGACCGGGTTCGTCGGGTGCGGGTTCGGCGCCGTGACCGGGCCGGTGCCGGTCGTCGGCGTCGGCGTCGGCGTCACGGCCGTCTCGGGACCCGCCTTCTCGAGGTTGACGACGACCTTCTCCTCGGTCGAGCCGCCGAAGATGATCGGCTTGTTGATCGACACGTAGCCGGGCTTCTCGAACAGCACCTGGTACGTCTTGCGCGGATCGAGCTTGGTCTTCGCCGGCGAGCTGCCGAGCTGCTCGCGCTTGCCGTCGACGATGATCGAGACGGTCGCGCCCGGCGGCGTCGAGTCGAACGTGCCGGTGATGTCGAGCGGCTGGAGCACGATCTCGACCTTCGGCGCCTTGCCGGCCTCGACGGTGATCGGCTGGTTCTGGCTCATGAAGCCCGGCGGCGCGTCGATCGCGACGTTGTGCGCGCCCGGCGCGATGCCGCGAATGCGCGACGGAAGCTTGTCGGTGCGAGCCTCGCCGTCGAGGCGCCACGTGACGACGCCCGGCGGGTTGACGTAGAGGTCGAAGCCGGTGTTCTGGTCGCCGACCGCGGTGGTCTGCGTCGGCTGCGGCGTCTGCGTGTGCGCCGTGTCCGTCCCGGTCTTCGACTTCTTCTGGCCGGTCATCGCGATGATCACGACGACGACGACGACCGCGACCGCGGCGCCGCCGATCGCGAGCATCATCAGGCCGCGGCCTTCCTTCTTCGGCTTGCGGGCGAGCATGCCCTGGCCGAACGACGCCATCGGATCGAACAGCGGCTCGGACGCCGACGACACCAGCTTCGACGGCTGCGACGTCTCGCGCTGGATCGGGAACACCGGCTCCTCGATGGGAGCGCGCGGCGCCGGAACCTTCTGCGAGCCGGTCGCCATCGGCGTGCCGTTCGTGCCGTTGATCTTCGGTCCGCCTTCCCAGCCCTTCGCCGTCGACACGAGCGACGACAGATCGGGACCGGGCGGCGGCGCGACCGGAGGCGGAGGCGCGACCGCGGCCGGTGCGGGGACGGGAGCCGGCGCGGGAACGATCGGCGAGCCGCCCGACTTCTTCTTCGCGGCGGCCGCATCTTCCGGGTTGTCGTAGATCTGCGTCTCGAGCTCGTCGTCATCCCACGACAGGCCCTCGTCTCCGCCACGCGCGGACTTCTTCGCCGGTGCGGTGTTCGGCGCGGCCGCCTGGACGACCGGCATCTGCCCGGAGAGCCGGCCCGACGGCGGGGGCGGCGGCTTGACGCCCGGCGCATTGGTGGGATTCGACTTGCGGGCGCTCGGCGACGCGGCGGCGGTCGGCGGACGCGAGCCACTCGGCGTGCGCGCGACGGCCGGCGGAGGCGGCGCTTCCTGCGCGGGCGCCTTGAGCTGGCGGTAGCTCTCGAGCTTCGCCGTCTCTTCTTCGATCTCGCGGCCGAACGTCTTCTTCATCCATGCCGCGAGGTCCTTGCGCGAGTAGAACTCGCCGGCGGTGTAGACGAATGCCTGCAGCTCGTCGTGCAGGTCGATCGCGTTCTGGTAGCGCTCCTCGGGATCCTTCGCGAGCGCCTTGAGCACGATGCGCTCGAGCTCGTCGGGGATGCGGCGGTTGTACGTCGACGGCGGCAGGATCTCGACGTTGCGGACCTTCTCGAGCGTCGAGAAGTCGCTCTCGCCGACGAACAGGCGCTCGCCGGTCAGCAGCTCGTAGAGGACGATGCCGCACGAGAACACGTCGCTGCGGCGATCGATCGGAATGCCGCGGACCTGCTCCGGCGACATGTAGCCGAACTTCCCCTTGAGGATGCCCGCCTGGGTCTTGCTGCCCTTGCCCGCCGCCTTCGCGATGCCGAAGTCGATCAGCTTCACTTCGCCTTCGAAGCTGACGAGCACGTTCTGCGGCGACACGTCGCGATGCACGAGGTGCAGCTCGCGGCCCGCCTGATCGCGCTTGTTGTGCGCGTAGTCGAGGCCCTCGCAGACCTTCATCACGACGAAGCACGCCTGCGAGACCGGCATCGGCTCGCCGGTCTGGCGGCACCGATCGAACATCGCACGCAGGTCGCGGCCGTGGACGTGCTCGAGGGCGATGTAGTAGCTGCCGTCGACGACACCGAGGTCGAAGATCTGCGCGATGTTCGCGTGGTTCAGCTGAACCGCGAGCTTCGCCTCGTCGATGAACATGCGGATGAACTCTTTGTCCTCCGCGATGTTCGGAAGAATTCGTTTGACGGCGACGAGCCGCTCGAATCCCTCGACGCCGAAAGCCTTCGCCCGGAACACCTCGGCCATGCCACCGGTGTTGATCTTCTCGAGCAGATAATATTTGCCGAAGGGCGTCGGCTTCTTCACGGCGCGCGAATCCAATCCCCTGTTGGGTGGGACCCTATCTGAAATTACTTCCTTGGGCCACAAGAGCTTTACCCCTCCGCAGGGCCCATGTACTACCGCGGAGATCTCTCGAATTACAGCTCAATTCTGCGTCAACGCTTGCGCCGGTTCCATCGTTGATGCCTTGCGGGCCGGCAGGTATCCGCCGAGGACGGCGAACCCGGCCGCGCAGGCCAAACCACCCATCCAGATCCACCACTTGAAGTGGAACCAGGTATCGGGCTTGTAGGGAAACCTGGGCAAGTAGTGCGCCGACGCGTAGTCGACGCCGAGCGCCATCGCCACCCCGAACAGCACGCCGAGGATGCCGCCGATGAGACCGATGAGGGCCGCCTCGCCGAGGACGACCATGCGGACGTCGTGCTGCGTTGCGCCAACCGCGCGCAATAGGCCCAGCTCGCGGCGCCGCTCGGTGACCTGCATGAAGAAGTTGTGCGCGATGTTGATGGCGCTGATCGCGATGATGATCAGCGAGATCAGGACGAGCACGAGCCGGATCACGAACATCACCGTCGCGAACTTCTGGCCGAGCGAGTCCTCGAGGCGAAGGTCGAGCGAGTCCTGCAGCCACTGCGCGAACGGCGCGAGCTGGCCCTTGTCGCGCAGCGTGACGATGATCGACGAGTACGTCGTCGCCGCTTCCTCGCCCTGGAACTCGCGGTTCCAGCGCTCGATGTACTGGATCGGCATCGTCATACCGATCGGCATCGCCTTGTCGCTGATGCCGACGAGCACCGCCTCGACGCGCCGCGGGCGGTGATGGATCGTCGTGTTGCTGCCCGCGATCGTCGTCAGGCCCAGGCCGATCGAGAACCGCATCGCCGACAGACCGCCGCGCTGGGTGACGAACTTGACGAAGTCCGTATCGGCGATCGGCAGGCCGTGCGACTTCGCGAACTGACCGTTGTAGAGCTCGATCATCGTCGGCGACATCACGACCGGCACGCGGTGGTGGCAGCGCTGATCGACGTTGTCGCAGTAGTACTCGTCGGGATCCGGGCACGGGTTGCCGTAGTTCGGCTGGCCGTCCTTGTCGAACGTCGGCTGGCCATCCGGGCCGAGCTGCGGGCCCGCGGGGCGGTTCGCATTCGGGGCGCCCGGCGACTGGATCACTTCCTGGGTCGGCGAGTCGGGAGGCGGCACGCACGCGACCCGCTTCGGATCGTTGATGGCGTCCCAGTCCTTGAACTGCTCCTTGATGCGCGGATCGTCCTGGACGAACGAGCCGTCGATGCCGTCGGCGAACCCGCCGACCTCGAACTTGAGGTCGTTGCCCTCGAAGTCGCCGCGCCCGAACGCGGGGAACGTCAGGTTCATGCGCGGCAGCGCTTGCGCGACTTCCTTGCGGGTCAGGATCGTCTTGACGATCGCGTCGTCGAGCTTCTTGCTGATGTCCTTGCCGAGCAGCGATGCGCGCGGCGCGACGACCTGCACCTGATCGAGCGGGAAGATCTTCTCGAGCACCGAGCTGACCTGCTCGGTCGACGCGAGGAACAGCACGAACGTCGCGATACCGATCACGATGCCGAACGCGCTCAGCACGAAGTGGCGCCGGCTGCGCAGCGTGTTCGCGGTGACCATGCGCGCGAGGTTGCCGATCGGCATCATGTGGGACCTGCCCTTCCGGCGGCGAGCGCCTCGTCGGTCGTCTCGACGATCATGCCGTCGCGCATCGCGATCACGCGCTTGGCGACCGACGAGATCCGTCGCTCGTGGGTGACGATCACGAGCGTCACGCCGTCCTTGGCGTTGAGCTCGCGGAAGAAGTCGATCACTTCCTTGCCGGTCTCGCTGTCGAGGTTGCCGGTCGGCTCGTCGCAGAGCAGCAGCTTCGGCTGGTTGAACAGCGCCCGCGCGATCGCGACACGCTGCTTCTGCCCGCCGCTGAGCTCGCCCGGCTTGCGCTGCGCGAAGTCACTGAGCCCGACGCGCCGGAGCGCCTCGCGCCCTCGCCCGTCGATGTCCTTGGCGTCGCGCGCGAACGACGACGGGATCGTGACGTTCTGCAGCACGGTCAGGTGATCGAGCAGGTTGAACGCCTGGAACACGAAGCCGATCGACTCGTTGCGGATCGCGGCGCGCTTCTTGTCGTTCGCCTTGAGCGTGTCGACGCCGAGCACCTCGACCTCGCCCGCATCCGGCTGGTCGAGCCCGCCGATGATGTTGAGCAGCGTCGACTTGCCGCTGCCCGACTGGCCGACCAGCGCGATCAGCTCGCCGCGATCGACGTCGAAGCTGACGCCGCGCAGCACCTGGGTCTTCGCCGCTCCGACGCCGTAGCTCTTCGTCACGTCGCGCAGCCGGATGACCGGTGCATTCGCTGTCACGGCGCGGACCCTACCACATTACCTATGGACACCGGCCACTTCGACCACCAGCGAGCTGCCGTCGAGCGCCGCCGTCGCGTGCAGCTCGGCCCACGCCGAGAAGCGGTCGACGAGCTGCTTCGGGCTCGGCGCATCGATCTGATCGAGCAGCCACACCCAGGCATCTTTCGGCATGCCATCCGGCACGACCGACACGCTGAACATCGGTGGCGTCCCGCCGGACGCTCCCGCCGCGATCCGGTCCATCACGCCGTCGCCCATCGCCGCGATCGCGAGCTTGTCGTCGAACACGTAGTCGAGCTTCGCGACGAACGGAATCGACACGTGATGCCCGCGATACGGCCCGAACGTCTTGTCGTTCGCGAAGTGACTCGCCTTGTCGACGTAGCCCTGCAGGAACGCACCGCTCGACAGATCCATCGCGACCGCGCCCGCCCCGCTCTTGTCACTCGGATCGACGGCCAGCACGATCGCGCGCGCGCTCCGCAGACCGAGCTGCTTCACGTTCGCGAACGGATCCGGATCGCTGGTCGCGACGCGCATACACGGCTCGAGCCACGCCGTCATCGCGTTCACATCGAGGTTCCACTGCGCCTGCAGCGGCGCCTTCGCCGCGACGCCCTGCCACCCCGGCGGCGGCGGCAGCAGATGGCTCGCGAACGCCGGCGCGGCGGCGCCGAGATCGAACGTCAGGCGCGCCCCGACCTTGCTGCCATCGACGTCGAACGAGAACCCGACGCGATCGATCACCTCGAGCTGCTTCACACAGGCGATGCCGCCCTGCACCCGCCCGAGCGTGCTCGCGACGAGATCCTTCGCGCGCGCGAACCCGACGACCGCCGCCTTCCCGCCATGGGCCTTCGCCCAGTCCCACACGCCATGCCACGCCGCACGCGCCGCCTTGTGGCTGTGCTCGAACCACTCCGGCCCCATTCCCTTCTCGCCGAAGTGCACGAACAGCCAGTCGTGGTCGAGCGCCCAGCCGATCGCGACGCCGCCGCCGAGCTTCGACGTGTTCAGCTCCACGCCGTCGACCACCTGCGAGACGGTCGCGAGCCCCTTCTGCCGCTGCTGATCGAGGAACGCCGTGAACGCCTCGGGCGCGGTCATGTGCACGACGAACGTCGGCGTCACGTCCTCCGAGAACATCGCCATCCCGCCCCCGACATCGACCCCGATGTTCGTCATCGCGCCTTCCGACAGCGGGTCGACGCCAAGAATCTGCGGCAGCTCGCGCTCGGCCTCGGCCGCCGTGAACCCGCCGACCATGCCGAGGTCGTCGAGCAGATCGTGGAACGCGCGCTGCCCGTCGCGAACGGTCGCGGCCGCGACGACGTAGGTCGGATTCGCAGGCACGAAGCGCGCGGCCGCGAACGGCTCGCCGCCCTCGCCACCACCACCCGGCCCCGCCGCGCGAGGCGCATGCCCGCCGCAGCCCGCAATCACGAGCGCGCAAAGCCACTTGTGCATGCCGGCATCGTGCCACGCAACCTTTCGGAGCGCCGGCCGATAGTTTGGCAAAACCATGTATCCTGCGAGGAGCCCATGACTGGAATCGGCGGTCCCGGCGGCATTGGTGGCCCCAAAGGCCCGGGCGGACCGAGCGGCCCCGACGGCCCCGACGATGTCGGCGACGTCGCCGACGTCAGCAGCACGGCGCCCACGAACAACCTCGATGCACTCGCCGCCGACATCGCGGCCGGCAAGCTGACGCCCCAGCAGGCGGTCGACAAGCTGGTCGACGAGATCGCCGGCACGAAGGGCCTCGACGCCTCGGAGCGCGCGGAGCTCAAGGAGCTGATGTCGGATCTGATCGCGAACGATCCGAACCTCGCGGCGCTCGTGGGCCGCGTCTAGCTCCGCTCGCGGACCGGAACCAGAATTACCGCCAAGAAGCAGAGAGGCCGAGGAAGCAGAGCGATTGGAGAGGGAGCCGATACAAGTTTCGTCTGGTGGCTGGCTCTCTGCCCCTTGGCGTCTTGGCGGTAATTCTTTTCGGTCGGTCTACCGCTGCGCGTGGTCGAAGACCTGATCGAGGCCCTGCTGCATTCGCGCGGCGGATCCGAACTGCGTCGGGTCGAGCTCCGATGGGATCTCTGGAGGCGATGGGTAGATCACGTCGCCGCAGAAGATCGTGCCGTGCTTGCTGTTCGGCGGGCCGGCGAACTGGACCGGCAGCTTGCCGTGCGGCGCGACCTTGAGCAGCGTGAACGGGCGGGTCATCGGGCGGCCGCCGTCATCGTGGAACGATGCGATCAGCGTGATCGCGCCCGGGATGTCGGCGTCGTTCTCGACGGTGCCGGTCGTGACGACGTGATCGCCGTCGACGTGCTCGGCGACGTTGGCGACGCGATACGGCGGCGGGGATGCGGGGACGAGCGCGCCCTTGACCTCGATGCGCGCGCGGGCCGACGACGGGCGGGGCTTGCGCTCGCGATCGACGAGCGCGAACGTGCGCGTCTCGCCGGCGGGGATCCAGAGCGACTGGGTGCGCAGCTGGCCGAGCTCGGTGCCGCTGGCGTCGGCGAGCTTGCCGCCGAGCGTGACGTAAGCGCCTTCCTTGCTCGTGTTGTCGGCGTCGACGAGGACGAACGTTGCCTGCTCCTCGAACGTGCCGACGCCGACCGTGTCGGTGCGCAGGCGCGCGTCCGCGGAGACGCGGATGTAGTCGAGGCTCAGCTGATGCGACTTCGACTTCGCGCAAGCCGCGACGGCTAGCAAGACAACCCACGCGCGCACGCGTGGAATGTAGCAGGCCACGCGCGAGATGCGCGTCAGGCGGCGCGAGTGCGCGTCAGGCGGCGCGACGGCGCGTCAGGCGGCGCGACGAGGGCCCGTGCCCTCGTACATGTGAATGCAGTCGCGGACCTTCTGGGCGAGCTCCAGCTCCGTCGTGTCGAAGCGCGAGATCGCGCCCGCGAGCGTCGCGACGCGCTCTTCGTCCGTCGCGCGCTTGTCGATGATCACGCGCCACTCGCCCTTCACCTTGCACAGGCCACCCTTGAGCCCGGTCTGGATGCCGCTGGTCTGGAGCGGTTCGTAGCTGACCTTGATCCCGAGCTGTTCTGCTGCGTTCTCCAGCAGCTCGAGCATGACTTCCGGCTTCATTGCCGGACCCACACTACCAGGGCGGATCCAGCGCGCAACCTTTCTGTCCGGTTTGCGGACGCTAGGAGATCTGATGAGATCCCGAGCGGTTGCGTCACACCACGGGCAGTGTCACGCGGAACGCCGCGCCACCGAGATCGCTCCGGGTGACCGCGATATGGCCACGATGTTGCTCGACGATGTTGCGGACGATCGGGAGGCCCAGGCCGGTGCCCTTGCCATCGAGCTTCGTCGTGTAGAACGCCTCGAAGATCTTCTCGCGGTCGGCCTCGGGAACGCCCGGACCCGAGTCGGCGACCTCGAGCAGCACGCGGGTGTCGCCGTCGGTCTTCGCGCGCACGATGACGCGGCCGCCGTTCTCGACCGCGTGGACCGCGTTCGTGATCAGGTTGATCAGGACCTGCTCGAGCTGACCGCCGACCGCCTGGATCACGGGAAGATCCGATGCGACCTCGACCGTCAGCGCGATGCCGCCGCGCTCCACGAGATGATCGCAGATCGAGACCGACTGACGAACGACCGCGGCGAGGTCGACCGCCTCCATCTCCTTGCCGGAGGGCCGCGCGTACTGCACGAGGTCGCGCGAGAAGCGCAGGATGCGCTGCGCGGACGCGCCGATGCGGCGCAGCTTCTCGAGGTCGGCGGTGTCGGCGCCCTGCGCCTCGAGCTTGCGCACGAGGTACTCGGCGTAGACGGTGATCGACGTGAGCGGGTTGTTGAGCTCGTGCACGACGCCTGCTGCGAGCTCGCCGAGCGTCGCGAGCCGCTCCGCGCGCACGATCTGCTGCTGCAGCAGATCGATCTTCGACTGGTCCTGGCCGATCGCGACGACGGCCTCGATCGGACCGCCTTGCTGGCCCGCGCGACCGACCGGTGCGATCGCCCACACGCTGCGCACCGGGCCCTTCTTCGTCGGAAGCATCACGGTGACGGCCGCATGGTGCTGGCCGGCGAGCGCGGCGGAGAACGCGGTCGTCAGCTGGCTCTTCTGATCGGTCGACATGAAGTCGCGGACGTCGCGGCCGAGCACGTCGTCGCGGGTCACGCCGGTCAGATCGAGCAGCGCGCGGTTGCACACGGTGATGCGCCACGCGCGATCGATGCCGATGATCAGGGCGTTCGCGCTGTCGAGCAGGCGCGCCTGGTAGTCGCGCAGGCCGATCGCATCTTCCTGCAGGCGAATCGTACGCAACGCGATCGACAGCCCCGACGCGATCGCCATCACCGCCGGCTCGTCGACGGCCCGGTTGTCCTGGCCGGGCGGATAGCCGACGTCGAGCACGCCGTAGAGCTCGCCGCCGGCGGCGAGCGGCACCGCGAAGCCCGTCGCGATGCCCGTGAACGGCGAGTCCCAGCGCTCGCGCAGCATCAGGCGGGCGCTCGCCGCGACCGCGCTCTTGAGCCGCACCGCCTTGGCCCGAGCCTCGGGGATGATGATCGGATCGTTCGCGATGCCCTCGCGCAGCGGTGCCCCGCGGACGTACGCGCGCGCGGGCTCGCGGTTGCGCAGGTCGAGGACGCGGATCGCGAGCGCGCGGCCGGGGAGCAGCTTGTCGAGCACGCCGAGCACGCGGTCGACAACCATCGGTTCGCTCGCGGCGTAGGGCAGCTCGGCGGCGAGCGCGCGCAGTGCGGTCAGCTGATCGTCGTCGGTCATGACTTCACTCGATCCTCGAGCTCGACGAGATCGACGAGCGACGGTGTCTCCCTCACCACCTCGCGGCCCGGCGCCACCGCGGTGAACTCGCCGGTCTGGCTCTCTTCACTGATGATCTGCTCGACGGGAATTGCATCGGCGGAGTCGGCCGCCGCGCGGTCGAGATCGAGCATGCGCGCGGTGCCGACGTAGTCGGTCGTCTCGTACTTCGTGATCTTGCCGATCTTCTTGACGATGCCGGCCATGCGCTCGGCCTCGGCGAGGATGATCTTCACCGGCCGCAGGTGCTGCGCTTCTTTCTCGGCCGTCTGCCGCTCGATCAGCTGCGCGTAGCCCATGATCGACGTCAGCGGCTGATTCAATTCGTGCGCCGCCGCGCCGGCGAGCTCGGCGACCAGCGCCTGCTTCTCGGAGAGCTGCAGCTTCTGCTGCGCATCCAACAAGCGCTGCTCCATGCGGATGCGCTCGCGCAAGTCGGTCAGGATGCCGACGGTCGCGACCTCGCGATCGCCCTCGTAGACGATCGATGCCGTCATGCTGACCGGCACCGACTCGCCGCTCGCGATGCGAACCTCGCGCCGCGTCTGCTCGAGGCGGCCGACGCCGCCGTACGACGTCGAGCGCAGCATGCGCATGATCACGCGCGCCCCGCCCTGCTCGTAGAGCTCCCACACCGGCTTCTTGCCGATGACGTCGCGCGCGCGATAGCCGAACAGCCGCTCGGCGCCCTGGTTGAACAGGATGATCTGGCCCTTGAAGTCGGCGGCGATGATCGCGTCGACGGTCGAGTCGATGAGCCGCTCCAGGAATTCCTTCGTCGATCGCAGCTCGTGCTCGAGCGCGCGCTCGGCGGTGACATCGCGAAACGCCAGGATCACGGCGCCGGTGCCGGCGAGCACGGTCGATGTCGATGCACTCACCCACACCGGCGAGCCGCTCGTCGTCGACAGCTGCAGGTCGAACGTCTCGACGTTGACGCCCGCAAGCACGCGCGCGATCGCCTCGGAGATCTGCGGCCGCTGGTTCTGCGGCACGAGATCGACGAGCTCGCTGCCGAGCAGACCATCGCGCGCGAAGCCGGTGATCCGCTCGGCGGCCCGGTTGACGAAGAGGATGCGGCCCGCATCGTCGAGAACGACGACGCCGTCGGCGCCGGCCTCGAAGTGCTCCTTGAGCGAGTCGATGCCGCGCAGCCGGCGCTCCGCCTCGTAGCGAGCGCGCGAGATCCGGTGCGTCTGATCGCGCAGCGACTCGAGCACCGCGCCGTGACGGAGGTGCGCCGCGGTCGTGCTCGCGATCAGCTTGCCGAGCTCGACGCCGCGCGGACCGACGTGCTGCACGCCGGGATTGCGCTTGCGCAGCAGGAACGCGCCGAGCGAGCGGCCGCGCCACTGCACCGGGAACACCGCGATGCCGCGGACGCGCCGCGACGACAGCAGCTCGGCCATCGGCGACGTCAGCGGATCGGTCAGCACGTCGTCGATCAGCACGGGCTGGCCCGTACGCATCGCCTCGACGATCTCGGGATACTCGTTGACGACGAGCGTGAACCGCTGCATCGGCTCGGCATCGCTCGCCGCGATCACGAATGCGTGGTCGCTGCCCTCGATGTGCGCGACGAGCGACGCGCGATCGAACGACAGCACGTTCGCCGTGATCTCGAGGACGCGCACGAGCGCCTCCGCGTCGTCGCCGTCCGCCGTGAGCACGTCGTTGATCTTCGTCAGCGCCTGCGCGGCCGCGGTCTCGCGCCGGCCGAGCTTGCACAGGTTGCGGCAGCGCGCGGCGAGCAATGCCTGCGGCAGCGGCAACCGCGCGACGTCGCTCGCCCCGGCCGACAGCGCCTGCGCGACCGTCCCCGGCGGCATCGAGGGCACGAGCGCGAGGATCGGGACCTCCGCGAGCGCGGGCACGTCGCGCGCCTCGGCAACCAGCTCGACGACCGTATCGCCCGTGACGACGATGAGCCCCGGCAGCGCGTCGTTGCCCGAGAGCGTCTTCGCCGAACGCGCGTCGAACCCGCTCGCCGCGAGCTGCGCGACGAGGCCGGCGCGCTCCTCGTCGCTGCCGCCCAGGACGACGATCGGTGGGCTTTCCACGTCCGCCAACGGTACCATGCAGTTGCGAACCCCGGGCTCGTGGGGCATGGTCTACGGGCCATGAGCACCGCGCCTCGCCAGTCGACTGGAGTCCGTGGTCTCGACGAGGTTCTCGGAGGCGGGTTCCCAGCGGGTCAGATGTACCTGATCGAGGGCAACCCGGGCGCCGGCAAGACCACGCTCGGGCTCCACTTTCTGCGCGAAGGTGCGCGGCGCGGCGAGAAGTGCTGCTACGTCGTGCTGTCGGAGAGCGAGAAGGCGCTCCATCGCCTCGCGGCCTCGCACGGCTGGACCGTCGACGGCATCGACGTCATCGAGTCCAACGATCAGGATCCGCGCAGCGACTACTCGATCTACGAGCCGAGCGAGGTCGAGCTCGGCGAATCGTCACGGTCGCTGTTCGCGAGGCTCGGCGAGCTGGCTCCGCAGCGCGTCGTCATCGACTCGCTTGCCGAGGTACGGCTGATCGCCCAGGACCCGCTGCGCTATCGGCGCCAGCTGCTCGCGATGCGGAACTTCTTCGACCAGCGCGGCATGACCGTGCTGCTGCTCGACTTCTTGACGCAGGTCGACGATCACCAGCTGCAGAGCCTCTGCCACGGCATGATCCACCTCGAGCAGCTCGCGCCCGAGTACGGCGGCCAGCGCCGCCGGCTCCGCGTCAGCAAGCTGCGCGAATCGAAGTTCCGCGACGGCTATCACGACTTCTCGATCCAGACCGGCGGCCTGGAGGTCTACCCGCGCCTGGTCGCGGCCGAGCACGCGCGTGGCGAGCGTCACAAGCAGAACACGCTGTCGAGCGGCATCGCCGAGCTCGATCGCCTGATGGGCGGCGGCGTCGACTGCGGCACGAGCACGCTGATCATGGGGCCCGCCGGTTCCGGCAAGTCGACGTTGACCTCGCAGTTCGCGCGGGCGCTCGCGCAGCGCGACGGCAAGGCCGTGTTCTTCATCTTCGACGAGGTGCCGAACACGCTGATCGTCCGCGGCGAAGGCATGGGGATGCACGTCCGCGAGGACATCGCGGCCGGTCGCATCATCGTGCGCCAGGTCGATCCCGCCGAGCTCGCTCCCGGGCAGTTCGCACACCTCGTACGCGAGGCGGTCGAGCGCGATGGTGCCTCGATGGTCGTCATCGACAGCATCAACGGCTACCAGAGCGCGATGCCCGAGGAGCATCACCTCTCCGCGCACCTCCACGAGCTGCTCGCATTCCTCAACCAGAGCCAGGTCGCGACGCTGCTCGTGATGACGCAGAGCGGCCTCCTCGGCCAGGGCGTCGAATCGCCGATCGATCTCAGCTACCTCGCGGACTCGGTGCTACTGCTCCGCTACTTCGAGACGCGCGGCGAGATCCGCCAGGCGATCTCGATGCTCAAGCGCCGGACTGGCCCGCACGAGCGGACGATCCGCGAGCTCAAGGTCGACGGGTCGGGCATCCGGGTCGGCGAGCCGCTGACCGAGTTCCAGGGGATCATGGGCGGCAACCTCATCTACACGGGCGGAACCCCGATGCTTCCCGAGCGCCGCTAGCGCGCCCTTCGCGCACAACGTGCTCCTGTGCCACACCACTCCCGCCGAAATGGGCGTTTCGTCGCGTAACGCCGCGGCACCCTCCTTGCTCTCTCGCGCGCGGTGGGAACCGATCCCGACACACGTGCCGTGACGCAGGCTGATGATGACGACGGCGCGTCCACGGTGTGGGTCCTTTCGGTCAAGCCGCGCGACGCCCAGCTGACCTGCGCGACGCTCCAGGACGTCGGGCTCAAGGCCGCGTGCACCGCGTCGTTTGCGGAGCTGGTCGAGACGCTCGAAGGGCCGATCGGCGCGCTGATGCTGACGGCCGATGCCGTGCCGTCCGCGGGCTGGCAGGAGCTGTCGAAGATCCTCGCGCGCCAGCCGGCGTGGTCGGACCTGCCGGTGATCGTGTTTTCGCGCGAGCGCCAGGGCGGCCTCGAAGAGCTGCTCGCATCGGGCACCAGCAGCATCACCGTCATCGAAACGCCGGTGCGTGTCAGCACGGTGATCTCCGCCGCCAAGGCCGCGATGCGCGCGCGCAGGCGCCAGTACGAGGTGCGCGATCTCGTCGAGCGCCTCGAGGAGGCCGATCGCCGCAAGGACGAGTTTCTCGCGATGCTCGGTCACGAGCTGCGCAACCCGCTCGGGGCGATGCAGCTCGCGCTGCAGGTGCAGCAGATGCAGTCGCCGGCGGCCGAGCCGAACCGCCACATGGCCGTGATGGAGCGCCAGCTCAAGAACCTCGGGCGCATCGTCGACGACCTGCTCGACGTCTCGCGCGTCACGCTCGGCAAGATCCAGCTCGAGGTCGCCGACGTCGATCTCTGCGAGGCGGCGCGGCGCTGCGTTCAGGCGATCACGCGCGATGCCGAGAATTCGCGGCTGAGGCTGACGCTCGCCGTGCCGAGCGAGCCGGTGTGGACGAAGGGCGATCCGGTCCGCATCGAGCAGGTGCTCTCGAACCTGGTGACGAACGCGATCAAGTACACGCCCGCCGGCGGGGCGATCGCGGTCGAGGTCACGGAGCCCGAGCGCGGCCGTGCGCGCATCACGGTCAGCGACAGCGGCATCGGCATCGATCCCGCGATCGTCGAATCGCTGTTCGAGCTGTTCATGCAGGCGCGCCAGGGTCTCGATCGCTCGCGCGGCGGCCTCGGCCTCGGGCTCGCGCTCGTCAAGCGCCTCGTCGAGCTCCACGGCGGCACCGTCGGCGCGCACAGCGACGGCCCGGGTCGAGGCGCGAAGTTCTGGATCGAGCTGCCGGTCGAGGATCGCCGGCCGACCGACCAGTTCGACGTCGTGATGCCCGAGCAGCGCCCGCTGAAGCTGCTGCTCGTCGAGGACAATGCCGACGCGCGCGAGATGCTGCGCGAGCTGCTGACGCGCGACGGCCACGACGTATCGACCGCGAACGACGGCATCGCTGGTCTCGAGGCGGCGCGCACGCTCGAGCCCGATCTCATGCTCGTCGACATCGGCCTGCCCGGCATCAGCGGCCACGATCTCGCGCGCGAGATCCGGCGCACCAGCGAGCGCCAGCCGTGGATGATCGCGATGACCGGCTACGGGCAGCCGACCGACCGCGAGCGCGCGCTCGACGCGGGCTTCGATCTGTTCGTCGTCAAGCCGGTCTCGATCCCGGATCTGCGCCAGGCGCTCGCGCAGTGCGCGGAGTCCCTGCGGTTCAAGGCATAGCCGTTGCACTGCCAAGACGTGTGACGGAGTTGCTTTACCGGTTCCTCGTCGGTGGGGTGGTCGTCTCCATGTTTGCGGTGATCGGCGAGATGTTCCAGCCGAAGCGCTTCGCAGGAATTTTCGGAGCCGCGCCATCGGTGGCGATCGCGACGCTCGGCCTGACATTTCTGCAACACGGCGGCCCGACGGTCGCGACCGAAGGCTGGTGGATGGTGATCGGCGGCGTCGCGATGTTCGTCTACGCCGCGATCAGTGCGGCGCTCGCCAAGCGCGAGCACTTCCCGGTGTGGCTCGCCGCCGGCGGCGCGTGGATCGCGTGGCTCGCGCTCGCGTTCATCACGTGGGTCGCGCTTCGCAAGGAGCTGCTCGCATGAAGCCCCGCGTCGAACCCGGCAAGCTCAAGGACGTCAAGTGGTGGGAGTACGCGCTGCGCTTCGCGTTCGGCGGCGCGATCACGGTGCTGACCGGCCTGCTGTCGAAGCTCTCCGGCCCAGCGGTCGCGGGCATGTTCCTCGCGTTCCCCGCGATCCTGCCGGCGAGCCTGACGCTCGTGAAGCAGCACGACGGCCGCAAGAAGGCCGCTGATGACGCGCGCGGGGCGAGGCTCGGGGCGGTCGGTCTCGTCGCATTCGCGCTCGTCGTCGGGTTGACCGCGAATTCGTGGACCGCGGCGACGGTGCTCGCGGTCGCGACGCTCGCGTGGCTCGTCGTATCGCTCGTGCTGTTCGCGATCGTCTATGGGCCGCGGCCCGAGACCTGACGCTGCTCGTACTCTTCCTCGGCGTCGAGGCGGTGCCGCGGATCCTTGATCTCGCCGACGAGGTTGCCTCCGCACATCGAGCACGTCGTGTGATCGGGCGTGACGAAGTTGCCGCAGCTCGCGCAGCGGAAGTAGCGCTTGCGGCGCCCGACGACGTAGCCGCCGACGACGCCGACCGCCGAGCCGATGCCCATCATCGGCGGCGACATCGTCGCGAGGCCGATCCCGAACCCGGCGATGACACCGAGGAGCCCGCCGGTGACACTGCGCGTCTCGGGATAGCGAAAGACCGGGCGCCCGACGTTGGGCCGATGGAGGTCGCCTTCGTCGTGCGAGGCATCGATCGTGACGTCGGCGGGCTTCGCCGGGCGCTCGATGGGGCGTTCGTCGTCGCCGGTGACGCCGAGCATCTCGCGCAGCTCGTCCTCGTGATCGTCGAGGATATCGAGCCACTTCGCGACGAGCTCCGCGGGCTCCTTCTCGAGCGTGTCGAGCGCGGTCAGCACGTCGTCGCGCACGGTCGCCTGCACGGCGAGAAGCAGCGCGAGGTCTTGCGGCGCGAGCCCGCCGGTCTCGACGATCTCGTGCTCGTGATACGCGCTGCGGCCGATGATCTCGCCGTGTGCGCGGCGGTAGCGTGCCGCATTGAGCGCGATCACGCCGAGGCCGAGATAGACGGTCGCGATCGTGCCGGCTTCGGGATCCGGCAGCGGGCTGTCGGGCGCGCTGCGGAAGGCGGCCGCCGGCAGCTGGGTGATGAACGCGCGGCCGACCTCGTGCGCGACGGTGCCGGCGACGTTGTCGTTGCCGATCTTCGACACCGCGAACACGAGCTTGCCCGGGCTCGCCGCCGCCAGCTCGAGGTGCGTGCGCTGCAGCCGCGAGCGATCCGCCCACTTCGGGCCGCGCAGGTCCTCGAGCGTGACGCTCGCGTCGAGGTGCGCGTGCCACAGCGTGCGGGCGATGACGCGCGCGACGCCGGCGCGGTTCGGCTCCCACCGGTCGGGATAGTCGCGCGCCGAGGCCGCGACGACGGGCCCGTGCATGAACCGCCACGCGCCCGCGGCCGCGATCAGCTGCGCAACTCGCGGACGAGGCGTTGCTGCGTCGGCGCGAGCGGCCAGCTCACGTGCGCGTTGCCTCGTACGCCATGATCGCGGCCGCGAACACGGTCTTCACGGGGACGGCGTGGGCCTTCGCGGCGGCGACGCACGCGTCGTACTCGGGAGCCGCGTTGCGGACGGCGTCGCCCTCGAGCGCGACCTTCACCGGGATCGGGCCGAATCGCGTCTGGACCTCGACGATGCGACGTGCGAGCACCGTGCGCTCGAGCTGCGTGTAGCGAACGCCGATCGTCGTCGTCTCGCGCAGGATCGCCGCGATCACGGCATCGCGCTTGTCGGGCTCGGCGAGCGCGGAAAGCGTCAGCGCGGGGCGGCCCTTCTTCATCGTGATCGGCGTCCACCACACGTCGACGGCGCCGGCCGCGAACACGGCATCGGCGGCGGGCGCGCACAGCTCGGGGGACATGTCGTCGATGTTCGCGTCGATCTGCCAGATCGCGGCCGCGGCGGTCGTCACCGGCTGGAGCACCGTCGCGCGCAGCACGTTTGCGCGATCCGGCAGGTCGAAGTCGCCGGCGCCCCAGCCGATCGCGACCGGCTTGCCGCGCGGCGCCGGCATCCACGACGTGACGGTCGCGGCGAGGATCGCGGCGCCGGTCGGCGTGCACAGCTCGCGCGCGAGGCCGCCATCGGTCATCACGCCGCCGGCATCGCGCAGGACCTCGAGGGACGCGGGCGCCGGGACCGGCAGCACACCGTGCGCGCACTTCAGCGTGCCGTGGCCCATCGCGACCTCCGCGCACGTGACGCTCGCGGGGGCGAGCCAGTCGAGCGCGGCGGCGGTGCCGACGATGTCGACGATCGAGTCGATCGCGCCGACCTCGTGGAACATCACGAGCTCGACCGTCGAGCCGTGCAGCTTCGCCTCCGCCTTCGCGAGGCGGTCGAAGATGTCGAGCGCGCGGCGGCGCGTGCCCTCGGTCAGCTTCGCCTCCGTGATCCGCTTGCGGATGTCGGCGTAGTGCGTGTGCGAGTGATCGTGCGCGTGGTCGTGATGCACGAGCGTGGTCTTGTCGCCCTGCTCGTCGATGTGGATGTGCCGCTCGTGCGTCTCGGCGCGGAACTTCACGGCGACGAAGCCGCCGCTCTCGGTCGTCGCGCGCTTCGGCCGGGGCCCGTGCGAGTGCGTGTGCCCCTCGAACAGCTGGCCCTTCGTGTCGACGGTGACGTTCGTCGCCGCAATGCCGCCTTTCGTCACGCGCTCGACGCGCAACCGCTGGCGGCCGGCGCCGACGGCATCGAGCGCGTCGCCGACGACCGCGACCGGCACGCCGAGGTCGAGCAGCGCGCCGAGCGTCATGTCACCGGCGATGCCGCTCGCGCAGTCGAAGTGGAGGTGCAGGCCCTTCATACGGCGAGCCTCGCGATCTTGACGGCGGCGACCGCGGCGCCGA
>JAFAOG010000498.1 GCA_019237945.1 Deltaproteobacteria bacterium | reverse complement strand
ATCGAACACGCGGACGCGATCATCGCTGACGAGGTAAAGGTCGCTTCCGTCGCGCAAGAAGCGGTCGTCCGAGTCCTCGCGCCAGACAATCGCGTGCGTTTCAAGATCGAGGACGATGGGGCCATCGGCCGTGTCGAGCCCGATGAGCTGCGGAAGCTCGCCTTGCAGCATTCGTAGGCGCCCGGGGAGCACCACGGACGGCCAGTCCGTCAGCGGGAGCTTGTATTCGACCCCACCGATCGAGATCGAGCTCATCAGTTCTACAACGCGCTTGCCGTGATACGTGCCGCACGGGTGCCCGGAGCATTCCTCGGGGAGCACGTCGAGGCTCGCGAATGGCTCGAGCTCGACGCGTTCGCGGGAGATCTCGGCAGACAGAAGCGTGCCGTCCCGACGAACATGCGTGATGAAATCCGCTGCATGCCCTCGCCAGGCGACGAGCGCAGTCCCATCGGCAAGCGCCCGCAGGGCGACGATTTCGCCACGAGGCGGCGCATCGATTCTCTCGGAGGACATGACGGCGCCGACGGCGAAGAAGATGGCCAACACGTGAGGCAGGTAGTCCATGCCGCTTCTATCGGCCGGCCCGCGCGGCAGTTGCGTCGCGCGCTAACTGCGCGTCACTCCAGCTCGAACTCGGTGTGGACGATCGTGATGATGTCCTTGTCGAGCGACGAGGTGTCGTTGTTGCCTTCCTCGGAGGTCTGCGTCGAGTTGGCGGGGTTGATGTTGATGATGCCCATGTCGGCGCTGATCAGCTTGCCGATCGAGGCGCCGCCCGCGGACTTGAGGATGTTGTCGGCGCGCGCGCGGGCGTCCTTGCCGGCGGCGGCGAGCATCTCGATCTTCAGCTCGCCCAGGCGCGTGTAGAAGTACTGCGGGGGATCGGAGGTGATCGAGACGCCTTGCTCGAGGAGCGAGGTGATCTCGCGCGAGGCTTTCTCGATGCGCGCGATGTCGGTCGACTGGATCGTGATCGCCTGGCGGGTGACGAAGTCCTTGAAGACTTTCTTTTCCGTGGTGACCGGGACCTGGGTGCCGGGGACGACCTTGGTGTCGGTGATCGTGTCGTCTTCTTCTTCGAATGTTGCCGATTGAGGGCGGATCTCGTCGGGCTTGATGCCCTGCGCCTTGAGGAACTCGATCGCCTTGTCCGTCTGCTCGTGGAGTTGCTTGTACGCGGTCGTGCGGTCGGCCGCGCGCGTCTCGAGCGTCGCTTCCCACGAGACGAGGTCGGAGACGATGCGCTTCTTCGCCGAGCCGGTGACGCGGATCGTGCGCTGCTCGGGTTTCACGCGTACCGACTTCCAGGTGCCGGCGGCGATCGAGGTCGACCAGACCGCTGCGCACGCGAGCGCGACGATGCCGATCGGGCGGAGGTCGTACGGGAGGCGTTCGCGGAAGCGTTCCATCGCGGCCGAACGCACGGGGGCCGGGGGCTATTTCAGGAAATCGCGCACCAGCGAAATAAATTCGGTGCGGGCATGTCGCTCGTGCCACGGGTAGTGCCCGCAGCGCGGGAGCTCGCGGTAGACGAGCTGCGGGATCGGCAGCGAGTCGCGGATCATCGCGCCGGGATGCGGGTCGTCGGCGCCGTGGACCATGAGAACCGGCGCCGTGATCGCGGCGAAGGCGGATGGGTAGCGGCCCTCGGCCTGGAGGCGGAGCATGTCGAGCCAGGAGATATCGTCGAGCGAGGCCTCGCCGTCTTCGAGCGGATCGGGAGGCAGCGGATCGACGTGGTACGCGCGATCGATCGCCGCGAACTGCTCGGCGAGCGGGAGATGCGAGACATCGGGCCGGCGGGCGCGATACGCCGCGCGCGACGCGAGATCGAACGTGCCGCAGCCGACGAGCACGAGCGAGCGCACCGGATGCTCGGCGGCGTAGGCGAGCGCGAGCATGGCTCCCCACGAGTGACCGACGAGCGCGACGTCGCGGCCCGCGATCACGCCGTGCAGATCGGCGATGTGCTGCTCGACGGCCCGGCCGTGGCGCTGGAACGGCTCGAGCACACGGGCCGGGTAGGCGAGCGTATGCGCGAGACCGCCCGCGGAGCCCGGGGCGCCGGGACCGCCGTGGAGCACGACGACCGTCGGGGGGACATCCGGGCCGTGCTCGCGGACGATCATTTTTCCAGCTGGTACTTCTGCACGAGGCGGATCAGGTTGCGACGCGACACCTTGAGGTCCTCGGCGGCTCGCGTCTTGTTGCCGTTGTGGCGGCGCATCGCGGCCGTGATCATGCGGCGCTCGAGCGATTCGATCGCGGCGGGGAGCGAGCCGGTGTCGGAGGCGGGCTCGTCGTCGGACGGCGAGAAGTTGCGGATGCGCGGGGAGAGCAGGGCGGTGTCGATCAGCTGGTTGTCGCCCGCGAGCACGACGAGGCGTTCGATCTCGTTCTCGAGCTCGCGCACGTTGCCCGGCCACGGGTACGCGAGCATCTGCGCGAGGCAGTCGGGCGCGAGGCGCTTCGGGCGGCGGTTGCGACGATGGCGGCCGAGGAAGTAGTCGATCAGCAGCGGGATGTCCTCGCCGCGATCGCGCAGCGCGGGCAGGTGCACGTTGATGACGTTGATGCGGTAGTAGAGGTCCTCGCGGAAGCGGCCGTCCTTGACCATCGCCGCGAGGTCGCGGTTCGTCGCGGCGATGATGCGAACGTCGACCTGGCGCGTGTCGGTGTCGCCCACGCGGTTGAACGTGCCCTCCTGGAGCACGCGCAGGACCTTGACCTGGAGGGCGGGCGACATGTCGCCGATCTCGTCGAGGAAGAACGTGCCGAGGTCGGCCGTCTCGAAGAGGCCGGGCTTGTCGGAGACGGCGCCGGTGAACGCGCCGCGCGTGTGACCGAACAGCTCGGAGTCGAGCAGGTTGTCGTTGAACGCCGAGCAGTTCGTGATCACGAAGGGATGATCGCGGCGGTGCGAGCGATCGTGGATCGCGCGCGCGACGAGCTCCTTGCCCGTGCCGTTCTCGCCCTGGATCAGGACGGTCGAGTCGGAGGGCGCGACGCGCTCGAGCAGCGAGAACAGCTCGGTCATCGCCGGCGCAGCGCCGATGATGCCGGCGTAGCCTTTGCGCGGCGTCGGAGCCTCGCGCTCGCGGAGAGCGGCGGCGACATCGAGCGCGGTCTCGCCGAGCATCGACTCGACGAACGCGAGCTCGGGCGCGGAGACCTGGGGCGCGATCACGGCGAGGCCAGGCCCGGTCGGAACATCGGCGAGCAGCGGGGCGAACGCGCAGCGCTCGGTCGGGCGATGCTCGACGAGCGTCAGCTCGAGGTCGCGCCGGCGCAATACGCCGCGAACGTGTTTGAGCACGCGCAGGTCGAGGCCTTGCCACCACGGCACTCGCACGGGGCAAAGTGTGACAACACGTCACACCCGCGTCAACTCGCGTATCAATCGGGCCGATAGCTCAATCTGGCAGATCGACGCACCAGCGCAGCGCCGTCCGGCACTCGAGCCAGCCGGCTTCCTCGGCGAGCAGGTACGGCGACTCGAGCGTGATCACCTCGAGGTTGCGCTCGACGCCGTACTTCGTGCCGAACGACCCCGGGCACGGATAGCCCATGTCGTGCTCGACCGGGTAGCCGCAGCGCTCCGACATCTCGCGCGCGAGCTGCTCGCCGCGTCCGTCCCAGTTGACCATGCGGTAGGTCGCGTGGACGGCGATCAGCCGCTCGGCGCCGACGCGATCGATCAGCTCCGCGAGCGCGCGCGACTCCGGCTGATCCTCGGCGGCGCCGCCGGGGTTGTAGCCGGGGCGGCGTTCGGTGCCCCACGACTTCGAGGCGAAGTTGCGGTTGAGGTCGACGTCGTTCGCGTTGTTGCGCGTGCCGGCGAGCAGGCCGTCGACGTTGACGACCGGGATGATCCACGTCTCGCGGCCGGGCGGGCGCTCGATCAGCTCGTCGGCGAGGCGCTCGAGCATGAGCTGGCTGACCGGCTCGTCGCCATGGATCGCGCCGAACAGGATCGCGGGCGGGCGCGGCTTCGCGTAGCCCGGCGGCATGAAGCAGACGGCCTCGATGGGACGGCCGAGGACCGTCGTGCCGATGATCGATTCGCGCCTGGTCGTCATCGAGGGTCCTCGCTTCGCTCGGCCCTCGATGCAAGCCCACCCAACCCCAACACCCCGCTCTCTTCGTTCGCTTTCCTCACTCGAGTTGCTTACCGAACACGGTAGCAAGGCCGTAGCCGACGAGCACGAAATACGCAGCGGCTGGCGCCCACGCCATCGTCGCCATGAACGGGCTCTCCTTGACGACATCGCCGATGTGACCCTGCACGAGCAGCATCACGACCTGCGTGATCAGCGTCGGCCACAGGATCAAGAGCCACGCGAAGACCTTGGCACCGCCGGTCGCCGGGCCTGGCATCCACGCGAGCAGCGACATCACGGCGATCACGACGAGGCCGAGCTCGAGCAGCGGGCCGATCTTCGCCTTGCCGGGCGCGTCCATCAGCGCCTTGAACATCGCGACGAGCGGCACCTCGCCGTGCTCGGGCAGTACGAGCGGCAGCAGCACGCACACGACGCCGATCGTCACGAGGATGCGCGCGAACATCGATTCGACGTACTCGTTGCGCACGAGCAGACCGGGCACGAGTGCGAGCGTGGCGACGAGGCCGATCAGCACCTGCCACGGCGGCATGCCATGCAGGAAGATCGGCACGAAGATGCCGGCGAGGCCGAGCACGGCGGCGAGCACGCCGCGCGGGGCGGCCGCCATCGGGATCACCGCGAGCGCGATCGCGAGGATGCCGACGGCGGCGAGCAGCAGCGGGCCGATCTTCGCGCTGCCCTCGGCGTGGATGATCGCGTCCCAGTTGAACGCCATCGGATGGGTCGCGAGGGGCGTGACGAACGCGATCAGCGTCAGCGCGCCCCACACGAACATCTGGATCTTCAGCGCGTCCTTCCACGGCTCGATCGGGCGACCCGCGCGAGCGGCGGTCTGCGACGCGAGATACGGCGGCGGCGCCGTCGGCAGCGGCTGCGGCGTGATCTGCTGCGGCGAGTGAATGCCCATGCCCGCGCTCGCGGGACCGACGACGTTCGTGGCCGCGTGCGGCGCGGCCGTCGGCACCATCGGCTGCTGCGGCGGCATGCCGCCCGAGCCGTAGGCCTGGTTGTACGGCTGCTGATAGCCCTGCTGATACGACGGCTGCTGCTGCGCCGGCGGCGGGCCCGGCGCGAACATCGTCGCCGCGTTCGCCGCGTTGTGCGGCTGCGGCTGCGGCTGCGGCTGCGGCATCTGCGGCTGCGGCATCTGCGGTTGCTGCATCGGCGGCTGGCCCGACGGCGGCCGCTGCCGGTTGATCTCGTTCATCACCTGGTCGGCCGAGTAGCCGAACGCGGTCTTCGCCACCCCTGGTTGCACCGCGGGTGCCGGCGGCTGCTTGGCACCGCAGAACACGCAGTGCAGCGCCGCTTCCGGCAGGTCCTTGGCACAGCTAGCGCATTTCTTCACGCAATCCCCCGTCGAAGCGCCGACTATACATGAGATACCGGGGCGCATGAGGGCGTGGCTTCTCGTGCTCCTCCTCGCGTGTCGTCGGGAGCCCGCGCCGGTTCGCGTCGCGACGTTCAACATCGAAGACTTCCCGAAAAATCCGGCGCAGGTGCGCGCGGCATTCGACGAGCTGCTCGCGACGCACGCCTCGATCATCGCCGTGCAGGAGATCGACGACCCCGCGCTGTTCGCGCGCGCCGCGCATGCTCGGTTCGGCGCGCAATGGCAGTTCGTGCCGTCGGCATGGACGCAGCACGAGGAGCACCCGCGCCACACCGGCGTGCTGTTCGATGGCGCGCGCTGGCAGCTCGCCGGCTCGACG
>JAFAOG010000461.1 GCA_019237945.1 Deltaproteobacteria bacterium | reverse complement strand
TCAGCTCCATGCGGTGGCCCTCGGCGTCGATGATCACGCGCGACACCTCGGCCGGCGCGATCGCGTTGCACACGAAGCGCGCCGGATCGTCGTCGTACGGCACGATGTCGATCTTCTCGCCGCGCAGCTCCTGGACGACCGCCTGGACGCGGCTGCCCTTCATGCCGACGCACGCGCCGACCGGGTCGACGTCGCGGTCGCGCGACGTGACGGCGATCTTCGCGCGCGCGCCCGGCTCGCGCGCCGAGCTCTCGATGCGGACGATCTTCTCGTAGATCTCCGGCACCTCCTGCTCGAACAGCTTCTCGAGCAGGCCCTTGTGCGTGCGGGACAGGATCACCTGCGGGCCGCGCGCGTTGCGGTCGATGTCGAGGCAGTACGCCTTGATCGAGTCGCCCACGCGGTAGCTCTCGCGGGGCACCTGCTCGCGCATCGGCAGCACGGCCTCGGCCTTGCCGATGTCGACAACGAGCGCGCCGCGCTCGAAGCGCCGCACGACGCCGCTGATGATCTCGCCCTTGCGATCCTTGAACTCGTTGTAGACGTTGTCGCGCTCGGCCTCGCGGACGCGCTGATAGATGACCTGCTTCGCGGTCTGCGCGGCGATGCGGCCGAACTTCTTGCTCGCGTTCTTGAGATCGATCAGGTGACCGAACTTCTCGTCCTGCTCGCGCGCGCGCTCTTCGTCCTCGGCGCGATAGAACACCTGGAACAGCAGCTCGTCGCCGAGCTCGGCCTCGAGGCCGGCGGTCTTCGCCTGCTCGGTGCTGATCTCGCGGCCCTCGATCGCGTCCTCGGGATCATCGACGACGTTGATGATCAGGAACAGATCGACCGACCCGGTCTCCGGGTTGAACTTCGCTTCCATCTCGCGCGCCATGCCAAACGTGCGCTTGGCGGCCGTCAAGATGGCCTGTTCGAGCGCGTTGATGAGCACGCTCTTGTCGATGTTCTTGTCTCGGCCGACTTGCTCGAGAACCATGTCGAGTTTGGCTTCCATGACCCTTCGTCCTTCAGTGCTTTTGCTTGTGCCGCTTGGGGCTGAAATCGCGTTTGGGTTGAGCGGGCGTGCCGACGCCTGACTTGCCGTGCATCACGGCGTCCCAGTCAGGCACGAGCTTGGCGTGATCGATGTCCTCGATCGCGAGCTGGAACACGTGGCCATCGACGTCGATCTCGACCTTGTTGTCGACGACGCCGTGCAGCTTGCCCTTGAAGTTGCGCCGCTCGCCGGCCGCGGTCTGCATCGGCACGTGCAGCTGGATCTTCGCCTCGCTGCCCTTGAAGTGCGCGAAGTGCGCCGCGGTCCGCAGCGGCCGATCGATGCCGGGCGAGCTGACCTCGAGCGAGTACGCCTGCGGGATCGGGTCCTCGACATCGAGCACCGCGGAGAGCTCGCGCGAGATGTTCTCGCAATCCTCGAGGTCGACGCGGTCGCTGGGAACTTCGCTCAGGTCGGTGACGTCCGCGAGCGGCAGGTCCGCCTGGACCCGCAGCACCCACCCGCCCTGCTCCAGCGTGAACCGCACATCCACGAGCTCGAATCCCGACTGTTCGAGCACGGGCTCGATGATCGAGATCAGCTTGGTATGGAGGGGGTTGCGAGACATTGGCGAAAAGTAGGGGCGAAAAAAAAGGTGGCCGTAAGGCCACCCCACCGCGAAGCGATTGAAGCTGCGGGATGGGTACCACCGCCCAATCTGGGCCGCAAGGGGGTATTGACCGTGGTACGACCTCCCCGATGAGCTGGCAGCTACGCGTCGGCGCGGTCCAGATGAGGTCGACCAACGATCTCGCCGCCAACCTCGCGGTCGTCCGCGACCTGACCGGCCGCGCCGCCGAAGACGGCGCCCGCCTGGTCGCACTCCCGGAATGCTTCTCGTTCCTTGGCCAGCGCGAGGGCGACAAGCTGCCGATCGCCGAGCGCTTCGATCAGCCCGGCCCGATCCTCTCGACGCTCCGCGAGCTCGCGACCAAGCACGGCGTCTGGCTGCTCGGCGGCGGCACGCCCGAGATCGTCCCCGGCGACACCAGGCGCACGTACAACACGGCCGTCCTCGTCGACCCGCGCGGCAACATCGCCGCCACCTACCGCAAGATCCACCTGTTCGACGTCGACATCCCGGGCGGCGCGGTCCTCCGCGAGTCCGACGCGACCTGCCCCGGCACCGACCTCGTCGTCGCGGACATCGAGGGCGCCAAGGTCGGCCTGACGATCTGCTACGACGTCCGCTTCCCGGAGCTCTACCGCGCGCTCGCGCTCGACCGCGGCGCGGAGATCCTGATGGTCCCGGCCGCGTTCACGGCCCACACCGGCGCCGCGCACTGGCACCTCCTGCTGCGCGCGCGCGCCGGCGAAGATCAAGCCTGGGTCGTCGCGCCGGCGCAGTGGGGCCGCCACAACGACAAGCGCGAGAGCTACGGCCACACGCTGATCGCGGACCCGTGGGGCACGCTCGTCGTCGAGCAGGCCGAAGGCGACGGCGTGTTGATGGCGACGCTCGATGGCGCGACGGTCGCCAAGCGCCGCACGCAGATGCCGTGCGCGAAGCACGCGGTGCTGCGCGGCTGATTCACCGCCGGATCCGGACTAACGCGAAAACGCGAAAACGCGAAAGGGAGCAGCGCGAAGTCGGACGCCTCGGGCCGCTTGCTTCGCAACCGGCCCTCGGCCGCTCGCCGATTATCGAAGCCAGTGGGCGAGGCGAACTGGCGCTTCGCCAGTACGCCGAGCCGCCGTCTGGGCTTCTCTGCTTCTCCGATCCGGAACTTCGCGTTTTCGCGTTTTCGCGTTAGTCCGACGCACGCGCCCTGCCCGTGCGTACGTACGCGAGGCGGGGATCAGCCGAGCGCGGTGACGAGCTGGCGCATCTCGTCCGGATCGTCGACGGCGATCGCGACCTGGTGCCGCCAGATCGTGCTCTCGCCCGGGGCGAGCTGTTCCTGGCGCACGACCTTGCCCGTCATGTGGTGCTCGATCTCGCGGAGCACGACCGTCAGCTTGACGTGGTCGCCGAGCGCCAGCGTGCGGCGCGAGTAGAGCAGGAAGCCGCCGGCGCTGACGTCGCGCGTGATCGCGATGCCCTGCTTGCCCTCCGCCGTCTCGATCTGCCCCGGCAGCGATGCGGGCAGTCGCTGCGAGCTCCTCCGGTCGTCCGTCACTGCGTTCACGCGCGGAACGTACACGGAAGGTCCGGGGCCGTGCCCGGCATTCGCTGACAGCGAAT
>JAFAOG010000334.1 GCA_019237945.1 Deltaproteobacteria bacterium | reverse complement strand
GCGAAACGTACACGAATCTGGCACCATGATCAGCGCATGTCGCTCGCTCGCCTCGTCGTCATCGAGGGCCCCGACGCCGGGCGGGAGTTCGAGCTCCCCATGCGTGGCGGGCGCGTCGGGCGCGAGGACGGCAGCCTCGTCCAGCTGACCGATCCGACGGTGAGCCGGCAGCACGGGCTCGTCGAGCTGCGCGATGGCGCGCTGACCTTGGTGTCCGAGAAGCGGACGCTCGTCAACGGGCGCGAGGTCAGCGTGCACCGGCTCGAAGCGGGCGACGAGATCGTGATCGGCGCGACGAAGATGGCGTACCTGCCCGTCGAGGGCGTCGCGGTGACGCGCGCGGCGAGCCACGTGACGATGGAAGTGTCGACCGCCGCGATGCTCGCGCTGACCGGGCGCGATGACCGGGCGCGGCGGCACCTCGCGGCCCTCGCCCAGCTCGGCGAGCGGCTGCGCGTCGAGTCGGCGGCCGGGCGCGACGCGGTGGCGCGCGCGGCGTGTGATGCGGCGCGGACCGCGCTCGAGGCGCATCGTTCGTTCGTGCTCGCGGCGAGCCGGCGCCCGGCTCCGGTCGCGGCAGCGCTCGGCGCGGGCGAGAGCGCGCAGCTGCAGATCCCCCAGGACCTGATCGACAAGGTGCTCGGCCAGCGCCAGGTCGTGACCGCGGAGACCGGCGGGCGCGCGCTGATCGCGGCCCCGGTGTACGGCGCGGGCGACGAGGTCGTCGCGGTGTTGTGGATCGACCGCAAGGGCGCGCCGTGGGAAGAAGCGGACGCGCTGGCAATCGGCTGCCTCGCGCACCTGACCGGCGCGGCGTGGACCGGCGCCGATGCCCGCGACCAGCTCGCGCGGCGCGCCGATGCGCTCGAGGAGCGCGTCACCGACGGCGACTTCGTCGGCAAGAGCGCGGCGGCGCAGCGCGTGGCGGACTTCGTGGCGCGCGTGGGCCCGAGCGACGCGACGATCTTGCTCGGCGGCGAGAGCGGCTCGGGCAAGGAGATGGTCGCGCGTGCGATCCATCGCGCGAGCCGGCGCTCGAAGGGCCCGTGCGTCGCCGTCAACTGCGCCGCGCTGACCGAGTCGCTGATCGAGAGCGAGCTATTCGGCCTCGAGATGGTCGAGTTCACCGGCGCGACCGAGAAGAAGGCGGGCCGCTTCGAGATGGCCGACCGCGGAACGCTGTTCCTCGACGAGGTCGGCGAGCTGCCACTTGGCCTGCAGACGAAGTTCCTGCGCGTGCTCGAGGAGCGCCGGTTCGAGCGCGTCGGCGGGCAGAAGGCGATCGAGGTCGACGTGCGCGTCGTCGCGGCGACGAACCGCGACCTCGCCGAGATGGTCAAGCGCGGGCAGTTCCGCGAGGACCTCTACTACCGGCTCAGCGTGATCCACATCGAGGTGCCGCCGCTGCGCGAGCGCCTCGACGACGTCCCGCTGCTCGCCGATCACTTCCTCCAGAAGTTCCGGCAGCAGGCCGCGCGTCGGATCACCGGCTTCTCGGCGGAGGCGCTCGCCGCGATGACGCGCTACGCGTGGCCCGGCAACGTCCGCGAGCTGCGCAATGCCGTCGAGCGCGCGATCGTGCTCGGCGATCGCGAGACGATCCAGCCGCAGGACCTGCCGCCGCAGGTGCTCGCGCAATCGCAGCCGCCGCGCACGCGCACGTCGTCGCCCACGCCGCCGCTCGGCTCCGCGATCTCGACCGCGGTTCCGGCGCCGATGCCCGCGGTCGTGATCGAGGCCGCGCCGCCGCCCACGCCGGTGCCCGCATCGAAGCAGCCCGCGCGGTCGCTGCGCGAGCTCGAGAAGGAAGGCATCCTCGCCGCGCTCGCCGCCACGAACGGCAACAAGGCGCAGGCGGCCGCGATCCTCGAGATCGATCGCTCGACGCTCTACAAGAAGCTCAAGGACTACGGGATCGAGGGCTAACGCGCGCGCAGCTCGAGCGTGCCCGACACCGACTTCGCCACCTGCGGCTTGCCGTAGAGGTCGAGCGTCGCGGTCCCCGAGAGCTGCACGGAGAGCTCGCGGTCCGCGTGGAGCGACCCGCTCGCGAGCCCGGAGACCTGCAGCGCCGTCTCGTGCGTCTTCAAGCTGGCGAGCTTGAGCTGCGCGGCGCCCGAGATCGCGAGCGCGAGCGAATCGGTGGCTCCCGTGATGTCGAGCGTGGCGGCGCCGTCGACCGCGACCGACAGCTCCTTGTCCGCGATCTTGCCGACGTGCACGTTGCTGATGCCGGAGACCGCGATCGCATCGAGAGCCGGCATCGTGATCGTGACCTTGAACGTCGGCGTCTTGCCCTTCTCCGCCTTCGGCAGGCGGATGCGGAGCGTGCCGTGCGTGTCGACCGTGGTCTCGAGCTTGCCGATCCAGTCATCGGGGCCCGACACCTCGACCTTCGGGGTCGCGCCGATCGTCACGTCGACATCCGCCGTGGTCTCGATCGAGAGCGCGTGAAACGACGGGACGGTACGGCCTTGCGTCAACAGGAGCAGCGCGAGCAGCATGATGAAGAAGAGAGCCGCGAGCGGCGAGGACGGCTTACATCAGCGGTAGGCGCCGTCGCGCGGTCCGCCGGCTAGCTCGCGGAGCAGGTCGACCGCGGCCGCCAGGCGTTTCGGGTCGCGCTCGATGAACGGCCAAGTCAGCGTGATTCCACCGCTCGCATCGCCCGCGAGCGTGACCGGCCCGAGCTCCGACAGATCCGGCACCGGCGACGGCATCCGGCCCTGCTCGATCGACGCTCGCGTCGTGACGTGATCGCTCTCGCGCACGGCGGTGAACCGGATCGGGCTCGGCCCGTCGACCTCGACGCACGCCGCGCGCTCCGACGTCGTCGGCCGGTATACCGCGCCAGGAATCGCGCGCAGCGCATCGAGGCCGTAGCGCTCGGCGGTCGCGAGATCGACGGCGAACGCGACGGCCGCCGGGATCGTGCCGAGCGGCAGGCGCGGCGGCTGGACGATGATGATCGCGTCGCGATCGCAGCGCACCTCGGCATCGGCGAGCAGCGTGCGCAGCGCCTGCAGGCGGGCGGGCGTGAACAGCGCGCGCGTGTCGTCGGGCTCCGGCGTGTATGCGGCGAGGCCGGGTGCAAGCTCGACGCGATTACCGACGAGCGCGGTCAGCGCCGACGGTCGGATATCGAAGATCGGCGCGCCCGGCGACGGCAGCTCGACGCGGACCGTCGAGCCGATGTGCTTCTCGTCCGCGAGCGAGATCGTCGCGACCAGGTCCTGCACGCGCGCGACGACATATCCGCGCGCCGCATTCGTGTACGTCTTCTCGACGCGCCAGCCCTGCATCCGCGCCAGATCCTCGAGCCGTTTGAGCCGCGAACCGGCGCCCGAGTAGGTCGCGAGCGCGACCGCGAGCGCGAACCCGAAGACAACGATCAGGCCCACGCGCCGAGATTATCAGCGGAGCCGCGAACGCACCGCCTAGCGCGGATGCTTGCGCGGACGGCCGCGCTTGCGGGGCGCGTCGCTCGGGGCGAAGTCGAGG
This sequence comes from Deltaproteobacteria bacterium, assembly GCA_019237945.1. GTDB lineage: Bacteria > Myxococcota_A > Polyangia > Haliangiales > Haliangiaceae > JABFXX01. Next base: position 2,706 of record JAFAOG010000334.1, on the reverse strand, counting down.
TCCTCGCTGAACCGCTCTTCGACGAGATCGTCGACGCTGGTATGAAGCGAGTCCAACCGCCGCAGCTCCTCGCGCTCGAACTCAGCAAACGAAGTATAAATACGGGGAATCCCAGACGACATTGGCGCTCCTTCGAGGACATGCCGACATGTCCTACATCTGAGTACAAGGTACGCCGGAGAGATCTCGAGGGCCAAATTTTTGGATCGTCAGAGCTGCGCGGTATGCGTGCTCCATGTCCCGCATCGTCGCGGTCGCGAACCAAAAGGGTGGCGTTGGGAAGACAACGACGGCGATCAATCTCGCCGCCTCGATCGCGTCGCGCGGGTACAAGGTCCTGCTCGTCGACTTCGATCCGCAGGGCAACGCGTCGAGCGGCGTTGGCTACCCGCGCGACAAGGTCGAGCTGACGGTCTACGACGCGCTCGTCGGCGAGGTCGGCCTCGAAGACGTCATCCGCCCGACGGACATCACCACGCTGTTCGTCGCGCCCGCGACGACCGACCTCGTCGGCGCGGAGATCGAGCTGATCGGCGCCGACCATCGCGAGCGCTACCTCGCGAACGCGCTCGCCCCGGTCATCCCGAGCTACGACTACATCGTCATCGATTGCCCGCCGTCGCTCGGCCTGCTGACGCTCAACGCGCTCGTCGCCGCTCAGGGCGTCGTCGTGCCGATGCAGGCGGAGTACTTCGCGCTCGAAGGCCTCTCCGCGCTCACCGCGACGATCGAGAAGGTCAAGGCCGCCTACAACCCCGACCTGACGATCGACGGCGTGCTGTTCACGATGTTCGACGGCCGCATGAACCTCGCGAACCAGGTCCGCGCCGAGGTCGCCAAATACTTCGGCGACAAGGTCTTCGAGACGACCGTCCCGCGCAACGTCCGGCTCTCCGAGGCGCCGAGCCACGGCAAGCCCGTGCTGCTCTACGACCTGCGCTGCCCGGGCACGAAGAGCTACCTCGCCGTCGCCGACGAGGTCGTCACCCGCACGTTGAATCGTCAGGGCACAGAGGTACAACACGCATGATGACGACCGACGCGAAGAAGCGAGGGCTCGGCCGCGGCCTCGGCGCTCTGTTGCCGACGCCCTCCGCGGCGCCAACGGTCCCGCTCCGCGGCGACAAGCAGCGGCAGTTCTTCACCGCGGGCATCGAGGACATCTACCCGTCCCCCGAGCAGCCGCGCCGCCGCTTCGACGAAGGCAAGCTCGCCGAGCTCGCCGATTCGATCAAGGTCCATGGCGTGATCACGCCGCTCGTCGTGCGCGCGCGCGAAGGCGGCGGCTACTTCCTGATCGCGGGCGAACGTCGCTGGCGTGCCGCCCAAAAGGCCGGCCTCCACGAGCTGCCGGTCGTCCTCCAGGAGGTCGACGGCCAGGCCGCGTTCGAGCGCGCCCTCGTCGAGAACGTCCAGCGCTCCGACCTCGGCCCGCTCGAGGAAGCCGCCGCGTTCCAGCGGCTGATCGATCAGTTCGGCCTGACGCAGGACCAGGTCGCCGACCGCATCGGCAAGGACCGCAGCACGGTCGCCAATGCGATCCGCCTGCTCAAGCTCCCGCCGACCGTCCGCCAGATGGTCGAGGACGAGAAGCTCGCGATGGGCCACGCCCGCGCCCTCCTCTCGCTCGAGGACCCGGCCGCGATCGAACGCGCCGCCCGCCAGGTGATCGAGAAGCAGCTCTCCGTCCGCGCCGCCGAAGCCCTGGTCAAGAAGCTGCGCGAGCCCGCCTCCCCCGCCGCCGGCGCCCGCGGCGCCTCCGGCTCCCCCGCCCGCCCGCAGAAGTCGGCGAGCGTTCGCGACCTCGAGGAACGCCTGACCCGCGCGGTGGGCGGCCCGGTGACGATCACCGAGGACGAGCCGGGCAAGGCGGGCACGCTCGAGATTCGCTACATGGATCTCGATCACCTGGACCGCCTGCTCGACAAGCTGCTCTAGCGCGCGAGATACTTTCGTCTCCGTGTCGGAGCGCGAGCATCCCCGCATGCCGTACGTCGTGCAGGTGGAGTTCAGGACGCCGTCGTCCTTTCTCGTCGCGTACTCCGTGAACCTGTCGCGCGGCGGCATGTTCGTCGAGACGGATGCGGATGTGCCGGTCGGCGCCGGCATGACCGTCGAGCTCGCGATTCCGAGCTCGGGCACGATCGAGCTCGATGGGATTGTCGCGTGGCGGCGCGTCGCGGAGGTCGGGGCAGATGGGCCGCCCGGGCTCGGCATCGAGTTCCAGGACGTCGCGCCCCAGCTGGGGACGCTGATCGACAAGCTGGTCACCGGGTTTCGCGGCGTGCAGATCTTGTTGCTGTCGGGTGACCGGCAGGACCGCACGACGCTCGCGCGCAACATCAAGTCGATCTTCTCGACGGCGGAGATCACGCAGGCGGTCGATGCGCAGGTGGCCGGGACGGTGCTGTCGGGCGAGGTCGATGTCGCGATCGTCGATATCGATTTCGATCTCGAGGGCGGGCTCGCGACGCTGCGCGCGGCGACGAAGCAGCATCCGCCCGTGCCGACGATCGCGCTGACGTCGAACGCGGCGTATCGCGAGCAGGCGATCGCGGCGGGCACGACCGAGCTGCTGGGGAACCCGCCGTCGTTTGCCGATCTGCAGGTCGTGCTCGTGCGCGTGCTCGGGAGGCCGCTGGCGGTGCGGCCGGTGTCAGCGCCGTCGGTCGACGTCGACGTCTAGGCGCGGCGGCGGCGTTCCGC
>JAFAOG010000256.1 GCA_019237945.1 Deltaproteobacteria bacterium | reverse complement strand
TCGTGTCCGCGCGTCGCGTACTTCTGCATGGAGTACGGGCTCGATCCGTCCTTCCCGATCTATGCCGGCGGGCTGGGGATTGTCGCCGGCGACCACATGAAATCGGTCGGCGAACTCAAGGTCCCGCTGGTCGGCATCGGGCTGTTCTGGGACGAGGGGTACACGCGCCAGGTCATCTCCGGCGGAGAGGTCGAGGACCTCTACCCGAAGACCCCGCGCGACGCGCTCCGCCCGGTCGACGTCCGCGTCGAGGTCCAGGTCCGCGGCAAGACCGTGCAGCTGCGGGCGTGGCGGGTCGACCGCTACGTGTCGTCGACCCTGTATTTGCTCGAGCCCGAGCACGACGAGGACCGCTGGATCACGCGGCGCCTTTACGGCGGCGGCGTCGAGGACCGGCTCGCGCAGGAGATCGTGCTCGGCGTCGGCGGCGTGCGCCTGCTCGCGGCGCTCGGAGAGAAGATCGACGTCTATCACTTCAACGAGGGCCACGCGGTGTTCGCGGGGCTCGAGCTGCTGCGCGAGCACACGTTCGGCGGCGGCACGCTCGAGGAGCGGCTCGCGAAGCTGCGCCCGCACGTGCGGTTCACGACGCACACGCCGGTGCCGGCGGGCAACGAGGTCCACGACGTCGACCTGATGCGCAAGATGGACGCGCACGTCGGGTTCTCGCGCGAGGACCTCGAGCGGATCGGCGGCGATCCGTTCTCGATGACGGTCGCGGGGCTGCGGCTCGCGAAGCTGTCGAACGGCGTCGCCGAGCTGCACGGCGAGACCGCGCGGCAGATGTGGAAGGGCGTCAGCGGCGCGGCGCCGATCATCAGCATCACGAACGGCGTGCACCAGCCGACGTGGCAGGACGCGCGCATTCGCGCCGCGCTCGTGTCGGAGAAGCCGCAAGCGGAGCAGGACGCGCACCTGTGGGCCGCGCACCAGGCGATGAAGGGCGAGCTACTGCGCGAGATCGAGCAGCGCGCCGGGCTGCGGCTGCCGCTCGACGGCTTGCTGATCGGCTTCGCGCGGCGCGCCGCTGCGTACAAGCGCGCGGATCTGATCCTCGGCGACGAGCGCGCGCTCAAGCGGCTGTTCGATCACGGCATCCACATCGTGTACGCCGGCAAGGCCCACCCGCGCGACCTCGCGGGCAAGGCGCTCGTCGGGCGGCTCGTCGACGCGTCGAAGAAGCACCCGGGCAACGTCGTGTTCCTCGAGAACTACGACATGCGCGTCGGCGCCCTGATGACGCGCGGCGCGGACGTGTGGCTCAACAACCCGCGGCGTCCGCTCGAGGCGTCGGGGACGAGCGGCATGAAGGCCGCGATGAATGGCGTGCCCAACGTCTCGATCCTCGACGGCTGGTGGCCCGAGGGCTGCGAGCACGGCGTTACCGGCTGGAAGATCGGCGATCCCGATCCGAAGGACGATCCGTTCGATGAGAAGGACGAGGCGCGCGTCGACCGCCGCGACCGCGAGCTGCTGCATCACGTGCTCGAGACCGAGGTCCTGCCGGCGTATCGCGAGCGCAGCAAGTGGCTGTCGATCATGCGCGCGTCGATCGCGATGTCGCAGTGGCGGTTCTCCTCGGATCGGATGATCGAGGACTACGTGTCGAAGATTTACTCGGCGCGGTAGAGGATCTCGCGGCGCTTGCCGCGCCACTCGAGCACGAAGAAGTCGCCGATCTGCTCGGCGGTCGCCTCGTCGAGGTTGCGCTTCGGCGTCGCGCGCAGGCACGGGTGATCGCCCGGCTCGGCGGCGAGCTCGTAGAGGTGCCAGTGCTCCTCTTCCTTCTGGCCGTCGAGCACGTAGGCATCGTCGAACGTCCAGCTCGGCGCGTTCGCGCAGGCGATCGGGGCGCCGTCGGGGCTGCGCACGGTGACGCGGCGCCGGTACGTCGCGTCGAGGCGCGTGTCGCTGCGGCGCGTGATCTGCCACCACTCGGTCTCGTCGCGGATGTTGCCGTCGTCGTCGTAGCTCGTGATGTCCCAGCGCCACGCGCCGGCGGGATCGTACGTCGCGGGCCACGGCGCGGCGGGCGGCGGCTCGTTCGCGCTCGCCGTCTTCCACAGCGTCTGCGAGCCGTCGGCCCAGCGCAGCTGCAGGCGGGTACCGTGCGGGATCGCCGTGTAATCGCCCGCGTGGCGAAACCCGTGGTCGCATGGCGACGGCTCGGTCGTGTAGCCGGCCTCGTGGACGGTGAGGTTGCCGTGCGCGTCGCCGTCGAGCGTGATGTCGTAGAGCGCGCGCTGGCGGTACCACGGCCGCTGGTTGCACTGGAACGGCACGCGATCGAGCGAGCGGACCTCGACCGTGCGCACGTAGTTGCCGACGAGGTGGGTCGGGCGGGCGGGATCGGCGTGGAGGTGCCACGTCTCGGCCTCGACGCGCGACGTGCCGGCCTCGTCGGTGCGCAGCATCCACTGCCACGTGCCGACGAGATCGAGCACGCTGTACTGCCGCGCCGGCGGGGCAGGGCGCGACGGCGACGGCGCGGCCGGCGGCTGGCAGGCCGCGAGCGCGGCGACGAGGACGATCCTCACCAGTTGCCGGGGCGGCGCGCGTACGTGTCGGCGACGATCTTCTTGATCGCCTCGTCCGACAGCGAGTCCGGGCGCTTGTGGTGGCCGTTCGACGACGGCGGATCGAACTCCCACGCGACGCGCTGGCATAGCCGCTCGGTCGCCTGCTTCTTCGAGAAGCCGAGGCGGAACAGCGTGGAGGCGCGATCGGCCAGCTCGGCGGCTGCGACGTCTGCGCGCTGCTTGGAACCGTTGCGACCAGCCGGCGTGCAGTCGAGCCATGGGAAGGACATGCGCGCAGTATACTCGTCGCGATGCGGGTCTTGGCGATCACGTGCGCGATCGCGCTGGCGGCGCGGCCCGCGGCGGCCGACCGCATCGGCGTGCTCGCAGCGGGCGATCGCGACGTCACGGCGGCGATGGCGGCGGCGGCGGGCGGCGTGCCCGATACGCTCGCGCAGGCGCGTGCGGCGATCGCGGCGGGCGCCGTGGCGCCGGAGACGCTCGAGCAGTTCCGCCACGTCCGCGAGCAGATCGACGAGGCGTGGCGCGCCTACCTGCGCGTGCAGCTCGACTTCGCGCAGTCGCGCCTCGCCGCCGCGCGCACCGAGGCCGAGCCGCTCGTCGCGCTACCCGGCGGTGACGCCCTCTACGCCGACGCCGCGCTGCGCCTCGGCGCCGTCCTCGGTCACGCGGGCCGCGCCGCCGAGTCGCAGGCGATCCTCGCGCTCGCGCTTGCGCTCGATCCCGACCGTCCGATCACGCTCGCCGAGTTCTCGCCCGACATCGTCGACGCCGTCGAGGCCGTGCGCACCGCCGCCGCGCGCCCGACCCGCGAGCTCGCGGTCACGACGGAGCCGCCCGGCGCCGACCTGACGATCGACGGCAAGCCGGCCGGCAAGTCTCCCGCGCACGTGCCGCTCGCGGTCGGCCAGCACGTCGTCGTCGCGCGGATGCCGCTGTTCAAGGCGTACGCGCAGGCGTTCGCCGTCGACGACGCGACCGGTCCGCTCGCGCTGACGCTCGACCGCGACGACGACTGGACGCGCCTCGCCGTCGGCCCCGAGCTCGGCATGCCCGACGCGCAGACGACCGCGCTGACCGAGGCGACGCTGCGCTACGCCGATCTCGACGGCATCGTGCTCGTCGCGTCGACCGACCGCCGCGGCGGCCCGACGCTGCTCGTCCAGCGCTGCGCGGGCATCCCCGCGCGGTGCACCGCGATCGTCGAGCTCGGCTACGCCTCCGCCTCGCAGCTGCCCTCGGCCGCTCGCGACGCCTGGGCCGCGGTGCGCACGGCCGACCTGCGCTACCCGCCGAGCCTGTTCGGCGATCCGCGCCTGACCGGCACGCGCGTCGCGCATCACTGCGAGGTCTGCCGCTCGCCGTGGCTGTGGGGCGGGGTCGGCGTCGCCGCCGTGGTTGCGACGGTCGCGATCGTCGTCGTCGCGACGTCGACGAAGCCGCCGCCGAACGTCGGCGTGAACCCGGGCTCGTTCTAGGGACGCTTTCTCACTTCGCAACCATTCGAAGTGAGCAATTGCGCGCACTTGATCGGGGACGCTTTCTCACTTGTCAACCGTTGCACGATTCGCGGGACGTCGCGCTTCCTGAAGTAGGTGACAAGTGAGAATGCCTCCAGCTGAGTCGCGAATGGGGTGCGAAGTGAGAAAGCGTCCCCAGTTAAGTGGCCGAGTTCACTCGAAAGCGTGGGTTGATAAGTGAGAAAGCGTCCCTAGTGGAAGTCGGCCTGGATCGGCTTCGTCTCGCCCGCGGTGACGTCGATCGCGAACGTCTGCTTGCGCGGCGGTGACTCGGCGGGGAACACGATCTCGACCATGTGATGCCCCGCCGCGACCGTGATCGTCTTCGGCGTCTGGCCGTACGACTTGCCGTCGATCGTGATGTTGCCCCACGGATCGGCACCGACGGTCAGCGTCGCGGTGCCCGCCGCATCGGCCGGGGCCGCATCGTGCGCGACCGCGGCGTCGATCGTCATGCGCACCGCCGCGTCGGGACGCGTGACGGGCGCGTCGGCAGGCTGCGGCGCGTCGGGGGCGGCATCGCCGGCGGCATCGCCGGGCGCATCGATCGCCGCATCGACCCGGCCCGCATCGATCGCGGCATCGACCGCCGCATCGCGCCCGAGCACGGCGGAGCGGCCCTGGTAGAACACGTAGAGCGCGCCGCCGCCGAGCGCGAGACCGCCGAGGCCCAGCACGACCAGTGCGGCGCGGCTCGGCGGGTTGCGGCCGGGCACCGGCATCGGTGGCGCGACGGCTCCGCGGCGATCGTCGGCACGCTCGCTACGGCGATCGTCCGCGCGCTCCGCAGTGCGCTCCGTCGGGCGCGTCGCGCTGCTGACGACGTCGGGCTCGGCGGGCGCCGGCTCGTCCTTGATCGCGTCGATCGGGAACAGCGGCGTCGCGCGCGACAGCATGTCCTCGAGCTGCACGTTCGTCGCGAACGTCTGCGCGCGCTGCGGACGCTTGCCCTTGGGTTGCGAGCCGTCCTTCGGGATCACGGCGGTCGCCGGTCCCTTCGGCGCGGGCGCGGGGACGGTCGCGGGGCCGCTCGCCACCGGCGCGCTGTCCTCGTCGCCCGCGACGTCCGCGACCGACTCGAGGTGCGTCGGCAGCCGGCGCGTCTCGGGCGGGCAGAACGTCGCGACGAGCGCGGCGACGTCGCGCGGGCCGGGCGTCTCGTCGAGCGCGTAGAGGTAGCGGTTGAGCGCGGCGAGCAGGTCGCCCGCGGACGGCCAGCGCGCGGCCTGGTCGCGCTCGAGCGCGCGCATGACGACCTCGTCGAGCTTCGCCGGGATCTCGGCGCGCAGCGACGACGGCCGCGGGATGTCGCCCGACAGCACGGCCTCGAGCGTCGCGTCGGGATCGTGGCGCGCGAACAGCCGCCGCCCGACGAGCATCTCCCAGCACAGCACGCCGAGCGAGAACAGGTCGGTCTGGCCGCTCAGCGGCTCGCGGCGCACCTGCTCGGGCGACATGTACGGGAACGAGCCGGTCGGCGCCGACTGCGCGGAGTCGCGATCGCCTTCGCCGAGCGTGACCGCGATGCCAAAGTCGACGAGCTTGACCTCGCCGTCGCGCGACAGCATCACGTTGCGCGGCGACAGGTCGCGGTGGATCACGCCTTCGCCCTTGCGATGCGCGTAGTCGAGGCCCTCGGCGATGCGCGCCGTGATCCACGCCGCGACGTCGGGTTTCATGACCTCGTCGCGCGCGGCCATCCGCTCGGTGAGGCGATAGAGCGTCGGGCCGTCGATGTACTCCATCGCGATGAAGTACGTGTCGTCGACGACGCCGAGCTCGTAGACGGGGACGATGTTGCCGTGCGTGAGCGCGACGAGCGTCTTGGCCTCCGCGACGAACAGGTCGACGAAGTGGCGCTGGCCGGTCAGCCGCGGGTGGATCTGCTTGATGACGAGCGACTTCTCGAACCCGCCCGGGCCGATCAGCTTCGCGAGATAGATCTCGGCCATCCCCCCGGTGGCCAGCTTCTCGGTCAGGTAGTACTTGCCGAACGTCGTCGGCAGCTCGGTCATCTGCGGGCAGCGTATCATGTGGGCAGTGGTCACCCGGGGCGTGCTCCTCGTCTGCCTCGCCGCGTGCGGCGACTCGCCGGCGCACGTGCAGCTCGCGCCCGTGAATCCGTGCGGGCCGGCGCACTCGCCGACGGGGCTGCGCGTGATCGCGTACACCGGTGGTGGCGAGCTGCGCAGAGCCGTGCCGCCGACGGAGATCGACGCGTTCCCCGGCGACACCGAGCAGCTCGGCGTCGAGGTGCTCGGCCAGGCGGGCGCCGTGATCGCGACCGGCAAGACCGCGCCGCTCGACTTCGCGAACCTGCCGAACGGCGACGCGATCCCGATCATGATGATCCCGCCCGGCGGCTTCTGCGCGACGCCCGAGGCCCCGCACGCCGCGCGCACGGGCCCCGCGATCGCGCGCGCGGGCAACGGCGTGCTGATCCTCGGCGGCCTCGACGGCAGCGGCGCTCCGCTCGCGACCGCCGAGTACTACGACGCGGCCGACGGCACGTTCCACGATGTCGCCGTGCCCGGCGCCTACGACGATCCGGTCAACGGCCTCGCCGGCGCGGTGCTGACCGAGCTGCACGATGGCCGCGTCGCGCTGACCGGCACGTCGCGCGAGCTGCGCAGCTACTTCGATCCGGTGACGCGCGCGATCACGAAGATCGATCCATTCGACGTGCGCGCGTTCCATGCCGCGCTCGAGACCTCCGACAACCAGCTGCTCGTCATGGGCGGCTGCGCAGGCGTCGGCAGCGCCGCGTGCGACGGGCCCGTGCGCCACGAGAGCTACACGTACACGCTCGACCAGCTCGACAAGCCGCGCGGCCACGCGCCGACATTGCCGCCCGGCGAGACGCGCCTCGGCGGCCGGATCTTCGATCTCGGCGTGCAGACCGACGGCGTGCGCCGCTTCGTGCTCGCCCCCGGCGACGGCGACCCGGGGCAGGGCGATCGGTTCGCGCTCGACGACTTCATGACCGAGCCCGTGGCGGGCTTGCACGCGCAGACCGTCGCGCTCGATGGCAGCGCGCTGCTGTCGGCCGATGCGAGCGGCGCGGCCGTGATCCTGCCGCCGGGCGGTGCCGCAGAGGCGATCACGCCCGCGCCCGCGATGACCGCCGCGCAGCTCGTGACGCTCGAGGACGGCAGCGTGCTCGCGCTCGGCGACCAGGTCGCGCGCTACGTGCCGACGACGAATGTCTGGCAGACGCTCGATGCGCCTCCCGTTCCGCTCGGCGCCAGCCGCGCCCTTCGCCTGCTCGACGGTAGCGTGTTCGTGCTCGCCGGCGCGCAGGCATTCGTGTACCGGCCCTCGCTCGTCGGACCGCAGACCGGGCTGCTCACGGCGGCGCCCGACGGGTCGCAGCAGGGCATCCTGACGTATCCCGACCCCGCGGCGCTGACGCGGATGAACGGCAAGAACCTCCTGACCGGCGATGGCTCGCGCGCGCTCGTCGGCGGCCCGAAGATCGCGACCGGCTCGATCAGCGCGAGCGTCCACGTGATCACCGGCGGCGTCGCGCTGATCGCCGAGCAGCAGGGCCCCGGCGATGCGGTCGTGGGGCGACTCGTCCCCGGCGACGCGGCGACGATCACCCGCGCCGACGGCACGAGCTGCGCCGGGGCCACGGTGACCAGCGACGAGCTCGCGCTCCCGATCACGCTCGCGATCAGCGGCCACAGCGTCACGCTCGCGACGTCGACGGCGACCAAGGTGACGTGCGATCTCCCCGTCGAGGCACGCGGGGCCTGGGGCCTCGCCGCGGCCGGCGACAACGCGCAGATCGATGTCGGCCCGGTGACCGTGACGCGCACGCGGTGATACCGTCGACGCGCATGCGCCGGGAGGTTGTCCTCGCCGCGGTTGTTCTCGCCGCGAGCCGCCCCGCGCACGCGTACGAGTTCTGGCTGCGCGCGCGCACGGTCGGTCAGGCGTATCAGCTGCGCGAGTACCGGCTGTTCGGGCCCGACCTGTTCCTCGGGCGCCACCTGATCACGCAGACGCTCGCGCTGCGCATCGACGACATCGGCGACCTGTCGCTGGCGCGCCGCCGCTCGCGCCTTCCCGATCGCGGGCTGCGGATCTCGTGGCAGTCGTACCTGCGCGTCGATCACGACTTCGGCGACTTCTCGAGCGGCCGGATCACGCTGCCCGGCCCGATCCGCCGCGACGCGCTCGACGTGATCCCCGAGCTGCAGGAGTGGGTCGCCCAGCTCGACCTGATGTACGGCTACGTCCAGCTCGACGGCCTCGCCGACGATCGCGCGACGGTGCAGCTCGGCCGCATCCTCGCCGACGACGGCTGGGGCACGACCGCCTACGACGGAGCATCGGGTCGCTATCGCATCGGCGAGGTCGCGGTCACCGCGAATGCGGGCCTGCGCGTGCGCGCGGCATCGCCGCTCGGCGTCGCGAGCTACGAGCTCGACGGCACGTCGGGCGCCGGGTGTCGCGAGTACGTCGAGGGCCCGACGCCGGGCACCGGGCACTGGCAGCTGATCGATCGCATGCGCACGATCACGAATCATCGCCTATCGAGCGACTACGAGTACTGCCCGCAGCGCGACGTCGCGCAGCCGACCGTCGGCATCTCGCTCGCGACCGCGCGCTCGCGCCACTGGATCGCCGAGCTCGGCTATCGCCGCACGTGGAGCGACACCGTCGGCCTGATCGGCGACGTCGCGCGCAACCCGGGCACCGACAAGGGCCTCTATCCGAACGAGTTCGGCCAGGCGCCCGCGACCGGCGTCAACGAGGAGCGGCTGTGGGGCCGCGTGCAGGGCGACGTGCGCACCGGCGACGTGCGGCTCGAGCCGTACGCCGACGCGCGCTTCTCGATCCTCCACGCCGCATTCGATCGCGCGGACGCCGGCGTGCGCGTGCGCGATGGCGATCACGTGATCGAGCCGCGCCTCGAGTACTTCTTCCCGACATTCGACGGCGACTCGATCTTCAACGCGTTCTCGATCGAGCCGACGACCGACGCGCGGCTCGCCTACACGTTCGCGCCCGCCGGCGAGTGGCACGGCACCGCCGACGCGTGGCTGCGCCGCTACGCGCACGAGGACAACACGACGTCATTCGCGGGCGGCTTCGACGCCGGCGTCGAGCACGTGTTCGGTGATAGCTGGCGCGGCCGCGCCGCCGCGCTGTGGGACGACGGCTACGGTGGCCGTCGTGTGGGCGGCGACGCCGAGGCCGCGTGGCGCGCCGAGCCGGACCTGTGGCTGCGCGGTCGCGCGCTCGTGCTCGGCGTGCACGAGGATCAGCAGCTGACGACGATCGCGCGCAGCTACGTCACGAGCTCCGTCGTCGCGAGCTCGACGTTCCAGCTCTCCGACGGCGTCGGCCTTCACGCGATCGCGGAGACCGATTACGACGCCATCCACGACCTCCAGCTGCGCGTGATCGCCGTGATCGATCTCGCGTTCATCCCGGAACCATGAAGGCCGCCTTCCTCTTCGTCCTGTTCTCGGCGGTCTACCCGCTGCAGCGCCTGCCGTTGATCTTCTCGCACCAGAAGCATCTCGCGCGCGGCACGCAATGCGACGCCTGCCACACGACGGCGAAGGCATCGCAGAGCGCCGTCGACAACCTGATCCCGACCGAGGCGCCGTGCCGCGCGTGCCACGAGATCCATCGCGACGCGCCCACCGTCGCCGACTGCGCGAAGTGCCATCCCGGCTGGAAGCCGGATGTGCCCGTCGAGCGCGTCTTTTTGGCGCCGCCGCCGCTGAAGTTCGCGCACGATCAGCACGCGCAGCCATGCGAGTCGTGTCATCCGGTTCGCAACGTCGACCTCGCGACGACCGCGCAGCTGCCGTCGATGGAGAGCTGCCTGCAGTGCCACAAGAGCGGCTCCGAGGAGCGCCACTGCGGCGACTGCCACCTGACGAAGCTCGGCGGGCTCGTCGAGACGTCGTTCGACGCGGGCCGGTTCATCCCTGCCTCGCACGGACCGCGCTTCGCGAAGGACCACAAGGAGGAGGCGCGCGCGCCCGGCGCGTCGTGCAACGCGTGTCACGACCGCAGCGAGTGCGTCGAGTGTCATCAGGGCACCGTCAAGCCGATGGACTTCCATGCCGGCAACTACCTGCTGATCCACGCCAGCGAGGCGCGCCGCGGCACGCCCGATTGCAGCGCGTGTCATCGCTTCGAGACGTTCTGCGTCGGCTGCCACGAGCGCAGCGGCCTCGGCACGCGCGGCGACACGCAGTTCCGCGCCGATCGCCCCGACGTCCGCTTCCATCCGATCGGCTGGTCGACGAAGGGCCCGGGCCCGAACCTCCACGCGCAGGAGGCGCGGCGGAACATCACGGCGTGCGCGTCGTGTCACCGCGAAGAGGACTGCCTCGCGTGTCACAGCGCGGAGCAGGGCGGCGTGCAGGCGTCACCGCATCCGAAGGGCTGGCGCGGTAGCGCGCGGTGCCGGGCGCTCGATCGCGAGAACCGCCGCATGTGCCTGCGCTGTCACGTCGCGCAGGACGAGCTCGGATGCGACTGGCACAAGTGAGGCCAAGGGGATCGACTCGACCGCCGAGCTTGTCGAGGTGGGCGAGCTCCTTGGGCCGAACGCGTACTTTAGTGCAAGTAGCGGTGCTGTTCGCGGGCTGCGGGCGCATTGGGTTCTCGGACGTCACGCGCGATGCCGCCCGCGATGCGACCCACGACGGCGCGACCTGCGCGACCTGCGATCAAGGCCTCGTCGCGCGCTGGCGGCTCGACGAAGGCGGCGGCACGATCGCCCACGACGATATCGGCGGCCACGATGGCACGTTGCAGCTCGCCGGGACGTGGGGCGCAGCAGGTGTCGTCGGCGGTGCGCTGTCGCTGCAGCACGGGTACGTGCAGTCGACGTGGAACCTGCCGGCGGCGGCGCCGTCGGCGTTCACGGTCGCGATGTGGGTCAACGTCGATCCGGTCCAGACCCAGCCGTACGACCGGTTCTTCTCGAGCTTCTTCTTCACGAACGCGACGGGCGACGGCGGCGCGCTGCTCATGGACAACTATTCGAGCGACGGGCTGCGGTGCGCGCCGTATATCGGCGGCGCGTTTCACTACCTCGAGATCGATCACGTGATCACGCTCGGCACGTGGCAGCACATCGCATGCATCTACGATGGCCTGTCGGTGACCGAGTACGTTCAGGCCGCGCCGGTCGGCATGCTCGCGGCGTCGGGGACGTTCGGCGAGTCGAAGCCGTATCCGGTCGTGATCGGCGCCAGCGTCGACGACATGGCGAACTGGGAGAACGAGGCGTACATGCTCGTCGACGATGTTCGCGTCTACGACCGCGCGCTCACGCAGGCCGAGCTCTCCGCGCTCGCTAGCCCTTGACCGTGCCGGTGCGCGTCGGCACCGACAGCTTGCAGTTGCGCGAGCACAGATCGATCGCCTCGGCATCGCCGACGGTCAGCGCCTCGGCGAGCAGCCACCGCGAGATCGCGTGCGACAGCGCGTACTCGCTGCGCGTGTTCCACAGCCAGACGGCCATCGAGTTGCCGGTCGAGTACGCGTGCGGGAACGCGAGGCGCCGCAGCTCGAGCCCACCGGCCGTGGCGGCCGCGTCGTAGGCGGTGCGCAGCGCACAGAACTCGCGCCACTCGTCGATCGGCGCGCGCACGGCGCCATCGTGACGGCGGGCTGCCCATCGCGTGAACGCGGCCTCGAGGGCGTCGAGGCGGCCGTGGCGGAGGCGGCGCGCGAGCGCATCGCCGACGAGGCCGTGTGCCGGCGGGGCGCCCAGGCCGGCGGCCTCGGCAAGGCGCGCGAGCTCGTCGGTGACATCGCTGGCGACATCGCGCAGCGCGCGGTCCGCGGCGCCGAGCGGCGCGTCGAGCTCGAGGGCGCGGCGGGCGAGCCAGTCGCGGGTCGCCGGATCGGAGAGCGCGGCATCCCACGCCTGCACCGTGAGCGCGAGCCCCGTCGCGTTCGCGGCGCGATTCGCGAGGTGCAGGTGCGCGGCGACGGCGCGCGGCAGCGGCGGGCGCTCCGGCGGCGTCTCGGCGGGCGGCTCGCTCGCGGCAGGGCGGACCGGAATCTCGGCCGCGACGTCGACGGGCAACAACCCGAGCGTCACGCGTCGATGCGGAGCGAGCAGCCAGCGCGCGCGCAGCTCGCCGGCCCCGGGTGCGCCCGCGCCGCCGGTCCGGGCCGCCGCGATGCCCTCGATCAGAAACGTCAGCGCGCTCGCCGGATAGCGCGCGACGGCCGCGGACGCCGCGATCTCGCCCCACGCGCCGCGATCGGCCGCATCGACGGCGAGCCACTCCCCGGCGACCTCGCGGACGTTCGGATGGTTCTCGACGATCAGGTCGAGCGAGCGCAGCAGATCGCGGCACGTTGCGGCGTCGCCCCGGCCCGCGGCGAGGAACGCGGTGACGACGATCTCGGCATCGCCGAGCGGACGGCGCTTGTCGCGGCGCTCGATGATCCACGCCTCGCCGGCGCCCGTCGGCTTGCCCGCGTGCGCCCACGCCGCGCAGCACAGCGCGAACGCATCGCTGTCCTTCATGCTGACGAAGTGCGCGATCCAGAACGACGTGCGCACGGCGCCGAGCGGTACGAGCACGTGGCGCTGCAGCACCGGCTGCAGCGGCGGCACGACGAAGAACGCGATGATGATCGCGGCGAGGTACCACACGCCGGCGAGCACCATGTAGTACGACGCGAACAGCGCGAACCCGACGAGCAGCCCGGCGAGCAGTCCCGCCGCCACCGAGTACGCGTAGTACTGCCACGTGCGCACGCGACGGCGCGCATCGAGCGCGGCGCGGTGAAGCCGGATGAACGCGATGTACGGCAGCGCGAACATCTACGGCCTCCAGCCGAGTCGCTTGCGCAGCCCACTCGACGCGGCGGCTGGCGGCGGCGGTGCCTCGTCGAGCGAGGCCGGCGCGTGGCGCGCCCACAGCTCGGCGAGCAGCCGCTGATACGGATCGCGCAGCGCGGCGACAGCGGCTCGCACCGCTTCCGGGGTGCGCTCGCGCGACCCCAGGGGCGTCGTGTACGTCAGCGCGGCCTCGAAGCCGAGCTCGAGCATTCCGAGCAGCTTCTGCGCCTCGCGCTCGATCTCGATGCGGCTCGCATCGGGCGACAGCCCGAGCACGAAGAACGGGTTCTCGACGAGCGTCATCAGCGCACGCCGGAGTCGAAGCCGCGCTTGCGGGCCTCGCTGTCGTCGGGCAGCAGGTTCCACAACGCCTTGACGATGCGCCGCAGCTCCTCGGTGTCGCCGCGCTCGACGGCGGCCTTGCCTTCCGTGACAAGCTTCTGCGCGCGCGGCAGGTCGCGCATGCGCGACAGCTCGCTCGCCGCGTCCTCGAAGTACCACTCCCACGCCTCGGGCGTGCGGTTGAACGCCGCCGACGATAGCCGCGTCGCGAGCCGCATCTGCCGCTCGAGCTCGGGCGCGTCCTTGTCCTTGCGCGCCTTGTCCATCGCGGACAGCACTTCCTGGAGCAGCGCGCGCTCGGCCTCCGTGCCATGCATGCCGACCGTCGACGACGCGGTGATCGCCGATTGCCGCGCGGCCGCGTCGAGGTCAGGCCACTTGCGCGCGAGATCCGCCTCGGCCATCGTGCCGTCGACATCGAGCAGCGCGCGCCGCGCCCGCTGCGCCGCATCGGCATCGCCGCCGTGGGCCGCATCGATGTCGCGCTCGGCCTCGGAGAGGCGCGCCTCGAGACGGTCGAGCTTCTCGATCACCTGCGACAGGCCGTGGCGGAACGCATCGGTGCGCAGCTCCATCAGCTGCCGCCGCAGATCGCGCAGCGCGCTGTCGAGCGCCTCGGGCGCGGCATCGGGCACGAGCAGGTGCGCGACGTGCTCGAACACCTGCTCGATCGACGGCACGAGCGCACGCGCCGACATGCGGCCGCCCCGGTCGAGCTCGATTGTGACCTCGACGGGCGAGCCGGTCGGCACGGTATCCTTCACGGCGTCGCCGCCGATGTCGAGCGTGCCGACGAGCCGGCACAGGTGCGCCGCGCTCATCTCGCCCTGGACGATCGGGATGCGCAGCACGCTGTCCTTGCTGCCCTTCGCGACCGTCTCGACCGTGTGATGCGTGAACGTGCGGCGAGCGGGCAGGGGAGCCCCGCGCTCGAGATAGACCTGCACGTGGCCGTTCGCGAGCGCGACGCCGAGCGTGCGCGACAGCGGCGGATCGCCGATCGTCAGGCCCTGCACGATCGTGAAGCTCGCCGGTGAGACCTCGACGCGCTTGCCATCGTTGCCGGTCGCCTCGATCGCGAACGTGCACGCGCGGCGCGGCAGCAGATTCACGCTCGTCAGCCACGTGCCGTCGGGGGCCACGCTCGCCTCCGCCGACGACCACGCACCATCGTTGCGCACGAGCTTGAGCTTCGCGGGCGCATCGCTGCCGACGAACTTGCCGACGACGTGCGGCGTCAGGTCCGCCGAGACCGCCGGATACTGCAGCCACACCTGGCGCCCGGTCGTCGGGGCGCTGGTCGCGGCGCGGCCATCGATGCCCGCGGTCGCCGCGTAGAGCGCTGCTCCCTGCGCGACGAGCGTCATCGGATCGTGGCCCTCGGCGAGCGTCGCTTCGAGGCGCGCGGCGACGCGCTGGCGCACGAACGGCATGACAGTCGGGCCGCCGACCAGCACGACCTTCGCGAGCCGGCCCGGTGCGAGACCGTTGCTCGCGAGCAGGCGCAGGCAGACATCGAGTGCGCGGTCGACGAGCGGCGCGCACAGGCGCTCGACGGTCGCGCGCGTCAGCTCGAGATCGACGTCGACGTCCTGATCATCGATCGACAGCGGCTGCGCGAGCGTCACCTGCGCGCGCTCACCGCGCGACAGCTCGATCTTGGCATCCTCCGCCGCGACGCGCAGCGCACGCAGCGCCGCGGTATGATGAATGTTGCTACGCGACGGCACGACGCTGAGCAGCGATGCGAGGTGCTCGGTGATCGCCCAGTCGAAGTCGCGGCCGCCGAGGAAGTTGTCGCCGTCATGGCCGACGACGCGCAGCAGCCCATCGCGCGTCTCGAGCAGCGACGCATCGAACGTGCCGCCGCCGAGGTCGAACACGAGCCACGTGCCCGCCGCCGCGTCATCGGCGCGCCAGCCCGCCGCCAGCGCGGATGCGATCGGCTCCTGGAGCAGCTCGACGCGCGAGAACCCGGCGAGCCGCGCCGCCTCGCTGGTCGCCGCGCTCTGCGGCAGCTCGAACAGCGCCGGCACGCTGATCACGGCGCGCTCGATCGACACGCCGAGCTGATCGGTGATGTCCTGGCGCAGCGCCTTGAGCACCTCCGCGCTCAGCTCCTCGGGCTTCTTCTTCACGCCGCCCGCGGGGAACTCGATCGCCTTGTCGGTGCCCATCAGCCGCTTGAACTCGGCCGCCGTGTTCGTCGGATCCTGCTCGAGGAACCGTCGCGCACGCGTCCCGACCGTCACGCGACCCTGCTTGTCGATCCGCACGACCGACGGCGTGACGCTCGCTCCCTGCGCGTTGCGCACCACGCTCACGCGCTCGCCGTCGAACACGGCGGCCGCAGAGTTCGTCGTCCCCAGATCGATCCCGACGTAAAGCGGCGTCTCGGCCATCGCCGAGAGCTTATCGCTACCGTTGACGGTAAACGATGAACCCGCGCGTCGGATCGTACGGCGACACGGCCACCGTCACGCGGTCACCGAGCACCACGCGGATGCGGTGGCGGCGGACCTTGCCGGCCAGCTTGGCGAGCACCTCGTGGCCGTTGTCGAGCTTGACGCGGAAGTTGCCTCCCTTCGCGATCAAGATGACTTCGCCGTCGAGATGTACGAGCTCTTCCTTGGACACGGGACCTCTTGGAGGACCCTTGGTTAGCACTAACCGGGCGCTAGGAAAAGCGCTTTGGCCACCAGGTGATCTACCCTGTTGACCAGGATGGACCGCCAGCCCCCTCGCGCCACGAGCGACGAGATCGACCTGTATATCCGCACGTATTACTCGCTGCTGCGGTCGAGTGGTGACGTGCGCGTGCGCGCATTCGAAGAGGCGCACCTGTTCTCGCGATCGAGCCTTCACCTCGGCGCCGAGGATCCGAGCCCCGACCTCGCGGCGTTCGCGTACAGCGCGGCGCGCCTCCCGGACTGCATGCCGAGCATCCGCAAGGTCGTGCTTGGCCAGAGCGTTGCTCAGTTCCTCGCGGCCGGATTTCCGATCGAGCAGTGGCAGGTCGTGCGCACGCGCGGTCGCCGCCGGCCGCTGCGCTGGGACGGCAAGCAGACGCTCGCCGTGTTCGTCGCGTCGGGCTCCGACATCGATGATCTGGTTCCGATCCTGACCGCATACCAGATCGAATGGAACAAGCTGCGCGACCGTCTGCTCGGTGCGCACATCGCGAGCGTGCAGGATGACCTCGCGCTCGCGTCCGCGCTCGGCACGGATGAGGCCGGTGTGGCGAAGCTGCGCGGCGCGCTCGGTCCGAGCAGCAGCCGGATCCTCAGCGACATGATCGCGCATGACTGCGACGTGTTCGTGCGCCTGCTCGACGGCTCGTTCCGCGAGTACCAGCGCTCCGCGCAGCGGTGGTGGCGCGAGATCAAGGCGGGCGTGCCGCAAGGCAGGCCGGTGTACTTCGTGTCGTCGAACAGCCACTCGCTCGCGAACCTGTTCGGCGGTTACGCGCGCGCTCACTCGGGCGAGATCCTCGAGTACCTGCGCGCGAGCAACGTCGAGCAGCTGGCACCGCGCTACGACGAGGCCCTCGCCGCGGGCAACGAGAACGACGCGACGAACATCCTGTACTACTCGCTGCGCCACTTCGTGCACGCGAATCCGGCGCGCATGAGCCTCGTGCAAGAGAACGATCTCAACGCCGGCATCCGCGCGGTCAACTCGCCCGGCAAGATCGACGTCGATGCGCAGGTGATCGATCTCAGCGCGCTGCGCGTCGAGAACCTCGATCCGCGCGTGCGCGTGCCGGGCATCGAGAACCTCGTGAAGTCGCGCGCGGTGCTGATCAACATCGATTACCCGCTCGGCATGGCGAGCTATCACCACCTCGCCGCGATCTCGCTCGGCGTCGACGAGCTGCGCGGCATCTACGTGATGGGCAAGGCCGCAACGCTCAACGGGCGCGTCGGCGACGTCATGATCAGCAAGATCGTCCACGACGAGCACTCGACGAACACGTACCTGTTCCGCAACGCGCTGAGCGCCGCCGACGTGCAACCGTTCATGAAGCACGGCACGGTGCTCGACAACCAGAAGGCGTTGACCGTGCGCTCCGCGTTCCTGCAGAACCGCGACTACATGGACGTGTTCTATCGCGAGGGCTACACGGTGATGGAGATGGAGGCGGGGCCGTACCTGTCGGCGGCGTACGAGATCGCCGAGCCGCGGCGCCATCCCAAGGACGAGATCGTGTCGCTCGTCGACCAGAACCACTTCGAGCTCGGCATCATCCACTACGCGTCGGATACGCCGTACTCGCGGCGCCAGTCGCTGCTGTCGAAGTCGCTGTCGTACTTCGGCATGGAGAGCACCTACGGCTGTGCGATCGCGATCGCGCGGCGGATCTTCCAGAGCGAGCTCGCGCGGCTGTGACCGACGTCGACGTGCTCGTGCTCGGAGCGGGCATCTCCGGCCTTGGCTTCGCGAACTGGTGGCGCGAGCTGCGCCCCGCGGAGAGCGTGCTCGTGTGCGAGGCGGACGCCGAGGTCGGCGGCTACTGCAAGACCGTGCAGCGCGCCGGGTTCACGTGGGACTATTCGGGTCACTTCTTCCACTTCAAGGATCCGTCGATCGAGGCGTGGCTGCGCGCGCGCATGCCGGGCCAGGACGTGCGGACGATCGAGCGCATCGCGAAGATCCGCTACGCCGGGCGCGACATCGACTTTCCGTTCCAGAAGCACATCCACCAGCTGCCGCTCGACGAGTTCCTCGAGTGCCTCGTCGAGCTGTATTTCCGCCCGGAGGGGCACGCGCATTCGTTCGGCGAGATGCTCTACCAGCGGCTCGGCAAGGGCATCACCGAGAAGTTCCTGCGCCCCTACAACGAGAAGCTCTACGCCACGTCGCTCGACTCGCTCGACGTCGACGCGATGGGCCGGTTCTTTCCGCACGCCGACATCGCCGACATCATCGGCAACATGCGGCCGGGTGTGCGCCAGCACGGCTACAACGCGACGTTCACGTATCCCGAGGGCGGCGCGATCCAGTACGTCCACGCGCTGCTGCGCGATCTGCCGCCGGTCGCGCTCGGCGAGCCGGTCACGAAGATCGATCTCGCGACGAAGACGGCGACCACGCCGAAGCGCGAGATCCGCTACCGGCGAATCGTGTCGTCGGCGCCGCTGCGCGCGCTCGCGAGGATCGCCGGCGTGCCGCACGACGCGAGCGTGTTCACGTCGAACCAGGTGCTCGTGTTCAACCTCGGGTTCGACCGCAAGGGTGCGCGCGGCGTGCACTGGATGTACTTCCCCGACCGCGCGACGTCGTTCTATCGCGTCGGCTGGTACGACAACATCTTCGATACCGATCGCATGAGCCTGTATGTCGAGATCGGGCTCCCCGACGGCGCGACCCCGGATATCGCAGCGATGCGCGCGCGCGTGCTCGAGGACCTGCGGCGCGAGCACATCGTCACCGATCACCAGCTCGTCGCCGAGCATCACGTCGTGATGGATCCCGCGTACTGCCACATCACGAAGGCATCGCTGCTCGAGACCGCGCGTCTCAAGGACCTGCTCGCCGAGCAGGACGTCCATTCGGTCGGCCGCTACGGCGGCTGGACCTACTGCTCGATCGAGGACAACCTGCTCGAGACGCGCGCGCTCGCTACGACGCTGGCACGCGGATGACGTAGTAGCCGCTCGCGCCGTGGGCGAGCACGTCGATCGTCTTGCCGTTGGTCAGCGCCATCAGCGGCCACTCGCGCACGCGGACGAGGCGCAGCGGCTCCGGCAGCCCGTAGAACGTCGGCGCGCCGCCTGCCTCGCGCCACACGCCGAGCACGCCGCCGTGCAGCCCGATCGCGACGAGCTTGCCGCCGACGACCGCGACGCTCGACAGATCCGGCGCGCCCGGCACCTGGCCCTCGCGGCACGTGTCGTCGCACACGCTGTACTTCGGGGTGCCCGTGCCCACGCGGAACACGAGGCCCTCGCTGGCGCAGCCGATCGGCGTCCCGGGCGGCCACATCTGCGCGGGCGGGCGCGCGCCGCCGGCGCCGAATACCTGGCCGCCGGAGAGGATGAGCCACGCGCGATCGGCGGCGAGGCACGGCGGTGCCGCGAGCGTCGGGCCGAGCAGCAGCTTCTGGCCCTTCGGCGGCTCCGGCAGCAGCTTGGTGAGGTTGGTGGCGGCCTCGTCGGGGCCCGTTGGCGGGGGCGCGGCCTTCGCGCCGGAGCCAGCCTTCGCGGCGGAACCGGAACCCGCGGCCGAACCCGCCGCGGCCGGCGCCGTGCTCGCGAGCGCGGCCGGCTTGACGATGCGCACGTGGTGCTCGCGGTTCGTGTCGGTGTAGGCGAGCGCGATGCGGCCGTCCCCGTCGGGCGTCGCCATGCCGGCGAGGATTCGCTCGGGTGCCTCCCCGGAGACGTCGGCCGCGTGCGCGTGCGCGACTGCGATCAGGTTCGTGCCGCCGTAGACGACGACGCCATCGGCGAGCGAGCCGCCGACCGCCGCGATCGTCAGGCCCTGCGCATCGGGCAACGGCAGCTTCGTCGGGCCCGGCATCGCGCCGCTGCCGTCGAACGCGCCGACCTCGATCGCGGCGCTGCCTGCCATCGCGCCCCAGCTCGCGTCGGGAATCGCGCGCATTGCCGCATCGCTGACGGCGGCGACGTGCGGCGCGGCACCGGCGACGAGATCGAGCTGCACGGCGTGCGTCGTCGTCTTGCCGAACATCACGAAGCCGTGCGCGGACGGCACGCCGCCGCTCATGTGCTCCTCCGACAGCTCGAGGTCGAGCGACGCGAGCGGTTCCTTGCCGTCGGCGAGTGCGAGCACGGTCGCGGCGGGCAGGGCGGCGCCAGTGCCAGGGGCGGACGGCAGGCCGGCCGCGGCGCGCAGCTTCGCGCGAGCGGCGTCGAGGTTGTCCAGCGCGCCTGGCAACGGATCCTTGTCGAGCACGGGAGCCGAGACGTGCGTCGCGAACGCGGTCGCCGCCTTCGTGGCCGCCTTGTCGAGATCGACCCACGCCGCCTCGATCTCGGGGTAGCCGGTGTCGGGCGCGGAGCCGCGCGTCAGCTTCGAGATCAGCGCGGTGCAGCTGTCGCCCTTCCACGGATCGGGCAGCATCTCGCGCATCGCGAGCGCCTCGCTCGTCTTGTTCGATGCGGGCTTGGGGCCCATCAGGCAGTCGCGCGCGGACTGCCACCGCGTCTCCCACGCCGTGATCTCGGCCTGCGCCGCCTTCTTGGCCTGCGCGGGTTGATAGATCTTGAAGAAGTAGTAGCCGCCACCGACCGCCGCAGCCCCGACCACGCCGAAGATCAAGGCCACGCGTCCGCGCTCGCTCATGTGCGCCGATCTTACTCCCGGGTTATGCACAGTCCATGAACTTGGCGCGCGATGCCTTCATCGATGGCAAGTGGCAGGCGGCCCGGGCCCGTTTCCCGGTGCGCGATCCCTTCGACGACGCGCTGATCGCCGAGGTCGCCGACTGCGACGACGCGCTGATCGACGAGGCCGTCGACGCAGCGGCCCGCGCCTTCCCCGGCTGGAAGCGGCGCCCAGGGCCGGAGCGCGGCCGGTTCCTGCGCCAGATCGGCGACCGCATGCTTGCCGACGAGAAGCGGCTCGCCGAGCTGTGCACGCGCGAGAACGGCAAGGCACTGAAAGAATCGCTCGCCGAGGTCCGCTACGCGGCGTCGTTCCTGCTGTGGTTCGCGGGCGAGGCCGAGCGGATCTACGGCGAGACGATCCCCGCGACGAACGTCGGGCAGCGCATCACGGTGATCCGCGAGCCCGTCGGGCCGTGCGCGGTGATCACGCCGTGGAACTTTCCCTACGCGATGCTGACGCGCAAGCTCGGCGCCGCGCTCGCCACGGGCTGCACGGTCGTCGCCAAGCCCGCCGAGCTCACGCCGCTCGGCACGATCGCGATCGCGGAGCTGTGCGCGCAGGTCGGGCTGCCGGCGGGTGTGTTCAACGTCGTGCCGTCGAGCGATGGCGCGCGTGCCGGCGGCCGGCTCGTCTCGCGTCCCGCGATCCGCAAGATCAGCTTCACCGGCTCGACGGAGGTCGGCAAGATCCTCATGCGCGGCGCCGCCGACGATCTCAAGCGCGTCTCGCTCGAGCTCGGCGGCAACGCTCCGTTCGTCGTGCTCGCCGATGCCGACCTCGATGCGGCGGTCGCCGGCGCGATGGTCGCGAAGTTTCGCAACACGGGACAGACGTGCGTGGCGATGAACCGGCTGATCGTGGAAGCACCCATCGAGCAGACATTCACGCAGAAGCTGATCGCGAAGATCGCCGCGCTCAAGACCGGGCGCGGCCTCGACGACGGCGTCGACCTCGGCCCGCTGATCGACTTCGAGGCCGTCAAGAAGGTCAAGCGGCTCGTCGATGACGCCGTCGCGCGCGGCGCAAAGGTCCTGCACGGCACACCGCCCGACGGCACCACGCGCCTCGTCTCGCCGATCGTGCTCGGCGGCATCACGAGCGAGATGCAGCTGTGGCGCGAGGAGATCTTCGGTCCGGTCGTCGCGATCCGCACGGCACGTGACGAGGCCGATGCGGTCGCGCTCGCGAACGATAGCGAGTACGGCCTGATCGCCTACGTCTACACGCGCGACGGCGCGCGCCAGGCCCGGATGGCGGAGGCGCTCGAGGCGGGCATGGTCGG
>JAFAOG010000219.1 GCA_019237945.1 Deltaproteobacteria bacterium | reverse complement strand
CGATATCGTCGCGAAGATCGAGGACGTCAGCGTACGCGCCGAGTACCTGATCCGCCGCACGCAGATGGCGCTCGGCGCGAATCCGATGATGAATTTCAAGCCAGGGCCCGACGGCACGTACGACGACACGTTCAGCAAGCACGGGTTCTACGTCGAGACCGAGGTGCCGGTCGGTCCCGTCGATCTGATCGCGCGGTTCGACGGCCTGCGCCGCATCGGCAACGTGCCGATCGCCAGCCCGCTGTCGTACCACGCGTCGATCACGCGCTACACCCTCGCGGCGGCCGCGCGCGTGACGGCCAACGTGCGCGTCAAGGCGAGCGTCGAGTACTACCAGCTCAGCGATTTTCCCGACGAGCTCGCGCTGCACCTCGGCGTCGCGACGCCATTCTGATACCGTCGCGCCGTGCCCGTGGTCTTCATCGACGGTAATGACCTGCGTGCGGCGGAGATCCGCGCGATCGTCCCCGCGCTCGATCTGCGCGTCGAGGCGCTCCAGACCGGGTTCGCGACGAGCGCCCCCGAGCCCGAGAACAAGGCGCGCGACAAGGTGCTCGCGCATCAGGTGACCGCGGCGTGCTTCGCGGAGGCTGTCGACCTGACGACGATGGACGGCAAGAGCCTGCGCCTCGAGCTCGATAGCGAGAACGAGACGCGGTTCTGCAAGTGGTGGCGCGAGACGCCGGCGCAGATGCAGCTGCGCGTCGCCGTGCGCCGCGAAGGCTCGCCGGAGATCCACATCGTCGCCGCGACGTGCCGCGGCCGCATCGCCGACAAGCCGTTCGGCCCGCTGATCCTCGGCTGGGATCGGCTGTTCGTTCCCGACGACTACGACGACACGCTCGCCCAGCTCACGGCCGCCGGCGAGGTCACGCCGTTTCGCCGCGACGCCTATGCCCAGGTCGCAAAGACGCTGGGGCTCGCGTAGTGGGCCGCTTCGACGAGCGCGCGACACAACCGGGCCGCGGCCCGCGCGACATGGTGCGCTGGAAGCTCGGCCGCAAGCGCGATCCGCGCCCCGATGACTTCAAGGCGCTCGATGCGGTGCGCCCCGGCGTCCACGCCGGCGGGGCCGCTGCGCTCGCGAGCGGCGATCCGGTCGCGGTGTGGATCGGGCACGCGACGTGGGCGCTGCGGCTCGGCGGCAAGCTCGTCGTGACCGATCCGATCTGGTCCTCGTCGATCAGCGGCGTCGTGCCGCGCCTCGTCGAGCCGGGCGTGTCGCTCGCCGACATGCCGCCGATCGATGTCGTGCTCGTCACCCACGATCATCGCGATCACATGGACCTGCCGACGCTCGGCAAGCTCCCCGAAACCGCGACGTACATCGTGCCGATCGGCAACGCGGCGCGCCTGAAGAAGCCGAACGTCGTCGAGCTCGACTGGTGGCAGACGCACACACTCGGCGACCTCGCGATCACGCTCGTGCCCGCGCGCCACTGGTCGATGCGGGCGCCGTGGAATCGCAACGACACGCTGTGGGGCGGCTACATCATCGAGTCCCCGCAGGGCGTCGCCTATCACGCCGGAGATACCGCCTGGGGCGAGCACTTCACCGAGATCGGCGCGCGCTTCGCGATCGACTGGGCGATGCTTCCGATCGGCGGCTACGCACCGCGCTGGTTCATGGAGCCGCAGCACGTCGATCCGAGCGAGGCGGCACGCGGCTTCGCGGCGCTCGGCGCCCGGTACCTCCTCGCGATGCACTGGGGGACGTTCCGGCTCACCGACGAGGCCGTAGGCGAGCCGCCGGCCCGGCTGCGCGCGTACTGGACCGAGAGAGCGCTCGATCCATCGCGGCTGTGGCTGCTCGACGTCGGCGAGCCGCGCGCACTGATAAGATGATCGGGTGAGGGCATTCCTCGTACTGATCGCACTGGCGTCGGTCGCGCACGCGGATTCCGATGCAGACGCGCTGACCGCGCAGGGAGAGCAGCTCGCACGCGATGGCGAGTACTCGCGCGCGATCGACGCGTTCAAGCAGGCCGATGCGAAGGAGCACTCGGCAAAGCACGCGTGCCTGATCGGCCTCGCGTACACGCGGCGCGAGCTGTGGTCGCAGGCGGAGATCTGGCTCGATCGCTGTAAAGCTCGCTCGAACGCGAGCGACCCGCTGCCCGACTGGTTCGCCGCCGCCCAGGCGCAGCTCGCCGACAAGCTCAAGGGCGTCGACACGGCGGCGCTCGCGATCGACGTCTCGCCTCCCGACACGCCGGCGCTGATAAGCGTGTCGAGCTTTCCGCCCGACGAGACGTTCAGTCCGCGCACGATCCATCTCGTCCCCGGTACGTACGTGATCACCGGCAGCGTGCCGGGACAGCCGGTCGCGACCGAGACGGTCACCGTGAAGCTCGGCGCCGACAACCACGTGACGCTGACGTTCAAGCAGCCCGAGAAGGTGCAGCCACCGCCGCCGCCGCCGCCGGTCGTCGTGTCGCCGCATCCGCGCTCGTCGCTGCCGAAGTATCTGCTGATCGGCGCCGGCGCCGCCGGTACGGTCGGCATCGTGTTCCACGTGCTCGCCTCGGGCGAGCGCAGCGATCTCCAGCACGCGAACGACATCAACGATCCGAACGCGTGGCAGGCTCACTCCGGCCCGTTCGAGCGCGACCGTGCGATCGCGATCAGCTGCTACAGCGCGGCGGTGATCGCGGCGGGCGTCGGCCTGTGGCTCCGGCACGGCGACGAGGATGCGCCCGCGCCGACGGCGGCGATCGTTCCGGGCGGCGCCGTGGTCGGCTTCGAGGTGCGGCGTTGAAGCTTGCCGTGCTCGCGCTCGCGCTCACCGCTTGCCTCGACGAACCGGCGAATCCGCCGGGTCATGGCTACGAGATGCGCGACCAGGTGCTCGTCACCGATGTCGACGGCGACGGCTTCGACGATCTCGTCACGTGGGGCCACGCGGGCGATCCGCGCGTCGACTCGCAGGTGTTCGTGCGCTGGGGCGGCCACGTGCCGCTCAATCCCGACCCCGACCAGGTCGTGACGATCCCGGCGAAGGTGTCGCGGCCGTACCACGAGACGGTCGTCGTCATGCAGCCGACGTTGATCGCGCACGTCCTGTTCGCGCTGTCGTGCGACGGCAACGGACCTGGCGATCCGCAGCCGAGTCGAATCTGCCAGCTGTGGCGGCTGCCGATCACCGGACGCACGTTCGGCGACCCCGTCGGGCTGCTCCAGGATGACTTCAATGCGTCTGGCTTCGGCGGGTACACGCGCAATCCGGCGCCGGTGTTTGTCGCCGAGTACGAGAAGACGCTCGGCGATCCGCGGATGATCGTCGGCGATCACGATCGGCTGCTCGAGGGCCCGCTCGGCGGCACGATCGCCGACGTGATGTTCACCGCGCCGATGCCGTTCGAGAAGCCGATGGACATCATCAGCGTGCCGCCGCCTGCCGGCATGATGCAGGAGGAGCTGCTGTTCGTGACCTCCGCGCACGCGGGCATCGTCGCGAGCCCGCCGATCGATGCCGGCAGCGGCGTCGCTCTCTTCGATATGGGCGATCCGATGACGGTCGTGACGCGCGATATCGGCGGGCCGTGGGTCGTCGCGGCGCCCGCGAACAGCACCGACCTCACGTTCCTGCACGAGTTCAACACGTTCGAGCTCGCGCGAACCGAGGTCCGCGTCCCGATGCCGCCGCAGCAGCTCGCGCTCGGAAACATCGGTGGCGTGTCGCTCGTCGACATCGATCCCACCGGCCTCTCGGTCTACGAGAACCTCGACGGCGGCACCGGCACGTTCGCGGCGGTCGCGGGCCCGATCGAGACGGAGAGCGAGACGGTGCTTGCCGTCGGGCATTTCGATACCAGCAGCAACGATTCGATCATGGTCTACGACGGCACGGAGCAGTCGCACGCGCCGCGGTGCTTTCACGTCGTGAGTGGAGCGTTGTCCGGATGCTGAAGGTGCTCGTCGCGCTCGCGTTGACCGGATGTCTTTCCGAGCCGGAGAAGCCGCCGGGACACAGCCCCGAGATCCGCAAGGAGACGCTGGTCGCTGATCTCGATGGCGACGGCAAGGACGATCTCGTGGCGTGGGGGCACGCCGGCGATCCGCGCCAGGATGCGGATCTGCTGATCAGCTGGGGCGGCAACGTGCCGGGCGCGATGCCGGATCTGACGCTCGCGCTCGCCAACGAACAGTTTGCGCCGTGGCACGAGATCCTCGGCGCGACGCTCGTCACGAGCACGCGAGATGCGTCGCTGCGCGAGCTGCTCGTGCTGCTCGGCGAGGATCGGGCGCTGCCGCCGGATGGCATTTCGAGCCGGAAGGTCTACGCCGTCACGATCACGTTCGAGAATCATCAGGCCAGGACGATCACGACGAGCCCGGATTTCGTCGGGCAATCGAATCTCGGCGGCTACGCCGACGCGGAGACGTTCGCGTTCGTCGCGGCGCACGACACGACCGTCGGCGGGCAGATTCACATGATTCACGGCAGCGACACCGTGTTCTTCGATCATGGCTTGCCGCTCGACACCAGTACGGCGACGTTCAAGGAGGCGAAGCTGACCGCGCGCGACGGCACCGAGAAGGTCCAGGGCGTCTACGCGCTGCTGCCCGGCACCGACGGGCGAGAGGATTTTCTCGTCGCGACCGACCACCGCGTCGCGATCACCTCGGGTGACGCGGGCGACTTCGGATTCGCGGCCGAGAAACCGTTGCCGGCCACGACGCGCCGGTTCACGCGTGCGCGCACGTTCGGCACGACGGCGACCTGGCTCGTCGGCGCCGCACCCGACGTCCCGACGGCCTCGCTCGTCCGCGTTGCCCCGAGCACCGGGTTCGCGCTCGAGGTGACCGGCTTCGAGGAGGAACATGCGGCGACCGATCTCGCGCTCGTGCAGTTCCTCACGCACAGCGACATCGACGTCGTCGCGCTCGAAGGCGGTGAGCTCGCGGCGTACGAGAACATCAGCCTTGCGACCGGCAACCACGATGCGCGCATCGCGATCGACGCCGCGAATCGCGACGTGCTCGTCGTCGGTCACTTCATCGACGGCGAAGATCTGATCTTGCTGTACGACTCGGGCAATCCGCTCGCGGCGCCGATCTGTTTTCGCGGACCGCTGTTCGGCGCGTGCCCGTCAACGTAGGCAGCGGAGCGCATCGCGATCGCGCGGCGGCAGCTTCGCGAGCCGGCCGACGCCGACCGTGCCAAGCGCGGCGGTCCCCGCGGCGGGATCATCGGCGCACAGCAGGCGCGCGGCTGCGATCGCGACGTGTGGATCGGCGTCGCTCGCGACGGTCTGTGCGAGCGCGGTGCGCAGCGCCGGATCGACCGGGCGCGGCTGCAGATCGATCGCCTCGGCGCGCACGAGCGGATCCGGATCGCCGAGCAGCGGCGGCAGCGCGAAGCCGCCGAGCGCCTGCGCGGTCTCGAGGCACGCGAGGCGAACCTCGACGACGTGATCGGCGTTGGTCGCGATCGAGACGAAGCGCGCGCGCCACGCGGCGAGGTCCTCGGCGGCGAGGTCGTCGGGGAGGTCGTGCTCGGCGAGCTGAGCGGCGATCGTGCGCGCGGCGCGGGCGGCGGGGATCGCGACGCGGCGATCGGGCGAGGCGGCGGCGTCGGCGAGCGCGGGCAGGAGCTCGAGGCGGTCCTCGGTCGTTGGCGCGGCGGCGATCGCGGCGAGCTTGGTCGACCGGGCGTTCGCGGCGAGCGCTTTCTCGACGACGGCGGGTCCCGCGAGCGCGCCCTGACGTGCCGCCTCGTCGACGTCGCCGCGATCGAACGCGGCCGTCATCGAGGTGATCCCGGCGGCCAGCGCCAGCAGCTTCACGCCTCCACGGTAGCAAAATCGCGGAGAAAAATTTGACAGGCTGGCTGGGCGTTCAGTACCGTCAATGCGTTCAGTACTGGAAGGTGGACATGGCCGAAGCACTCACCCAGCGCCAGCGCGAAATCCTCGATTTTATTTCTGCTTCGATCATGGAGCGCGGGTTCCCGCCGACGCTGCGCGAGATCGGCGAGCACTTTCACATCCGCTCGACGAACGGGGTGAACGACCATCTCAAGGCGCTCGAGAAGAAGGGCCACCTGCGCCGCGA
>JAFAOG010000053.1 GCA_019237945.1 Deltaproteobacteria bacterium | reverse complement strand
TCGAGCTTGCGGCGCAGCTTGACGATGAAGTTGTCGACGGTGCGCGAGGTCGGCGAGGCCTGGATGCCCCACACCTTCTCGAGCAGCTCGTCGCGCGAAACCGTCTACTCGCTCTTATAGCGAAGAAGCTTGAGGACTTCGAGCTCGTAGAACGTCAGCCGCTTGCTGGTCCGGCCGCGGCTCATCATGTGCTTGCGCGCGTTGATCTGCCAGCCGCCGATCGTGAACGTCTCGTCGCTGTGGGCCATCCGGGCCTGGCGGCGGAAGATCGCGTTGATCCGCGCGATCAGCTCGGCGACCGAGAACGGCTTGGTGACGTAGTCGTCGGCGCCGGCGTCGAGCCCGCGGATCTTGTCGGTCTCCTGCGCCTTCGCGGTCAGGATGATGATCGGCACCGTCTCGTCGCGCTGGCGCAGCGTCTCGCACACGCGATAGCCGTTGTCGTCGGGCAGCATCAGGTCGAGCAGCACGGCGTCGGGGCCCCACTCCATCGCCGCGGTCAGGCCTTCGGTGCCGGTGCCGCGCGCCTGGACCTCGAAGCCTTCGAACTCGAGTGCATCGCGAAGCCCGCGCACGATGTCGGGCTCGTCCTCGATGACGAGGATCCGCTTCTTCGCCGGCTCTTCGCTCACCGCGGAGGTCATACCACGGGCAGCCACAGCTCGAACGTGGATCCCTGGCCCGGAGCGCTCGTCACCGTGACGTCACCACCGTGCGCCTTCGCGATGTGACGCACGAGGGCGAGGCCGATGCCCGAGCCGCGGATCGGTTTGAGCCGCACCGCGCGCGCCCGATAGAACCGCTCGAAGATCTGCTCCTGCTCTGCGGGATCGATGCCGGGGCCCCAGTCGCGGACGCGCAGCGCGATGCGGTCGCCGGCACGCGCGAGTCGCAGCTCGATCTTCTTGCCCTCGGCCGCGTACTTGATCGCGTTGTCGATCAGGTTCAGCACGGCGAGCGTGAACGCGTTCTGGTCGAGCTTGACCTGCGGGAGGTCCGGCTCGATCTCGGCGTCGAGCGTCATCTCGGCCGCGGCGAGCCTGCGCCCGACGAGCTCGATCGCGCGATCGACGACCTCGCCGACATCGGCATCGGCGAACTCGTACACGCCCATGCCGCGCTCGATCTTCGCGAAGTCGAGCACGTTGTCGATCAGCCGCCCGAGCCGCACGCTCTCGCGCCAGATGATCTCGGCGTACTCGGTCGCCTGGTCGGGTCCCTTGACGCGTCCGTTCGCGAGCATCTCGCCGAACATCGAGATGATCGACAGCGGCGTCTTCAGCTCGTGACTGACGTTGCTGATGAACTCGCTCTTGAGCTCGTTCGCGCGGCGTTCGCGCCGGATCGCGAGCGCGAGGAACGCGAGGCCCGCGATCACGACGGTCACGGCGCCACCGATCAGGACCGACTGGATGATGCCCTTGCGACGTAGCGCGCCCTGCCCGAGCATCTGGCGGTCGGTGACGCGCAGCCGCCAGCCGTCGACCGTCTCCGAGAACGGCACCTCGACGACCAGGGTGTCAGCGTCCGCCGCGAATGGCGCACCGAACACGAGCTCGCCGCGCTCGTCGACGACCTGGTAGATGCGCTTGCTGACGTCGCTGACGTTGAAGAACTGCGGGAACAGCCACGCGACGAGGTGAGTCAGGTCGTCCTCGATCAGCACGTAGAACGTGCGGTCGCCGCTGACGCGCTTGACGAACGACAGCAGGTACGGCCGCCCCGCGAGCGGTCCCTCGCGCCAGATCCCGTGGACGTGCCCGCGCTCGCCGGCCGGCCGCTTCGAAAGCGGCAACGTCGGCACGACCTTCTCGAGCACGAAGTCGCGGAACGCCTTGCTCTCGGCGGGCTTGCGCGACCGCGGGCCGACGTAGCCATCCGGAACCAGCTTGCCCTGGTCATCGAGGACGAACACGCTCGCGACGGCGGTCGCCACGGGATTGACGACCTCGTCGAGCTTGGACAGCTCCTCGAACCGCACGTTGTCGAACACGACCCGCTCGTCGCGCAGCAGCAGGTTCTCGATGTTGAAGACCTTCTCTTCGGCCAGCTCGCGGAGCGGCTGGAGGACCTGCTGCTCCTGGCTCTCGATACTGGTCGCCGTGTAGCCGTAATACGCGAGGGCCACAGCCGCCGCCAAGACCGCGAAGATCAAGGCGTTCACGACAAGGATGCGGCGCACGGCGCGGCAATCCTGCCACTTCCCAGTTCACTTGTCGGCACGCAAGGTTGTCGGACCGTCGGGATTATGTTAGAGGCAAGTACTTGAATCGCAGCAATCCGGACGTACGGATTGATTGAGAATTCAGATAGTTACGCGTCGCGTTTCCGAGAGGCGCCCGGATGGATTCCATCTTCGAAGAAGAAGCCGATGAGGTCGGGGGAGAGATCGAGGCCTACTGCCCGTCTCCTCGCTGCAAAGCGGACACGACCCACACCATCATCAGCATGTACGAGGACGAGGTCCGCCGCGTCCAGTGCGTGGTCTGCGGCGAGGTTCACGCCTACCGTAAGCCGCGCGGCGACGGCACGGATGCCGATGGCGAAGGCGGCAAGAAGAACACCGCCCGCCGCGTCAGCTGGGACGAGGCGATGGGCCGCGCGACCGATACGGACCTCGGCAACTGCCGGCCGTACTCGATCCGCGACACGTACGAAGACGGCGACGTCGTCTACCACCCGGTGTTCGACATCGGCTTCGTGGTCGAGCAGCTCCCCGACAACAAGGTCGAGGTGATCTTCCGCGACGGCGGCGCTCGCATCCTCGTCCACAACCGCGGCGACCTCGCGTCCCGCATGCCGGACATCGCCGAGGTCCCCGCCCCGCGCGAGGCCAAGAAGAAGAAGCGCGCGAAGAAGCCGGAGGCCGCCGCGCCCCCGCCGCCCGCGCGCTCCAAGGCCGAGGTCGAGGCCGCGGTCGTCCGCGCCCGCTCCGCCGCGCAGGCCCGCGTCGAGGAAGCCTCCCGCTCCGCCGACGAGCGCAACAAGAAGCTCAAGGCCGAGGCCAAGAAGGGTGGCGGCAAGGCCGCCGCGGCGAAGCCCGTCGCCGCCGCCAAGGGCGTCGTCGCGAAGGTCGCCGCCGCCGCTTCGAAGGCCGCGGCCGTGATCAACAAGGTCGCGAACGCGGTCAAGCCGAAGGCCGCCGCCGCGGGCAAGACGGCGAGCAAGCCTGCCGCCAAGCCGGCGAAGGCCGCCGCAAAGCCGGCCCCGAAGGCCGCTGCCAAGGGCGCCGCGAAGAAGCCGGGCGCAAAGAAGCCGGCGGCTCCCGCGAAGAAGCCGGCGAAGGCCGCTGCGAAGAAGCCGGCTGCCAAGAAGCCGGCGAAGAAGAAGAAGTAGTCGCTCGCGAGCACGGCAACGAGCGGGCCCGCGAGGGCCCGTTGGCCGTTTCGGCCTCAGTGCTGCGACGGCCCGTAGTTCATGCAATGCAGCCGCGCGAACTCGAACATTGAGCCGAATAACGGGCCTTCGAGCAGCCATCGCCGCCCTTCTGCTGTCGGCAGGAACGCGATGAACGTCGCTTCGTCCATCGCACCCGGCGCACCGTACTTCGGCTCGCCTTGGATGAGCTGCCACAGCTGGTCGCGGTTGTTGACCGCCGCCTCGACAAGCGGCGCAAGTGCGAGCTCGGCGTCATGGTCGCAGCGCGGGTCGGGCGTCGCGTAGTGCATGACATGCCGCGGAGGAGCCGGCTCGACACGCGCCACCATCACCGGCGCCGGCGTGCCCGTGTAGCAAGCCGCGACGACCGCGAGCACAATCGAGCGCCGCATTCCCCCAGAGCGTGGCTCGATCCACAACCGGACTACAAGCGCAGACTTACTGGCGCGGCGTGCCGAGCTTATCGAGATCGATCTGCGACAGCGCGAGCCGGATCAGCTGCGACTTGTTCGCCTTCGTCCACCCGCGGCGCTTCAGCTCGGCGACCTTCGCGTCGAGCTCTTCGAGATCGCGCGTGTACATCGAGATGCAGATCACCTTGTAGTGCGTCGGGCGCGCAGGCTTGGGGCCGGCGGCGGCGGGCTTCTGGCGGCGGCCGTAGTACTCCTCGCTGAGGATCGCGTCGGCGTCACTCAGCGGGTCATGGGCCATGAGCTTCTCGTCTTTCATGCGACCTCTGCGGGATGGGCGGTTTCAGTCTGGGTGGAAGCGGCAACGTCTGTGGCGGGCGCCGTCGAGGCGAGGACCCAGTCGCAGACGCGGTTGTAGTCGGCGGCGCCGTGCGAGATCGGCGCGTACTCGAAGATCGTCTTCTTGTGCGACGGGGCCTCGGCCAGGCGCGTGTTGAGCCGGATCGGCTCGAGGCACTTGTGCTTGAAGTGGCCCTGGAGCGTCTCGAGGACCTCGCGCGCGAGGCGGGTGCGGCCGTCGTAGAACGTCGGCAGGACGGCGGAGATGCGGACGGCGTGGCCGAGGTGACGCTCGACGTCCTTGATCGTGCGCAGCACCTGCTTGACGCCGACCAGCGCGAGATAGTCGCAGGTGACCGGGATGATCACCTCGTCGGCGTAGGACAGCGCGTTCTGGTTGAGCAGATTGAGCGACGGGCCGCAGTCGATGATCACGTAGTCGTAGCGGCGGCTGATCGCCATCATGTTGAGGCGCTTGGTCAGCACGCGCGAGCGCGCCTCGACCGGCTGGCGTGCGAGCCAGATCTCCGCGGCGGCGAGCGTCGCGTCGGAGGTGATGACGTCGAGGTGCTTGCGGACGGGCACCGCGACCTCGGCCGGCTCCGCGCCCTCGACGAGCACGTGGTAGAGCGAGCGCTCGCCCGCGACGCCGAGCGAGACGCCGACGTTGCCCTGGGCGTCGGTGTCGATCAGCAGGACTTCGTTCTCGCGCTCGGCGAGGCCGGCGGCGAGGTTGACGGCGGTCGTGGTCTTACCGGTGCCGCCCTTCTGGTTGAGGATCGCGATGCGACGCGCCCGCTTTGCGCGGAAGCCTTCTTCGCCCAGGCCCTGCTTGCGGCACTCGAGCGAGCAGAAGTGGCTGCGCTGGCCATCGGCGGTCACGGCGATCTGAAACACGAACGCAGGCCGAAACACCTGGCCGCACGCGCTACACGTCTTCTCCATCCCCTTATCGAAGCGGCACCGGCGCTTGGGGGGCAACTTTTCGGCCCCGGCGCTATAGTCTTTCGCGATGGACGGGATCGTTCGGAACGTGACGGTGGCGGGGCTCGATGCCGACGTCTGCGTGCGAGAGCTCGCGGACCGGTTGGCAGGCGCGGAGCTTCGCTTGGTGATCGTGTTCGCCGACTGGCGGATCGATCCGTACGGGCTCGCAAAAGGCCTGCAGAAGGCGCTCGGCGCGCCGGTCGTCGGTTGCTCGGCGGTCGGCGTCGTCGCGGGGAGCGCGGGGACAGTCGCGGCGGTCGGCTACTACGGCGACTGGTTGCGCGTCGGGATCGGCGTGGCCGCGGATCTGCCGAAGTCGCCACTCGCGCGCAGCCGCGATGCGATGGAGCGCGCGGCCGAGATGCTCGGCCTCAAGGCGTCGGCGCTCGATCCGCAGCGCCATGTCGCGCTCGGATTCGTCGACGGAAACTGCGGCCACGAGGAGGCGTTCTGCATCGGCAGCGCCGCCGCCGCGCCGCAGATCCGGATCGCCGGTGGGTCGGCTTCGAACGATCACACGTCGTCGCGGCGGAGCTTCGTGTGGGCCAACGGCGAGGCGCTCGCGGATGCGGGCGTCGTCGTCGTGCTCGAGAGCGAGCTGCCGTTCGAGTCGGTGACGAGCTGTCACCTGGTGCCGACCGAGGGCAAGACCGTGGTGACCGCGGCGAGCGGGCGGCTGATCGAGGAGCTCGATGGAATGCCGGCGGTGAAGCGGCTCCACCAGCTGATCGAGAAGCTCGGCGGCACGCTCGATACGGCGCAGCCGAGCGAGTACGCGTTCGCGCGATTCGTCGGCGGCAAGCCGTACGTGCGCTCGATGCACGCGATCGATGATCATCAGATCCTGCTCGCGAGCTCGGTCGAGCCCGGGCACGTCCTCCACGTGATGCGGCCCGGCGATCTGATCGCCCAGACGCAGCGCGACCTGGCGCTCGCCGCGGAGCGTGTTGGCGGTGTGGCATCGATGCTCGTGTTCTCGTGCGTGGCGCGGCACTGGGAGGCGCAGGCGAAGGGGCTCGAGCGCGCGCTCGCGGCGACGTACGCGGTGTACCCGACGATCGGGTTCCAGTCGTTCGGCGAGCAGACCGGCACGCTGCTCGTGAACCACACGCTGACCGGGCTGGCGATCGGCCATGGCTGAGAACGCCAAGGTCAAGAGTCCCGAGGAGCGCATCGCCGAGCTCGAGGTGGAGCTCGCGGCGGCGCAGCGCACGGTCGACGTGCTGATCGCCCGGCTCGAGCGCGCCGGCACCACGCCGCCGACGCAGGCCGAGCTGTTCGATGCGGCCGTCCGCCTCGGTCACGTGCTCGAGGAGCGCACGCGCGAGGCCGAAGCGGCGCGCGCCGAGTTCCGGGCCCTGCGCGCGAACCTCGATCAGATCGTCCGCCAGCGCACGCGCGCACTTGCCGAGTCGGAGGCGCAGCTGCGCGCGAAGAACGTCGACCTCGAGAAGCAGTGGCGGATCAAGCAGGACTTCGTGTCGATCGCGGCGCACGAGCTGCGCACGCCGCTGACGAG
The DNA here is from genome assembly GCA_019237945.1 of Deltaproteobacteria bacterium. Classification (GTDB taxonomy): domain Bacteria; phylum Myxococcota_A; class Polyangia; order Haliangiales; family Haliangiaceae; genus JABFXX01. The sequence continues at coordinate 14,537 of JAFAOG010000053.1, read as the reverse complement.
CATCGTCGGCTACCTCGATCTGTTCAGCGAGGGCCGGTTCGGCGAGCTGCCGGCGCTGATGGAGCGGCCGATGCAATCGGTGCGGCGCAACGCGCATCGCCTGTTCCGCCTCGTCGACGACATGCTCGCCGTGTCGCGCATCGATCAGGGCCGCGTCGTGCTGCGCCACGGGCCGGTCGATCTCGGCGAGGTCGTGCGCGATGTCGTCACCGAGCTGCTGCCGCTGGCGCGCGCGCGCAACCAGACCGTCGAGACGCACATCGAGCCAGTCGAGACGATCGACGGCGACCATGACAAGCTGCACCAGATCACGGTGAACCTCCTGTCGAACGCGATCCGCTACACGCCGGAGTCAGGCGAAATCACGATCGCCGTCGACGAAGCGCCGCGCGACCGTTACGCCGGCGGCTGGGCGCGCCTGCGCGTCCGCGACAACGGCATCGGCATGACGGAGGAGGAGCGCGCGCGGATCTTCGATCCGTTCCTGCACCCGCGCCCGGTCAAGCACCACACATCCGCCGGTCCCGACTCCGCGGGCCTCGGCCTCTACATCGCGCGCGGCCTGATCGAGCTGCACGGCGGCCTGATCACCGTCGACTCGCAGCCCGACGTGTTCACCGAGTTCACGGTGCTGCTGCCGTTCAAGCAGCCGTCGCCGCGCGCGACGCCGGAGCCGACGTCGGTCAGAAGCCCTTGACGACGCCGAAGCTGACGATGTGGAAGAAGTCCGCGCGGGACACGCTCGTGCCGGTGTGGCCGCGCATGTTCATCAGCGGCGCGCCGAAGTCGATGCCCGTGTAGTCGAAGTCATAGGCGCCCTGCAGGTCCATGTCCTTCTTCCACTTGTAGGTCACGGTCGCGCCGAAGCAGACGACCTTCGCGCTCGGGCTCTTGCCGTCCTCGAGGCCGGTCGTCTGCGTCAGGCTCGCGCCGAACAGCACGGCGTCGAGGGCGAGCTTGAGGCCGAGCTTGTCGGTCAGGCGCGGGATCGTCAGCATCGCGCCGACCGTCGGCGCCTGCAGCACCTCGGACGGCAGGTGCGCCGGGTTCTTCGTCGCGTCGGCGACGTTGTCGATCAGGAAGCCCTGATAGCGGTAGCCGAGACGGCCGAAGATCGTCATGCCGTTCGACTTGTGGAGGTCCTTGCCGACGGCGCCGTGCAGATCGATCTGGTGCAGCGCCATACCGATGTTGACGCCAGGCATGCCGCCCGGGCCGTCGACGTCGGCGAACACGCCGCCGAACACCGTCTTTGCGTACGTGTACGAGAGGTCCGCGCCGAGCACCCAGTCCTTGCCGTACGGGCGGTAGTAGCCGCCGGCGAGCGACAGCGTCAGCGCCGACGTGCCGAGGTTGTAGTTGTCGGGATTGAAGCCGGTGCCGGTGAACGTGCTGCCGACCGTGCGCATGCCCTGCTGGATGAACGTCAGGCCGAGGCGCGCACGCGCATCGAGCACGCGCTTGCCGTGGCCGCCGCCTCCGCCGCCATCATCTTCGAGCTGTGAGGTCAGCACCCAGCCGGCGTCGCCCTCTTCGTTCTCGACGAACGTCCACTTGCCCTTGACGTCCGACGGATAGAGCACGTCGCTCGGCTTCGCGACGAACTGCGTCTCCGATTCCTTGTCGCGCTCGGCGACGACCTTCGTCTTGCTCGACACGTGCGCGCGCGCGCGATCGTCGTCGCTGGGCTCGTCGGTCTTCGTGTCGTCGGGCTCGGCGGAGTCCTCCTCGTCGTCGCCGCCCTTCTTCTTCTTCGAGGACGACGCGACCTTCTTCTTGCTGCCGCCTTCGTCGTCGCTGTCGGCGCTGTCGTCTTCGTCGTCGCTGCTCTTCTTCTTCTTCGACGATGACGCTTTCTTCTTGCTGCCGCCTTCGTCGTCGTCGCCGCTCTTCTTGCCGCTGTCGTCCTCGTCGTCGCCGCCGCCGCTCTGCGCGACATCGCCGGTCGCATCCGCGCCGACGCGATCATCGGGCCCTTGATCGCCCGCGAACCCGCGCTTCGTGCTGCGCCCATCGACGAACGGACGGCGGCGCGTGTTGCGCACGATCTCGTCGCCATCGGGCATGTCGACCTTGCTGCGCGGAACGTAGCCGGTGCGGCCCTGCACGCGGACCTTGAGCCAGCGACCCTCCTTCGACAGGACGGTCATGTTCTGGCCCGACTTCACCTTGAGCAGCACGGTGCCGTGCTCGCCCGGCCGCGAGTAGACCTTGGTCTGCTGGTTGGTCTTGACCTTCTCGGCAAACGCGGGACTTCCGACCGCGAGAACGATCCCGACGAGGATCAGGGCAGTCACCCTCATGCGCTCATTATTGTACAAGCTGCGTGCCCGCGCCGCCGCCCACGAAACATACGAGATTGCAGGAGGTTGCGGCGGCCGCGGTGGGGGCAACGCTCCCACGGGGGGAATCGACCCCGGCCGAGCGTAAAAGGAATCGCGATAGACTCAACCTCCCTCGGGGACCATGCCCAGCATCTGGAATACGGACAAGACTTCGTTCACGGCGGGCCACTTCGAGCTGTCGATCGACGGCCACCCGACGACCGCGTATCTCAAGTCCGTCGACGGCGGCTACGTCAAGCAGGCGCTGGTCGACGAGGGCGTCGGTGGTGACCTCCATCGCGCGAAGCACGCGTCGGTCGCCGAGATCGATCCGATCAGCTTCGAGTTCGGCATCGCGGGCGCGAACAACGTCCTCAAGTGGATCCAGCAGTCGTGGAGCAAGGAGTGGTCGCGCCGCAACGGCGTGATCACGCATGCCGACTTCAACCTCAACAAGCAGATCGAGCACGAGTTCTACGAGGCGCTGATCACCGAGACGACGTTCCCGACGCTCGACGGCGCGTCGAAGGATGCGGCGTACCTCAAGGTCAAGGTCCAGCCCGAGAAGGTGATCACGAAGGTCAACCCGAGCTCGCAGAAGATCGGTCAGGCGACCGGCAACGGGCAGTCGAAGCAGAAGATGTGGATGTGCTCGGGCTTCCGCCTGAACATCCAGGACATCGACGAGATGAAGTTCGCGAACAAGATCGACAGCTTCACGATCAAGCAGGGCGTGAAGAAGCTGTACGTCGGTTCCGAGCGCTATCCGACGATCGAGCCGACGAAGATCGAGTTCCCGCACATCACCGGCACGATCGCCGTCTCGTACGCCGACAAGCTGTTCAAGTGGTACGAGGACTACGTCGTCAAGGGCAAGCGCGATCCCAAGGCGCAGCGCACCGGCTCGATCGAGTTCCTCTCCACGGATCGCAGCAAGACGCTGTTCGAGATCGACCTGTACGAGGTCGGCCTGATCAGCCTCTCCGTCATGCAGAGCACGGCGAACTCCGATCAGATCAAGCGCGTGAAGTTCGAGCTCTACGTCGGGCGCATGGACCTCGACGGCAAGGGCCTGGGCCTCGATTAGCCGCTAGCTCGCCGCGACGACCAGGTCGTACAGCACGTGCGCGTAGACCGCGTGCGCGAGCGACCGGTACCAGAAGATCGCGCCAAACGCCGCCCCCGCGAGCGCGCGGAACGCGAACGCGTGCGCCGTCAGCGGCTCGCCGCGCGGCCCGAGGTGGTGCGCGCCCGCGAACAGCAGCGACGACACGACGAGCGCGACCGGGAACGCGACGCGGCTGCCGCGCATCATCGAGACGATGCCGCAGAGCAGGCCGAGCCGGAACACGAGCTCCTCGTGGACGCCGGCGCCGAGTGCGGAGATCGTCGAGTCGCCGTCGAGCGAGAGGTGCAGCAGGTGGCGCAGCACGAGCTGGATCACGGCGCCGAGCGTGAACGCGTAGATCGCGGCCTCGAGCGCGACCGGCAGCGCGACCTCCACGCGAAGCGCGCCCCAGCGGTTGCCGCGGCGGGCCCACAGCAAGAAGGCCAATGCGATGGCCACATGCACCAGCAGGTAGAGCCTGCGGCTATCGAGCGCAATGTACATCGCGCGCGTGACGACGTCGGCGCCCGCGACGTTGCCGGCGAACAGCACGCCGATCTCGTACGCGAGGAGCACCGGAAAGATCAGGACGAGGCTCGCATCAAGATCGCCGTGGCCGGTGGGTGACTTCATGATTTGCTGGTCCGCGAGCGCTTCTGCGCGCCCTTGGTCTGCGATTTCGGTCGCACCGTCGCCGTGACCTCGCGATCTTCGCGCAGGTAGGTCTGCGCGGCGGCGGCGACGTCGGCGGCGGTGACGGCGTGGATCGCGTCGTCGTAGTCGCTCCACGTCTGCCAGCCGAGCCCGTAGGCCTCGTGATAGGCCATCGCGTTCGCGACCGCCGAGCGGCGCTGCATCGCGATCTGATGGCTGCCGACGAGGTAGCTCTGCGCGCGCGACAGCTCGTCGGCCGTGATGCCCCCGGCGCGGATCCGCGCCAGCTGATCGTTGACGGCGGTGAGCGACGCTTCGAGCTTGTCGGGCGCGCAGCTGAGGTAGATCGCGACGAAGCCCGGATCGACGCCTTCGACCGAGTGCGCGCTGACGCGATAGACGAGGCCCTGCTTGTCGCGCAGCTCGCCGAACAGCCGCCCGCCCTGCCCGCCGAGCACCGCGATCAGGACCTCGAGCGCGAACCGATCCTTCGCGTCGACGGTCGCGCCCGGGAAGCCGACGACGAGGTGCGCCTGCGCGCGCTCGAGGAACGCGTAGACCTCGCGGTCGGCGGCGCTGCGGCCGTCGAGCACCGGCGCCGCGACGTTCGGCGGCTGCGCCTTCTTCGCCTTCACCGTGCCGAACTGCTTCGTCACGCGCGCGACCGCATCGTCGACATCGATGTCGCCGACGATCGCGAGCGTCAGCTGCGAGACCGGATACTGCGCGGCGTAGAAGTCGGCGAGGTCATCGCGCGACAGCCGCCCGACGGAGCGCGCGGTGCCGAGCACGTCGCGGCTATATGGGTGCTCGCCGTAGAGCGCCTGCGAGAACAGCTTGAATGCGACCTGCGATGGGTTGTCACCCTGCGCGACCTGATCGTCGAGCAAGAGACGCTTCTCGCGAGAGAGCTCGCCGGGGGGCAGCGTCGGGCGCAGCACGCAGTCGGCCATCAGATCGAGCCCGTCGTGCCAGTTGCGCGACAGCCACTCCGCCGCGACGCCGAAGCTGTTGCGGCCCGCGACGCCGGCGAGCGAGCCGCCGAGCCGATCGACGCGGTCGGCGACCTGCGTGGCATCGCGCTCGCCGCAGCCGCGCGTCAGCATGCGGGCGAGCAGCGTCGAGGCGCCGGCGTGATCGCCATCTTCGACGCGCAACCCGCCGCGCCACACCGCGCGCATCGCGACGACCGGCACCGACGGATCGCGGCGGACGATCAGCACCATGCCGTTGGCGAGCACGACGCGCTTGTCGGTGATCGCGGGATGCGCGGTTGCCGCCGCCGTCTTGCGCACGCGCGCCTCGGCCTGCCGCGCGAACACGCTCGGAGCGCGCCGTGCCTTCGGACGCTCGGGCAAGATCGCGGCGACGGTCGCGTTCTCGGGGCGCAGGTACTTGCGCAGCACGCTCGCGACGTCGTGGCGGCGCACGCCGCGAATGCGATCGAGATACACGTGCGCGAACTGCGGATCGCCCGCCATCGTCGCGTTCCAGCCGATCGTGCGCGCCCGGCCCTGCGCGGTCTCGAGCTGGCGAACGAGGCCGCCCTCGGCCGCGATCCGCGCCTTGTCGAGCTCGGCCGGCTCGAGATCCTCGGCGAGCGCGAGCGCCTGATCGACGAGCGCGCCGACGCTCTTCTCCGCATCGCGCGCCTTCGCGGTCGCGCTGAGCACGAACAGCCCCGGATCTCGCAGCGCGTGGACGTGCGCGTACGCGCCGGTGACCAGCTCCTCGCGATCGCGCAGCCGCCGCGGCAGCCGTGCACTCTCGCTCTCGCCGAGCAGGATCGCGGCGACGTCGAGCGCGGCGACGTCGCAATGCCGTGCCTGCGGCACGTGAAAGCCGACGCTGAGATACGCCTCGCTGACATCGCGATGCGCGGCGACCGCGCGCGGTGCAGTCTGCGCCGGCTCGTGCGGCGTGCGGCGCGCCGGGCGTCCCGACGGCATCGCGCGGAATCGCTTCTCGACGTGCCGCCGCACGTAGCCCGGATCGACATCGCCCGCGACGACGAGCGTGACGTTGTCGGCAACGTAGTAGCTGCGGAAGAACTCGACCAGCTCGCGCTCGCCGAGCCGCACGACGCTCTCCGCCGTGCCGATCACGGGCCGGCGATACGGATGCGCGACGTACGCCGCCGCGAACAGGCTCTGCGCGACCGAGCGCGCCGGATCGTCGGTGCCCTGGCGGATCTCCTCGAGGATCACCTGGCGCTCGCGCGCGAGCTCGTCGGGGTCGACGCGCGGAGCGAGCAGCGTGTCGCCGATCGCGTCGATCGCGCTGTCGACGTGATCGCGGCCGAGCACGGCGTGAAAGACGGTCGTGTCGAACGACGTCCACGCGTTGATCTCGCCGCCCGCGCGCTCGATCGTTCGCGTCAGCTCGCCGACGCCGTAGCGCGTCGAGCCCTTGAACAGCATGTGCTCGACGACATGCGCGACCCCCGCCTGCCCGCTCGCCTCGTCCGCGCTGCCGACGCCGACCCACGCCTGCACCGCGACGACCGGCGCCGGGTGCCCCGCGGCGACGTGCAACACGAGCCCGTTGTCAAAGCGATGCGTCTCGACGTCGTGCACGGCGAAGCCTGCCGCCAGCACGGCAGCAAGCGCAGTGTAGGCAGAACGTCCGGCCCGGGGCACGTTTCTGGACCATACGCCAAGCCGCCGAAATCCTGGGTAAGCTGGACTCATGATCGACGCGGTCGCCCGCGCACCGCTGCTCGCGACCGAGCACCTGCTGCTCCGCGAGCTGCGCGCCGACGATGCCCGCGCGGTCGCGGTGCGCGCCGGTGATCGCAAGGTCGCGCGCTACCTGATCGCGGTCCCGACGCCATATCCGGTCTCGCTCGCCGCGCGCTGGATCGCGGGCCGCCAGGCGTGGTGGCCGCAAGGCCGCGGCATCACGCTCGGCATCGTGCGCCGCAACGAGCCCGACGAGCTGCTCGGCTCGGTCTCGCTCCGCCGGTTCGTGCGCGACCGACGCGCCGAGCTCGGCTACTGGCTGGGGACCGACGCATGGGGCCGCGGCTTCGCGACCGAGGCCGCCCGCGCGCTGATCGACTTCGGCTTCCGCGAGATGAACCTGCAGCGGATCTACGCGCAGGTCCTCGCCGGCAACGCCGCCTCGTGCCGCGTGCTCGAGAAGCTCGGCATGCAGAACGAGGGCATGCGGCGCCGCCACATCCGCAAGGGCAAGCAGCTCCACGACGTCGTGCTCTACGGAATCTTGCGCGACGAATGGTCGGCCTGACGCTGCGGCTTGACGTTCCAGCTCTGCACGAGCCCGACCGCCAGTGCCGCGACACAGACCACAGCGATCGCAATCGACACGATCCATAACCCACGCGGCAGCGCGCGCCGCGTCTTGCGGCCCTCGTCGGCGATGGCCTCCAGGGCGGGGTCGCGCACCGCCCGAGCATAGCTCTTGCTGTTGGGCGGCGTCGGCACGTCGTTCCGCCCCCTTGCATCCGGCGGCGTTGCCGAACGCAACATGAAGCGCTTCTCCCTGCTCGTCGTCGTCGCAGCCTGCCACGGTAGCCCTGCGCATCAGGCCACCCCCGACGCCGCTTCGGATGGCGCTGCCAACCCGAATCCCGACGGCGCGACCTCCGGATGCCCGGCCGGTCACGCCGGCGATGCCTGCGTGCTCGCGCTCTACGACGCGGCCGCCGGCTGCGATGCGACCGCCGTCACCGCGTTCGCGACCGAGATGGCCAATCGCAAGGACCCGCTGTGGGCCGCCGGGCGCGCGCTGTTCTCGGCCGATCACGCGGTCAGCGTCGCCGGCGACTGGAACGGCTGGCAGCCGACGATCGCGCTCGCGCCATTCTGCGGAACGCAGCTCGTGCTCGCGGTCACGAACGTCCCGAGCGGCTTCCACACGTACAAGCTCGTCGATGGCCAGACGTGGCTGCTCGATCCGCAGAACCCGGCGTTCGCGTACGACGACTTCGCCGGCAACAACGATCACCAGAACTCGGTGCTCGACACGCCCGACTCGGGCAAGGGTCACCTCGTCAAGCTCGCGCAGGCGTGCTCGACGGCGCTCGGCAACTGCCGCAACGTGACCGCGTACCTGCCGCCCGGCTACGACGCCGACGAGAAGAAGTATCCCGTGCTGTTCATGCACGACGGGCAGAACGTCTGGGACAACCACACGTGCTGCTTCGGCCACACCGGCTGGGAGGTCAACGTCACGCTCGACAGCGAGATCGCGGCCGGCAAGGTGAAGCCGATCGTCGTGATCGCGGGCGACAACACGACGAACCGCAACAACGAGTACGGCCTCGACGACGCGACGGCGATGAAGTTCGAAGACTTCCAGGTCAGCGAGCTGCAGCCGCACGCGCTCGCGCAGGTGCGCTGGGACGGCAACAAGGTCGCGATCGCCGGCAGCTCGCTCGGCGGCCTGATCTCGATGGAGCTCGCGCTGCGCAACCCCGGCACGTACAGCGCGGTCGCATCTCTCTCGGGAGCGTTCTGGCCGAACATGGCGACCCACGACGCACTGCGCGACCACTTCATGACGCTCGGCAAGCAGGCGCTCGCGATGTACCTCGACAGCGGCGGCGCGACCTCCGACAACTCCGATGGCGCGGCCGACACGGCCGAGATCCGCGACATGGCCGTCAACTTCGGGTGGCAGCGCGGCGACTCCCCGGCCTGCACCGCGGGCCCGAGCGGCCTCTGCTACTACATCGAGCCGGGCGCGACCCACGACGAGCTCGCCTGGAAGGCCCGGGCCTGGCGCTTCCTCGAGTTCCTCTACCCCGGGACCTGAGGGGACGGCGCCCCACGCGCTGGGGGGTGGGCCCCCGGGTCAGGTGATCCGCCCGGCCGGGCATCGCCAATGATCTTCGCGATCAACAGCGCGATTCTGCGCAACTTGGCGGCACATCCGTTGCTTTACACTGCTGTCATGAACAAGGTCCTAGCTGCTGTCCTAGCCCTGCCCCTGGCCGCGTGCGTCGTCGGCTCCTCCAGCGACCCGGGCGGCGGAGGTGGTGGTGGCGGCGGTGGTGGTGGAGGCGGCGGTGGTGGAGGCGGCGGTGGCGGCGGCGGCTCCGGTGGCGGCGCCGGCCTGTCGGGCCACATCTCGGCCGACACGACGTGGATGGACACCGTGTCGATCACCGGCAACCTGACGATCGACCCCGGCGTGACCGTCACGGTCATGCCCGGCACGACGGTCAATGTCGATGGCGTCGCCGGCCTCGCGGTTGCGGGCACGCTCGACATCCAGGGCACGGCCGCCAGCAAGGTGACGATCCAGCCGACGACCGGCGCGGCGTTCCAGGCGATCACGATCGCGATGGGCGGCTCGATGAAGTCGGCGTTCGGCTCGATTCACGGCGCCGAGATCCAGATCAACGGCGGCTCGCTCACCGCGACCGATAGCAAGCTGTGGGGCGCGCCCGGCGACCTGCTCGTCATGAACGGCGGCACGATCAACGTGACGTACTCGAACATCGGCGACGCGACGAGCGATACGACCCACTGCAACATGCACTTCGGCGGCACGACGCCGAACACGATCACGATCGAGCACAACAACATCGCGTCGCGCCCGTACGGCCTGATGTTCTATTCGGGCTCGAATGCCGACTTCAAGCTCAACAACTGGACGAACCAGATCGACATCGAGCCGGGCGTCTCGGGCGTCACCGGCGACGCGTCGGGCAGCTACTTCATGAAGGGCATGCCGGCCGGCACGACGGGCATCACGTACGGCACGCTCGCGAACGCGCCGCTCACCGACGCGGGTCCGCGCGGCTAGTCGTTTCTATTTCGTGTACGTGATCTTCTCGAGCACATTTGCATTCTGCGGCGGCTGCGGCGTCAGCAAGTAGATGCCGACGACCGTGCCGTCCTTGTCGCGGAATGCCTTGACCGTCTTCGTGCCCGGCTCCGCGACGCCTTTTTCCTTGAGCGCCTCGAGCGCTTCGTCGCTCGGCGTCGAGGTCTTGCTGCGCGCCGCGATCAGCTCGTTCCACCGCGCGACCGCGTGATCGTCATCGCCGTAGCGCTCCCAGCGCCGCAGCTCGACCAGGCGATCGCCGTCGAACGTCGCGGTGACCCATGCGTCGCCGAGCTCGGACGCCGTGCGATCGCAGCGCGGATACATCTCCTGCGTCTGCGGCAGCTGGCCCTGCGCGTGGCAGAACTGGTGTGCGTGCAGCTGAGCTTCCGCCTGCTTGTGCGTCAGGCCGAGCGGGATGGTCAGCGGCTGGTCGGCATTGGCGCCGCCACACGCGGTTGCGAGCAAACACACGAGGGCGGAAAGCCTCATGGCTGCGCAAACTATCACGGCCAGGGCTCGAGGCGACCGTGCTAGGGTCCGCGCCATGCGGACGTGGATGGCAGTCCTCTTGCTCGCGGCGTGCAGCAGTGATCCGGCTCCGAATGCCGATCGGCCGAGCGAGCCCGATCAGAACGACCCTTCGTTCACGGTCCAGGGCGCGAAGAGCTGGTACCTGATCGGCGACGGCGTGACGCCGGATGAAGACACGATGACGGTGATGATCACGGCGCCGGCGCACACGAGCTTTGTCGATGCGTATGTCGGTGATCACAAGCCGGTCCGCATGCACGCGCAGGACGGCGGATTCGCGATGCAGGTGTCGATTGCCGATATCACCGGCGATACCGATGTCGTGTTCTCGGCGAATGGCTCGTCGAGCGCGTTCGCGTCGGTGCCTTTCCATCGCTCGTCGCCGTACTACGTGCTGGTGTCGACGGACTACGACTTCTCCGATCCGTCGGATTCCGCGACGCAGAGCATGGATCTCCTGCACGCGAATCACCCCGGGCTGCGAATCACGCACTTCTGGGCGCCGTACACGTATACGGATCCGATGGTGACTGCGCAGCGCGCCGATCAGCTGACGCAGTGGATCCTCAAGCAGAAGACGATGTTCAACGACGAGATCGGTCTTCACATCCATCCGTATTGCAACTTCGTCCAGGATGCGGGCGTCACGTGCATCACGAACGCGTCGGACGTCAACGCCGACGGCAACGACCTGTCGGGATACACGATTCGCCTCGAGGTCTATCAGCGCGACCCGATGGCGACGCTGCTGCAGCACGCGTTTGACATCTTCCAGACGCACGGCCTGGGGCACCCGCAAACTTTTCGCGCTGGCGGATGGACTGCTGATCTGAACACCTTCCTTGCATTGAATGATAAGGGATTCATTGCAGATACCTCTGCATTGAACTGGGCACGCATCGAGGAGTGGCAGGGCCACAACATCTACGACTGGACGATGGCGCACTGGAGCGCGATCAACGATACGAGCCAGCCGTACATGCCGACGACCACGGACGTGCTCGGCGCCGCCGGCACCCCGCTCAACATGCTGGAAGTGCCCGACAACGGCGTGATGATCGACTACGTGACGACGATGGAGATGACCGGCATCTTCGACGCGAACTGGGACCCCGGCAAGGCGCTCGCGAAGCCCAAGACGCTGATGATGGGCTTTCATCCCAGCGACCAGTTCGCGTTCCGCGACTACGCGCGCGTCAACGACTCGCTCAAGTACATCGACATGCACCTCGCGAGTAAGGATCTCGGACCGGTGGTGTACACGACACTTTCTGACGTGACGCCGGTATTTGAGACGCATTAGTGCTTGTGTTGCGAAGTGTGAACCATTAGTTTGGCGCCCTTCATGAGTGACTTCCAGACCGAGATGGACCGGGTGGTCCAAGGTTTTGTCTCCCAGATCACCGAGCTCGCGCGGCGTGCCGCGATCGAGATGGTAGAGAAGTCGCTCGGCAAGAGCGGCGCGCGTGGCTCCGGCCGCGTCGCGCTCAGCCGCGGTCGCGGTGCGAAGCGCACGTCGGCGGACCTCGAGCAGATCTCGAGCCACTTCGTGTCGTTCGTGACCAAGCACCCCGGTCTGCGCATCGAGCAGATCAACAAGGAGCTCGGCACGTCGACGAAGGACCTCGCGTTGCCGATCCGCAAGCTCGTCGCCGACGGCGTGATCAAGACCAAGGGCAAGAAGCGCTCGACGACGTACTTCGCGAAGTGAAGGACACGATCCCGCACCGCTTGCTCCGTCAGGCGGCCCAGAAGCCGTCGACGATCGCGTACGAGGCGAAGGTCTCGGGGCGCTGGCAGCCGACGACATGGCGTGCGTTCGCCGATCAAGTCCGCACGTGCGCGAAGGCGCTGATGGCGATCGGCCTGCCGCGCGGCGGCAAGGTGACGATCCTCGGATTCAACCGGCCCGAGTGGGTGATCTTCGATCACGCGGCGATGATGGCCGGGGGCTGCCCGGCCGGTATCTACACGACGTGCTCGGCGGATGAAGTCCACTACATCGTCCATCACAGCGAGTCGCGCGTCGTGCTCGTCGAGAATGCCGAGCAGCTCGCGAAGGTGAAGGCCAAGCGCGATCAGCTGCCGCACCTCAAGGCGATCGTGATGATGCGCGGCGCGACCGCGACCGGCGGCGACGTGCTGACGTGGGACGACCTGATGGCGAAGGCCGACGGCGTCACCGATGCCGAGCTCGACGCGCGCCTCGATGCGATCGAGCAGGCCGACCTCGCGACGCTGATCTACACGAGCGGCACGACGGGCCCGCCGAAGGGCGTGATGCTGTCGCACGGCAACCTGTCGTGGACCGCGCACGCGCTGATCGATCTCGGCGGCCGTCCCGATGGCGACGTGTCGCTGTCGTACCTGCCGCTGTCGCACATCGCCGAGCAGATGTGCACGATCCACATGCCGGCGACGACGGGCAGCACCGTCTACTTCGCGGAATCGATCGAGAAGGTCCCCGAGAACCTCAAGGACTGCCGGCCGACCGTGTTCTTCGGCGTGCCGCGGATCTGGGAGAAGTTCCACGCCGCGATGGCGGCGAAGATGTCCCAGGCGACCGGCGTCAAGAAGCGGCTGCTCGACTGGGCGCGCTCGGTCTGTGCGCAGGTCAACGCGCATCGTGATCGCGGCGAGCCGCTGCCGAAGCGCCTCGAGCTGCAGTACCGCCTCGCGGACAAGCTCGTCATCTCGAAGATCAAGCAAGCGATCGGCTTCGATCGCGCACGCGAGCTGTACTCGGGCGCCGCGCCGATCGCGCCCGACGTGCTGTCGTTCTTTGCGAGCCTCGATCTACCGATCCACGAGATCTACGGCCAGTCCGAGGACTGCGGCCCGACGAGCTGCAACCTGCAGGGCAAGACGAAGATCGGCACCGTCGGTCCGCCGATTCCCGGCATCGAGGTCAAGATCGCGGACGACGGCGAGATCGTCGTGCGCGGCCCGCACGTGTTCCTCGGCTACTACAAGGAGCCCGAGGCGACGGCGGAGGCGCTGCGCGACGGCTGGCTGCAGACCGGTGACCTCGGCGCGTTCGACAAGGACGGCTTCCTGTCGATCACCGGCCGCAAGAAAGAGATCATCATCACGGCGGGCGGCAAGAACATCGCGCCGAAGAACATCGAGGCCGCGATCAAGGAGCTGCCGCTCGTCGGCGAGGCCGTCGTGATCGGCGACCGCCGCAAGTACCTCACCGCGCTCGTCACGCTCGAGCCGACCGCCGCCGGCACCGTGCCGAGCGAGCAGGTACGCTCGACGATCCAGTCGAAGATCGACGAGGTCAACAAGTCGCTCGCGCGCGTCGAGCAGGTCAAGAAGTTCGCGATCCTCGAGCGGCCGTTCGGCATCGACACCGGCGAGCTCACGCCGACGATGAAGCTCAAGCGCAAGGTCATCGCGCAGAAGTACGCGCGCGAGATCGAAGCGATGTACGCGGACGAGAACTAGTGCCCCGTCTCTGGCGCAGAGACCACTACGTCCTCGGAGGCGGCGCGGGTGACATCGCGCTGATCGCCCTGTCGTCGGCGAAGCTCCCCGATCCGCTACCCGTCTCGCGCACGCGCCACGGCATGCCCGACGAAGGCGACGGTCCTGACTCGGTCGTGCTCGTCGCCCGCGACCGCGCCGACGATCCGCACTGGTTTGCCGAGCAGGTCGTCGCACCGTTCGCCGATCTGATCGCCGCCGACCTCGGCCCAGAAGCGGCCGCGACCGCGCTCGCCGCCGAGCACGCGTACGTGATCGAAGCGCAGCTCGACGATCCGGACGACCTCGGCCACGTCCAGGCCGCGTGGGCGCTCGCGAAGTGCGTGTGCGAGGAAGGCGCCGCGGTCGTGATCGACGTCTACGCCGCGCGTGCCCACCTCGGCAGCGACATCGCGGCGCTCGCGCCCGACCGCCCGTTCGACGTGATGCACGAGGTGACGCTGTTCTTCGACGAGGTCGGCGACGGCACGCTCGCCGCGTGGTCGCTCGGCCTGCGCAAGTTCGGCCGCCCCGACATCGTCCTGCTCGGGCTGACCCCGGAGTCCGCGACCGACGCCGCGCTGCTCCTGCGCGACGTCGCGGCGACGCTCGCCGACGGCGAACGCCTCGAGCCGGGCGACGCGCTCGAAGCG
>JAFAOG010000034.1 GCA_019237945.1 Deltaproteobacteria bacterium | reverse complement strand
TGGCACACCGTCACCGTGCCGGTCGGCGAGTCGACGATCACGCCGAGGTGGTCGAGGTGCGTGACGCTGGCTTGCTCGGTGCGGAACTGGAAGTCTCCCGCGACCTCGGTGCCCTGCGCTTCGACCGCGTACCGGTGCCTGGTGATGTCCGCGACGATGCGCAGCGGGATCACGTTCGTGCTGTACAGCGGGCTCGAATCGGCGCGGTAGGTACTGCCGTCGCGCGCGTCGATGTGGCCATTCGAGTTGAGGCGTGCGATCGCCGCAAGGCTCGCGAACTTCGTCGGCGCGCCGGCGGAGAGGCCGACGACCGCATCGACGGTCCCGCTTGCCTGGATCGTGTAGTCGAGCGTCTCGAGGACGGTGCTGTTCTCGACCGGGATCGAGACGAATCCCTGGCCCGCACTCGCGGTCAGGCAGTTATAGGTCGTCGAAGCCGAGACGACGGCGCTGCTGTCACCGCCGCCATCGCTCGAGCAACCGACCAGCATCACGACCCCGACAACGATGGCTCCGCGCATGAGCCCGCGAGATGCGACGAGCGAGCCAATGCGCGCCGACCTGTACTTTCGGCCACGTTGTCGGAGAAGGCTGTGCGCCGACGAGACGTCGAGCGCGCCGTGCCGGGCCTGCGCTGCTATCGGCGTCGTTCGTAGGCGCTAGCTCTTCCGCGCCGGATCAGCGCTCCACGTACGCAGCGCGAGCGACAGCTCGGTGCGGTTGCTGACGTCGAGCCGCTCGAAGACCTGCTTGAGCCGGAGCTTGACCGTGTTGATCGAGATGCCGAGCTGCTCCGCGATCTCCGCATTCGTGTGACCACGCGCGGCCAGCCGGGCGGTTGCGAGCTGGCGGCCGCTGAGGCGGACGTCCGTCATGCCCTCCGTGCCGACGCCGCGCTCGGTGCACCACACCGACAGTCGCGTCGCGATGCCCATCAGCTCGCGGATCTGCTGCGTGCTGAAGCCATTGCTCGCGCTGCACACGATCGTCGCGACAAGGCCGCGCGAGCCGACGACCGGCAGCGGGAGCGCGCAGTCGTCGACGGCGGTGTTCGCCTCGAGGTGGACCTCGCAGCGAGCGACGCCGAGCCGCGCGAGCGCATCGCGCACGGCGATCAGCGCGTCATCGAAGTCGTCGACCGCTCCGAGCGCGTTTCCTAGCGAGTCCGCGACCACGATGGCTCTCCACCGGGACCTGCGCGAAGCGGCGCCGAAACCCACCACGGATGCCACCGCGCTCCGGCAAAAGGCGGCTAACCCTGCGGCCGCGTTGACATCACGGAGCCGGCTGCGGTTCGATGGGGAGTGGTCAACGGCGGGCAATCGGTGACGGCGCTGTTGCGCGAGTGGAGGGCGGGGGACCCGCAGGCCGCCGAGCGCCTGCTGCCGCTCGTCTACGAGGAGCTCCGCACGCTGGCCGCCAGCTACATGCAGCGCGAGCGGGCAGGGCACACGCTGCGCCCGACCGACTTGATCGGCGAGGCGTACGTTCGGCTCGCCGCGGGTTCGCAGCCGACGTGGGACGACCGCTCGCACTTCTTCGCGATCGCGGCGCGCACGATGCGCCAGGTGCTCGTCGATCATGCACGCAAGCACACGGCGCAGAAGCGTGGGGCGGACGACAGGCCGATCACGTTCGACGAGGATGCGATCGCCGTCGACCGTCCGGCCGAGCTGCTCGCGCTGCACGACGCTCTCGACGAGCTCGCGGTCCTCGACGAGCGCAAGGCGCGCGCGGTCGAGCTGCACTACTTCGGCGGCCTCACGCACGAGGAGGTCGCGCGCGCGCTCGACGTGCACGTCAACACGGTCAGCCGCGAGCTCAAGCTCGCCGAGGCGTGGATCCATCGCCGCATGTCGGTGTGAGGCGCGATGACTCCCGAGCGGTGGCGACGTGTCGAGGCGGTGTTCAACGAGGTGGTCGATCTGCCGGACCACGAGCGCGCGGCGCACCTCGTAAGCGCATGCGGCAGCGACGACGCCCTGCGCGGCGAGATCGAGGCCTTGCTCGCGAGTGTCCCCGATGCCGCGCGGTCGATGCGCACCGCGATCGGCGAGGTCGCCGCATCGTTGCCGCGCGTGCCGCGGTTGCAGATCGGTGCGCGTCTCGGCAAGCGCTATCAGATCATCGAGCTGCTCGGCGAAGGCGGGATGGGCGCCGTGTACCGCGCGCACGACGACAAGCTCGGCGAGGCGGTCGCGCTCAAGGTCGTGCGCGGTCCGGTCGACGAGCAGCTGCTCCGCGACGAGGTGCGCCTCGCGCAACGCGTGACGCATCCGAACGTGTGCCGCACGTTCGACCTCGAGGAGGTCGACGGCCTCCACCTCGTGAAGATGGAGTACGTGCCCGGCGAGACGCTGGCGACCCGGCTCGCACGCGACCGCGCCCTGCCGATCGCCGAGTGCGTGCGGATCGCGCGCGGCGTCGCGGCGGGTCTCGCGGCCGCGCATGCTCGCCACATCGTCCACGGCGATCTCAAGCCCGCCAACATCATGCTCGACGGCGATCGCGTGCTGCTGATGGACTTCGGTGTCGCGTGGGTCGCCCGCGTCGCCGCCGCGCCGGTCGGCCGCCTGCGCGGTACCGTCGGCTACCTCGCGCCCGAGCTCGTGCGCGATCGCCAGGCCGACGAACGCGCCGATCTGTACGCGCTCGGCTGCGTGCTCTACGAGATGCTCGCCGGCGAGCCGGTGTTCCCGGCCGCGTCGACGACAGACGTGCACACGCGCCATGTCGCGATTGCGGCACCGAGCGTGCGAAAGATGCGGCCCGACACGCCGCGATGGCTCGCGAGTGCGCTCGGCGATCTGCTCGCGAAGCGGCCGGAGGATCGTGCGCATGGCCTCCAGCGCGTCGTCGCGGGACCGCCCAGACGCATGTCGACCGCCGTGCTGGCGGCGCTCGTCGCCGTAGGCGCGATCGTCCACAACTGGTGGCCATCGACGACACCGACGCCGCCGGCCGAGCACGTCAACGGCCATGCCGGCTCCGGCGACAACGTCGACACCCTCATGTTCTCGCCGGATGGTGAATGGTTACTGTTCCGCTCGAACCGCCTCGGCGCTGGTCAGCCGCGGCTCTATCACGTGGTCGGCCGCTAGCCTGAGCGCTATGCGAACAGCCCGCGCGGCAACGACCGAAGCACCGCGTCGTGAACCGCGAACACGTTGTCGGCGCGCAGGCGCTTTGTCGTCGGCACGAGCCTCGAGGCGCGGTGCGCCGTGCCGGCGAGCTGGAACGTTCGATAGCCGGCCGGCAGGATCTCGGCGATCGGCGTCGAGTGCCGATAAATGCCGTGCTCGTAGCAGACGATCGGCGGCTCGGGCGACCGCAGCAGGCGCGACGCACCGAGCAGCACTTCGGGCTCGAGGCCCTCGACGTCGATCTTGAGGAACCGCACACGCGAGAGGCCGTGGGAGTCGAGCACGTCGTCGAGGCGGTGCACCGGCACGCGCAGCGTGTCTTCGTGGCGCGTCTGATCGGCCATCGACGGGCTGCCGCGCAGGTAGAGGCCGAGCTCGCCCGGCTCGGCGGCGAGGCCGGCCGCGATCGGCGTGATGTTCGTCAGCGCGTTGACCGCGATGCCATCGACGAGATCTTCGAAGCGCTCGGGCGCCGGCTCGAACGCGAGCACGCGGCCGCGCGGACCGACGAGGCGCGCCGCGTGGAATGACATCTGGCCGACGGCTGCGCCCGCGTCGACGAAGGTGTCCCCCGGCCGGAGGCACGCGCCGATCACGTGCATCGTGCCCTGCTCGTAGAAGCCGTTGCGGTAGTAGTGCGGGCCGGTCGTCGGCCGCACGACGAGATCGAAGCCGAAGATCGTGGTGAATCGCTGGCGTGCGTGCAGCGGCGGCGCCAGCCACTTGCAGACGACGTGGTGCGTGAGCCACAGGAGCGGCATCGGCAGGTGCACGCCGAACCGCGCGAGCGCATGCGCCGTGCGAAGCCGTCTGTTCGCGTGCACGACGAGCGCGTCGTGCGTCGTCACCACCCCGTCGTCACGGACCATGCCGTGTGGTCGCACCGCACTCGGAGACTGAACATTACCCGTTCGGGTAGCCGCGTCGTTTCAGCGCGACGCGCGCGTGACGGTGACGCCTGCGGCATGCGAGACGCCGACGGGAACGCCGTCGAGCGGCGCGAGACGTCGCAGGACGTTGGATAGCTCGGTGCGGTTGTTGACGCTCAGGCGCTCGAACGCCTGCTTGAGCCGCAGCTTGACGGTGTTGATCGAGAGTCCGAGCTGGTGTGCGATCTCGGCGTTCGTGCGACCCGCCGCCGCGAGGCGCGCGACCGCGTGCTGACGCGCGGAGAGCTCGCTGCACTCATTCGTGGGAAGCCGGCCGACGCCGCGGTCGGTGCACCACACCGAGAGCATCATGCCGAGCATCGCGAGCTCGCGTTCGAGCGGCGGCGTCGGCGGGGCTTCGAGAGCGAGCACGATCACGCCGAACCAGCCATCGGGCGCGAGCAGCGGGATCGCGTAGGGCTCGCCGCCACCTCGATAGCCACTCTTGCGCGCGCGCGCGATGAATGCGTCACCGCCAAGGCTCGAGCGATCATGGAGCGTCATCTGTCCGCTCATCGCGGCGAACATCGGGTTCTCGTTCCAGTGCCTGCGGCTGACGCAGTACAGCCGGTGGTCGTCGGTGATATCGCGGAAGTTGTCGACGGCAAGCGCAGGCGGCCCCGCGTCGGAGAGCAGCATGATCGCGGAGCCCGTGGCACCGATCGTCACGGCGCACGCGCACACGGCCGCGGCCGCGTCGACGTAGCGATGGCTGGTCGCGAGCTTCGTCACGAGGTCGGACAAGGCCAAGCGACCGCGTCGCATTCGGTTGTTCGTCGCATTGACCGCGAGACGTGAGGATTACCCGAACGGGTAGAGCCCCATTGACGCCGACATCGATATGGCCAGACCCATTCGGGTACTGTTGACTTCTGTGCGCGCGTGCGACGAGCAATACATGCTCAGACGTGCACTCGTCACCTCTGCCGTGCTCGTGGCTGGGCGTGCGTCCGCTGCCCCGAACCCTGACGACGTGAACGGAAACGTCACGTCCTACGTCGACGCGACGTTCGCAGCCGGCATGTCGAGCATCGGCACCGGGTACTTCTACCGCTTCTCGGCCGGTGTCGACGAGGCGATCGACGACGGCGGCGACCACGTGCAGCTCGGGGGCCTGTGGACCCTCGAACCGAGTCGCAACTTCAGCGGGGAAGAAGGCGGCATCTGGTTGGGCGCCGAGGCCAACCTGTACCACCGCATCGGCGGCCGCCGCCGCATCGGGCTGCACGGGGCTGTCGAGATGAACCTCGTCACGCGCTACGAACCAAAGATGCGCGGGACGCTCGGACTTCGCCTGCAGCTGGCCGACACGTTCACGATCGGCGTGGAAGGATTCGTCGTGCCTCCACACAGCTACTCCGACCACGGGGACTTTCCGTCCGACCCGATTCCTTACGGGACGATCTTCGGCTGGACGGTCGGCGTCGGTTACTCGGGCACGCACTGGACGCTCGGTCACGCGTCGCTGACGATCCTCGAAGGGCTCGTACTGGGCGGAATCACGATTGTCCTGGTGGAAAACCACCTGACTTGAGCCGCAACGCGGCGTCTCGCTCAGCGGCGGCGCAGTGCCCACAGCGCGGGCACGACGAGGATCGCGACGATCACGCAGGTGATCTCGCCGATCATTGCCAGCACACCGAACGAGGACAGCGCCTGGGAGTCGGCAGGGGCGAGCGATGCGTAGCCGATGATCGAGGTGATCGACGCGAGCACGACGGCGGGGCCGGACTGGGCGAGGGCATCGGCGAGGTGCGCGCGGCCGCGCTGGCGGATGCGTTCTTCGATGTTGATCGCGTAGTCGATGCCGATGCCGAACGTCGTCGGCAGCGCGACGAAGTTGAAGAAGTTGAGCTTCTGGTGGAGCAGTACGCCGACGCCCGCCATCACGACCACGCCCGCGACGAGCGCCCAGCCGACGCGCAGGAATGACCCGAACGACAGCGTGATGCCGGCGAGCGCGAGCAGGACGAGCAGCGCGGCGGCGAGCGTGAGGAAGGTCGCGTCGCGGCGCATCGCGCGCAGCACGTCGGCGAACACGACCAGCTCGCCGCTGGAGTGGATCGTCTTGCCGTTCGCGAGGTGGAGCTCGCGGATCGCGTCGGTGAACTTGTAGAGGTTGTCCTCGATGTGCTCGTTGCGCGGTCCGACGAACGCGAGCTTGCCGGTCGTGCCGTCGCGCTCGACGAAGTAGGACGCGAGCGTGTAGGGCAGGTCGGCGTCGGTCGGGAGCGGCTGGGCGAGCGCGCGGCGGAGGTCCTCGAAGTCCGTGCGGTCGGCGGGGTCGATGTCCGATTCGTCGACGGCGTCGAGGTCGTGGCGGAGCTTCTCGATCAGCGGGCCGCGGCGATCCATGTCGCGCGGATAGAACGAGGTGATCGAGTTGCACCACCACATCAGGCCCGCGAGGTCGGACGCCGAGCGCTTGTTCAGCTGATCGCACACCTCGGTCGCCTCGTCGCGTGAGTCGGTCGCGATCACGGCCGGCGAGGCCGACTGGTCGTCCATGACGCGCAGCCGGTTGTCGAGCTTCTCGATGCCCGACGACGCGGCCGACTTGGTGCCGAGCTTGCGGAGGTCGGTCTCGATGATGCGGTGCCGCGCCGACAGAGCGAGCAGGCCGGCCGCGAGAACGACGAGCGCGGTCGAGAACGCGATCAGGCGCGGGGCGCGTTCGCAAGCGTGGCCGAGCCAGCGGAACGCGCGGGCGATCGGGGCATAGCCTGACGACGGCCGCGGCGTGTGGTTGCGATCGAACAGCACGATCGCGGCGGGGACGATCGTGTACGTCGCGACCCAGCACGTCAGGATGCCGATGCCGCCGATCCAGCCGAACTGGTGGAACGACTCGACCTTGCCCGCGGCGAGCACGCCGAAGCTGATCGCGGTCGCGAGCGCGGCGATGCCCGTCGGGCGCAGCGACTC
Source organism: Deltaproteobacteria bacterium (assembly GCA_019237945.1). Classification (GTDB taxonomy): domain Bacteria; phylum Myxococcota_A; class Polyangia; order Haliangiales; family Haliangiaceae; genus JABFXX01. The sequence goes on along the minus strand of JAFAOG010000034.1, from coordinate 16,561 downwards.
GGCGCACGCGGCTTCGAGCGCCGCTTCGAGGCCCTCGACGCGGACGCGCGCCTGGCGGTAGCGGTCGAGGAAGATGATTCCGTAGTTGATTCCGGTGCCGACGATGATCGCGCCGAGGAACGCGGTCTGCGCGTTGACGTGGCCGATCCACAGCTCTGCGAAGCCGAGCGCGACCGCGGCGCCGACGAGGACCGCGCCCGACATCAGCCCGAGCTCGCGGATGCCGCGGAAGTAGAGGCCGACGACGAGGCCGACGCCGAGCAGCACGATGATCGCGGTCGACACGATGTCGTGCTTGATCGCGGCGACCTCCGTCAGTGCGAGCGGGATCGAGCCGGTGTAGCCCAGCACCTGGACGCCGGCCTGCTCGGGATGCGTCGACGCGACGATCTCCTGGATCTTGCGCATCATCCCCTCGGAACCGCCGAGGTTGAGCGAGTTCGACGCGGGCCGCACGAAGATCGCCGAGAGGTGGCCGTTCTCCGTCATGTAGAGGCCCGACTCGTCGTCGGCCTGGTTGTGCGGCTTGAGCTCCTTGTCGCGGGCAGCCCGCACCTCGTTCGCGAGCGCGCGCAGCGGATCCTCGTCGTTGCCGAGATCGATGTATGCCGGGTTCTGCTTCGACAGCGCGACCGATAGATCGTGTGACCACTTCTCGAGATCCTCGAGCTTGACGTAGTACGCGGCGTACTTGCGGAAGTAGTCGACGACGTCGTTGCGCGAGTACTTGAGCAGCAGCAGGTCGCGTCCGAGCCCCTTCTCGAGCGCGTCGGCGAGCTTGGGTACGTAGGCGCGCAGCGCGACGGGGCCGGTCGGCGACTCGACGGCGATCGTCACCTGGCCCGTGCCGCCGACGCGACGGTTGAGATCGTGGAGCGCGATCACGCTCGGTGCATCCGGCGGCAGCAGCTCGGAGAGATCCGTCTGCAGCGACAGGCGCGTCGCGAGGATGATGCCGGCGGCCGCGATGCCGAGCCCGAGCGTCAGCACGAGCGCCGTGTGGCGCAGCGCCAGCTTCGTCAATGCCCGAGCGACCGCATTGGAGCGCATCGGCTCCGGGCCTTTCATACCGCCGCGGCGGTCGGATTCTCGGTGCCGTCGACGGTGCGGCCGCGTTGTGCCAGCGCCGCCACGTACTGTTCGCGGACCTGCGCGACCAGCGTCTCCCACCCGAATTGCCGCACGCGCTTGTGGTTGGTGGCGCCCATCTCGGCGCGCAGCTCCGGCGCGGCCGCGAGCGCTTCGATCTCGCGCACGAGGCCAGCTGCATCGCCCGGCGCGACGAGCCGTGCACCCGAGCCGGGGCCTTCGCCGACCGCGAAGCGATAGCCGGCGATATCGGAGCACACGATCGGACGCGCGGCCGCCATCGCCTCGAGCAGCACGATGCCGAACGACTCGCCGCCGAGCGACGGCGCGACGAACACATCGCACGCCGCGTACATCTCGGCGAGCTTGCCTTCGCCGTTGATCGCGCCGTGATACGTGAGGCCCGGCATGTCGCTGCGCGCCTGCTGGCTGCCTTCGCCGACGATGTCGAGCGTGAACTGCACGCCGCGCTCGCGCAGCGTCTTGCACGCGTCGAGGAGCACCGGCAGACCCTTGCGCGAGTCGCGCCAGTGGCCGACGAACAGCAGCTTGAGCGGACCCTTCGTCGGCGCGCCGCCCGCGCGATACAGCTCGGGGCGGATGCCGTTCGGGATGATCGCCAGCTGCTTCTTGAACGCGACCTGCGCGTACTCGAGCGCGGCCGGCGACACCGCGATGCCGCGGTCGTACGACGGGAACGCGATCCCGCCCCAGAACTTGCGCGCGAGGCGCAGCCGCGTGCTCTCGGTCTCCATGTAGCCGTGGAACGTGCCGACGCGCGCCGCCTTGCGACCGACGGTCCACAGCGCGTAGTAGTTGATCGACGGCTGCAGCGGCTCGTGCACGTGCAGCACGTCGTACTTCTTCTTCCGCATGTGACGCCACACGCGCCACGGCCGCACGAAGATGCCGAGGTAGTTGTCGCTGCCGTTCGCCGGGATGTTGACGACGCCCGGGAATCCGTACGTGTGCTCGGGCAGGCCGGGGCCGCGGCCGGAGTAAGGGCCGATCACGTCGACCTCGTCGCCGAGCGTCCGAAGCGTCGCGGCCAGCTGCATGGCATGACGCTTGACCCCGCCCTCTTCGGCGAGGTCGTACGGGACGACCATGCAGATCTTCACGACCCGAAGCCTAGCTCAGGTTGCGGTGCGGAGAAGAGCAGCCGGCGAAACTTGTGAGGCCAGCCACTCGGCGCAGGCGCTGGCAATCTTCTCGCCCGCGCGTCCGTCTCCGTACAGGTGCGGCGAGGGACGCGCAAACGTGTCCCATTCGGTCAGAATGCGGTCGATCGCGGCAAGGATCGCGGTCTTGTCGGTCCCGGCGAGCAGGCCCACGCCCTCGGCGATCGTCTCGGGGCGCTCGGTATTGTTGCGAACCGTGACGACGGGCGTGCCCAGGATCGCCGCCTCTTCCTGCACGCCGCCGGAGTCGCTGATCACGAGCTTGCTGCTCGCGATCTTGCCGAGGAACTCGGTGTGACCGAGCGGCTCGCAGACCTCGATGCACGCGGGGAACACGAGACCGGCCTCGGCGACCTTCGCGACGGTGCGCGGGTGCACGGGCCACAGCACCGGCATCTCGCGGCTGATTCGATCGAGCGCGGCGAGCACCTGCGCGAGCTTCTCGGGATCGTCGACCGTCTCCTGGCGGTGCAGCGTGACGAGCACGCCTTCGCGCTCGGCAGGAACGTGCGGCGGGTGCGCGCGCAGCGCGTCGAGCACGGTGTTGCCGGTCAGGATGACCTTGCCGTTGACCTGCTCGCGCGTGAGGTTCTCGACGGCGATGCGCGTCGGCGCGAACAGCAGATCGGCGAGCGCGTCGGCGCAGATCCGGTGCTCTTCCTCGGGCAGCTCGCGCGAGAACGCGCGCAGACCGGCCTCGACATGACCGAAAGCAGATCCGCACTTGCGCGCGGCGATCGCGGCGGCCATCACGGTCGTCGTGTCGCCCTGCGCGAGCACGAGGCTCGGCTTGTGCTGCGTGAACAGCGCGCCGAGACCAGAGACGATCTCGACGAAGCTGCCCATCAGATCGCGACGCTCGAGCGTCAGCTGGTGATCGACCGGGAGACCGAACGTCTCCAGGAAGCTGCCCATCATCTTCCAGTTGTAGTGCTGGCCGGTCCCGACGATGCGCACCGGGATGTTGCGCTTGTGGAGCGCAGCGATCACCGGCGCCATCTTGACGACTTCGGGACGCGTGCCGAGGACCGCGAAGATCATGTCAGCGGCGCGCCTCGATGGCGGCGAGGAACTTCTCGGCCACCCACTTGTTGCCCGCCTGGGTCAGGTGGATGCCGTCGCAGAAGTGCTCGACCGGCATGTCGGTCAGATCGACGAGCGCGAGGCGGCGCTCTTCGGCGATCTTCTTGTACGCGACGTTGAGCTTCTCGATCACCTCGTTCATCGACCACGGCTCGCGGGGCGCACCGAAGCCGCGCTTGCCCGGGAGGGTCGCGAGGTACACGAAGCGACCGAGCGCCTTGCACTGGTCGAGCACGGCCTCGGCGGCGATCAGCGACTGCTCGAGCGAGCGGCCCTTCCACGCGTCGTTCGTGCCCATCCACAAGCAGACCTCGCCGGCCTCGGGGACCGAGAGCAGCTCGTGGTAGTTGCGGCGCCACAGCTCGGCCCAGCACTCACCGGGCACGCCGAAGTTCACGGTCGCCCAGGTCTGGCCGTGCTTCTGCGACAGCATGCGGCCGAGGTAGACCGGATAGCTCATGCCATCCGGGTCGCGCGAACCGAAGGTCAGCGAGTCCCCCTGGCACGCGATCACCCCGTACACATTGGAGCGGCGGGGGGGCGTGGACTTCTCGGTGGTCTTGGGATCCATGGCAGTTACACCCGTGCGGTAAGGGTTGTGCAGTATCGCGTATCTGGGCCTCTGTCGAGAGTCAAACTGACCCGAACCGAACGTTGCCGGACAATCGCCCCCGGGTTGCGGTAAGAGATGAGCCTTCAATGCCGCAACCCGCGAATCAGAACCGCGTGATCAAGACCGCGATCCCCGGCCCGAAGAGCCAGGCGATCCGCGCTCGGGAAGACGCCCATCTCGCTCCCGGCGCGCAGGGCTACGCCCTGATGTCGGGGGTGGTCGTCGATCACGCGGAGGGCACGGCCGTCACGGATGTCGACGGGAATGTGTTCCTCGACTTCATCGGTGGCATCGCGGTGGCCGCGCTCGGTCACTCGCACCCGACCTGGGTCTCCGCGATCCAGCAGCAGGTCGCGAAGGCATCGGCGGGCACGTTCACGAGCGAAGCACGCGTCGAGCTGCTGGAGAGATTCTCGCGGCACGCGCCGGCCAACGGCGTGCATCGCCTGCAGCTGTACTCCGGTGGTGCGGAGGCCGTGGAGAGCGCACTGCGACTGGCAAAGTCCCACACGGGAAAGTACGAGTTCGTCAGCTGCTGGGGCGGTTTCCACGGCAAGACGATGGGCGCGCTGTCGCTGATGGGCTCGACGTTCAAGGACAAGCTCGGCCCGATGGTCCCCGGCTCGCACCAGGTGCCGTACGCCGACTGCTATCGCTGCCCGCTCGGCCAGTCGTATCCGAGCTGCGGCGTCGCGTGCGCGGACGTCGCGCGCAAGTACCTCAAGGTCGCGACCGCAGGGTCTGTCGCGGCGATGATCATCGAGCCGATGCAGGGCACCGCCGGCAACATCACGCCGCCGAAGGAGTTCCTGCCCGCGATGAAGAGCGTCGCGGAGGAGATCGGCGCGCTGTTCATCGCCGACGAGATGATCACCGGCCTCGGCCGCACCGGCACGTGGTGGGGCATTCACCACACCGGCGTGACTCCCGACATCGTCACGATCGGCAAGGCGGTCGGCGGCGGGTTCCCGCTGTCGGCGCTCGCGACGACCGACGAGATCAGCAAGGCCAAGCCGTGGTCGAATCAGTCGGGGTCGTCGTCGAGCTACGGCGGCAACGCGCTCGCGGCGGCGGCGGGCGCGGCATCGCTGAAGATCATCGAGGAAGAGAACCTCGTCGAGAACTCGCGGAAGGTTGGAGCCCGTATGCTCCAAGAGCTCGAGACGTGGGTCGATCGGTATCCGTTCGTCGGCTACGTCAGCGGCTCGGGCATGTTCATGCGCGTCGAGCTCGTCAGCGACAAGAAGACGAAGGCCGAGCTGCCGCGCAAGGTCACCGAGCGGATCTTCAACGAGTGCGTGCGCCGCGGCCTGATGACGATGGCGTACTCGGCGCACTTCCGCATCCAGCCGCCGCTGACGACCGACGAAGCGACCGCGATGAACGGCCTCGCGATCTTGAAGGAGGTCTTCGACCTCGTCGAGCGCGAAGGCTGGTGGCGTTCGTAGTCAGCGCTAGACTTGCGGCATGGTCACCGACCGCCGCGACGAGCTCGAGCGCTGGATCGCCGGTAGCCGCGCGACGCAGAAGAAGCTGAAGCTCGGGCTGGCGGCGGCGCTCGCGGTGTCGATCGCGCTGATGGTCGTCAGCCGCGCGGCCGGTGGCATCGGGCTCGCGATCACGGCGCTCGTCGCGCTGAGCGGGTTCTGGATCACGGCCGGCCACATCGCGGACTGGCAGGAGCGGATCTACAAGCTCGATCATCCCGAGGCGGCGAAGCCCGGTGGCCGGCGCTATCAGCGCGACTGAGGCGCGTAGAGCACGTAGGCGGCGGCCGGCGCGCCTGACGGTTCCACCGGCGCGGGACGGCCGAGCCGCACGCCTTCGTCGACGAGGAAGCGCGTGTCGGCGGCGCGCCAGCCGTGCTCGGCGAAGAAGCCGAACCAGTCGTCGGGCGTGAACTGCCACATCGCGTTGGCGAGCAGCGTGCTCTGGCGGCGGCGCTGGACGATGCTCGGCGCGAGGTACTCCGCGATCCAGCCGCGCGCGATCGCGTGCAGATCATCGGCGAGCTCGCCGACCTGCTCGACGGTCAGGTACGGAACGACGCCCTCGGTCAGCACGAGCACGCGGCCGGTGATGCTCGCGAGCCAGCGGCGGCGCGCCGCGGCATCGGCGAGGTCGAGGGTCGTGCGTTCGAGCTGGCAGACGGGAGCGTCGGCGGCAAGCGCGCGCGTCTTCGGGTCGAGGATCGCGGGCGTGTCGACCTCGATCCAGCGCAGCATCGGCGGGAGCGTCATGCGATACGGACGCGTGTCGAAGCCGGCGCCGAGATCGAGGATCGCGTCGATGCCGGTCGCGATCGCGGCGGCGATCAGCTCGTCGATCACGCGCGTGCGGATCGCGACCGACCACGCGCTGAGCGCACGTGCGGGCGCCGGGATGCGCGCGAGGATCGCGTCGCCACGTTCGCCGGCGAGCGGCCTCGCGTACGGATCGCGAAACAGCGCATCGGGGCGTTCCGACTCGACGGCTCGCTGCGCCGCGACGAGATACGCGGTGTCGGAGACGTCGCGGATCGGCGAATCGCTCACGGGATCGATATACACGCGATCTCCGGGAGCGGCGCGTGTGGGCCAGCTAACTCGTCGCAGCAGCGAAGCAAGAAGCGAAGAGCGTTCGCCGGATCGATTTTCAGACGGCGCTGCTAGGATGCGCTCGATGTCGGGGTCTCAGCTCGCGCTGGTCCAGACCGTGCTCGAGGGAGCGCGCGGCGAGACGACGACCGCCTGGAAGCTCGCGCTGCTCGAGCTCAAGACCTACGCGCCGGATGCGGGCTGCGTGGCGGTCGTCATTCGCGCGTACGAGCGCGGCCAGTGCGAGCCGTGGTGCGCGGCGGCGCTGCTCGAGGCGATCGGACATCCGGATGGATACGCGACCGCGCTCGAGATCCTGCAGCTCGCGCCGGGCGCGCTCGCCGAGAGCTACGCGGGCACCGCGCTCGTCCGCATGCGCGGCGCCGATGCGCTCGCCGATCTCGCGGCCGTGCTCGACGACGACCGGCTGCCCCAGCGCGCGCATGAAGGCGCCGCCCGCGGGCTCGCCGCGATGGCCGATCCGCGCGCCGATGATGTGCTGCTTCGCGCGGTCGATCGCGGCCGCATCCGCACGTCGATCGCCGGCAGCGTCGCGAGCGAGCGCGGGATTCCGGCGGCGCGTCTGGTCTCGTGGCTGCGCGGCGGCGACTCGCGGCGGCGCAACCTCGCGGCATGGACCGTGTTCCATCTCGCCGCGCAGGGCCCGCTGCTCAAGGAGCTCGAGATCGCGATGCACGCCGCGCTCGCCGATGCACCGCTGCCGTTCACGCCGGAACAGCGCAGCGAGCTCCGCGAGCGACTCGCAAACTAGCTCTTCACGCACTCGGCGAACAGGTTGACTCCCTCGCGCTCGTAGACGATGCGCGTGGCGCGCTGGCCGAACGCGGACGCACGAAACAGCGCATGCATCTGCTCCTCGTCGCGATGGATCAGCTTCCAGTCGAGCACGTGGTCCATGATCGCTCGCGTCGGATTGCGCGGGTGAAAGTTGCCCAGGATGACTCGACCGCCCGGGCGCAGCACGTCGTAGAGCCGATCGAGCAGCTTCACGACGATCCGATCCGGGAAGTAGTCGATGAGGCCGATGCTGTACACGAGATCCTGGGGTTCGAGCTCGAGCGGCCGGCGGCCGAGCGCGACGTGGATCAGATTCGCGTTGACGAGGTGGACGTCCTCGGCGACACCGCGGCGCACGCGCTCGTCGGCACAGTACTCGAGCGCCTCGGCATCGAAGTCGACGAGCGTCGAGACGAGCGCGCTCGGTTCGGGCAGCTCGAGGAACGTATCGAAGACCTCGCGGGCGGGGCCACACGCGAGGCTGGTGACGCGAGCCGGCCGGCCTTCCGCGGCCGCGGCCGCGATCGCATTCCGGATCTCGCCGACGACGAGCTGGCGACGGTTCTGGACCGCGCGCGTCGCCGGCAGCCGAAGGAAGCATCGATCGAGAACGCGATCCATCGGGCGGTCGCCCGTGACCTCGTCGTCATAGACGCGCGCGATCGTCAGATAGTCGCCCGCGTAGCCGCGCGGCTTCGAGTACCAGCGCCAGGCATGCGCCGAGCGCCGCATCACCGACGCGAGCGCGGTGTGGAGCCGCGCACCGAAGGCGCTGGCGTCGGCCGGCGAGAGCGGACGCACGTGCTCGTCGATCGCATCCACGAGATCGTCGAACTCGTCGAACACCTGCTGCGCGAACGAGCTCGGAACGGCGCCATTCTCGGCGCGACGGTCGCCGCGAGCGATCAGCTCCGCAAACGCGGCGAGCGATTCGTCGATGTCGAATGAACGATCAAGTTGCTCAGCGAGCTGCTCGTGCACTGCGGACTCCGGTTCGAGGGTCGCTGTAGCTAGCACGCGCAAGCTCGTTCACCGTCGACGATCGAGACGTCGCGCGCTGAGCGAACCTCGGCGGAGAAATCCGAGTGGGCTGCGCTACGAGCCGCTGAATGTTCTGCGAAGGATCCCGAGGCGGACTAGCTCGCGCGCGGGGCGATCCGTCCCTCGACGAACGCGCGGTCGAGCTCGGGCAGCAGCTCGGCGCGGGCGCGGAGCATCGAGCGCTCGGTGTCGAGCTTCGCGATGAAGATCCAGATCGCAGCGCCCAAGGTCAGCACGCCGAGGATGATGTGGAGCACGGGATTCGCGTGCTGCGAGATCGCGAGCGCGGCGCCGCCGACCGTCAGCATCACGGCCTTCTTGCCGTAGCCGAACAGCGACTTCCACTTCATCTTGATCATCGTGATCTGTGCGTCGTAGCCGGGGCGCGTCGTCTGCGCGACGATGTTCGGATCGGTGCCCGCCTGGTAGCCGAGCTTGATCGCGGCGCCGATCGCCTCGAAGAACGTGCCCGGCACGGAGCGGCACAGATACTCCGCATGCTGGACGCTCGTGCGGAGCGCGTTGAGCATCGCGAGGCGGGCGCCCGGGTAGGTCAGGTTGACCTGCAGCGTGGCGATCACCGCATAGATGATGAGCCCGAAGCCGCCGACGGCGAGCGCGTAGCTCAGGAACACCTTCACGCGACCATGATACACCCGCCAGCATGATCGGGATCGTCGGTGGTACGGGCCTGTACGACATCGAGGGATTGACGGATCGCCACTGGCGTCATGTCGGGTCGCCGTTCGGTCCGCCCAGTGACGATTTGCTGTTCGGCCGGCTCGGCACGCGCCAGGTCGTGTTTCTGCCGAGACACGGCCGCGGGCACCGCATCCCGCCGCACGAGATCAACTTCCGCGCGAACATCGATGCGCTCAAGCGCGCCGGCGCGACGTGCGTGATCAGCGTCAGCGCGGTCGGCTCGCTGAAGACCGAGCTGCCGCCCGGCACGTTCGTCATGGTCGATCAGTTCATCGATCGCACGCTGCGCGGCCCCAAGACGTTCTTCGGCAAGGGGCTGGTCGCCCACGTGTCGATGGGACATCCGACGTGTCTGCGGCTCGTCGATGATCTGGTCGCGAGCGCGCAGGCGCTGTCGCTGCCGCATCAGAAGGGCGGCACGTACGTCGTGATGGAGGGCCCGCAGTTCTCGACGATGGCGGAGAGCGAGCTGCACCGCAGCTGGAAGGCCGACGTGATCGGCATGACGAACATGCCGGAGGCCAAGCTCGCCCGTGAAGCAGAGCTGTGTTACGCCACCGTCGCCATGGTCACGGATTTCGACTGCTGGCATCCCGATCACGATCACGTCGAGGTCGCGGACGTGATCCGCGTGATGACGGCGAACGCGAGCAGCGCACGCAAGCTGCTCGTCGACGTGATCCCGCGGATCACCGAGGGCGCGTGTCCGCGTGGCTGCGACCGCGCACTCGAGCACGCGATCCTGACCGCTCCGGCGGCGCGGGATCCCGAGCTCGTCGATCATCTCGATGCGGTCGCCGGCCGCGTGCTGCGCAAGGCATGAAGGTCGACGGACGCTGGCGCAGGACGATCGAACGCGATGGCGATGCCGTCATCGTGCTCGACCAGGCGCGGCTGCCGTTCGAGGTCGCGTGGCTGCGGCTGACGACGCTCGACGACGTCGCGCGCGCGATCCGCGACATGCACGTGCGCGGGGCGCCGCTGATCGGGGCGGCGGCGGCGTGGGGTGTCGCGCTGGCGCTGCGCGAGGGCCACGCGCTCGATCATGCGTGTCGCGTGCTCGCGGCGACGCGGCCGACCGCGGTGAATCTGAAGTGGGCGCTCGATCGCATGCGCACGGCGCGCGATGCGGAGGCCGAGGCGCAGCGCATTTGCGACGAGGATGTCGCGGGGTGCAAGGCGATCGGGCAGGCGGGCTTGCCGCTGCTGCGCGACGGCTGCAACGTGCTCACGCATTGCAACGCGGGCTGGCTCGCGACGGTCGACTGGGGCACCGCGCTCGCGCCGATCTACGCCGCCCACGAGGCGGGCATGCGCGTGCACGTGTGGGTCGACGAGACGCGCCCGCGCAACCAGGGCCTGTTGACCGCGTGGGAGCTCGCGCAGCACGGCGTGCCGCACACCGTGATCGCCGACAACGCGGGCGGCCACCTGATGCAGCACGGCCGGGTCGACCTGTGCATCGTCGGCACCGATCGCGTGCTGCGCACCGGCGACGTCGCGAACAAGATCGGGACGTATCTCAAGGCGCTCGCGGCGCGCGACAACAACGTGCCGTTCTACGTCGCGATGCCGGCGTCGAGCTTCGATGCGTCGAGCGATACGGTCGAGATCGAGGAGCGCAGCGCCGACGAGGTGCGCGCGATCGCGGGCATCGTCGACGGCAAGCCGGCGCGCGTGCGGATCACCGAGGCCACCGTCGCGAACCCCGCGTTCGACGTCACGCCGGCGCGCCTGGTCACCGGGTACATCACCGAACGCGGAGTCGTCGCGAAGGTATGACGCTCGCGCTGCGCAACGAGCTTGCCGCGACCGCGAAGCGGATGAGCGCGCTCGGCCTGACGCCCGGCATGTCGGGCAACGTCAGCGTGCGCAGCGAGCGCGGCCTGCTCGTCACGCCGAGCGGCATGGCGTACGACGAGCTGCAGGGCGAGGACATGGTCCAGCTCGCCGACGACGGCACCGCACGCCAGGGCCAGCGCGCACCGACGAGCGAGTGGAGGCTGCACCGCGACATCATGGCGGCGCGCAGCGACGTCGGCGCGATCGTTCACACGCACTCGCTGTACTGCACGGCGCTGTCGATGCTGCGCCAGCCGCTGCCGGCCGTGCACTACGCGATCGTGCTCGCGAACACGGACGAAGTGCCGTGCGCGGACTACGCGACGTTCGGCAGCGCGGAGCTCGCGACCAACGTCGTCGCGGCGCTGCGCGGCGGCAATGCGTGCCTGATGGCGAACCACGGGATGGTCGCGCTCGGCGCCACGCTCAAGGAAGCGCTGCGCGTCGCGGCCGAGATCGAGACGCTCGCGAACCAGTACTGGCACGCGTGTCAGCTCGGCACGCCGCACGTGCTCGACGGTCGCGAGCTCGACAAGGTCAGGGCTCGCTTTGCGGAGTACGGGCAGCCGCGTCGTCGACGCCCGTAGGCTTCATCATCATCAGCGGCGCCTCGGTCAGCAGCGCGACGACGAGCAGCGGCAGGATCTGCAGCACGTGATAGAGCAGCGCGAACGCGAATGCGCGCGCGTCGTCGATGTGGAGCAGGCGAGTCGCGGCGAGCACGCCCGCCTCGAGCGCGCCGACCTGGCCCGGCGTCGACGGCACCGCGATCGTCAGGTTGAGCGTGAACAGCACGAGCAGCCCCGCGCCGAGCGGCAGGTCGATGCCGACCGCGTACATCACGAGGTTGACCATCGCGAGGTCCGCGAGCCACGTCAGCATCAGCGCGGCCGCCGCGAGCACGAGGCGCTTTGGCGACCGCACGACGTGCATGCCGCCGATGAACCGCGTGAACCAGTTCGCGCCGCCCCCGGGCGGGATCCGGCCGACCGCGAACCACACGGCCGCGAAGATCGCGATCGCGATCGCGCCGCACACGAACATCGCGCGGCCGACCCACGACGGCAGCCCGGGCACGATCCACGGCACCGGCGCGACGAGCATCAGCATCGTCAGGCCGTCGAGCAGCTTCTCGGTGACGGCGACCGCGGCGCAATCGGCGACAGTCACGCCGTGACGGTTCTTGAGCACCCACACGCGGATCAACTCGCCCGCGCGCGCCGGCGCGATCACGCTCGCCGCGAACGCCGCGATCGTGTAGCGGAACAGCGCGGTCGTCGACACGACGTAGCGCGGTGCGAGCACGACGTGCCAGCACGCCGCCTTGCCCCACAGGCACACGAAGTTCAGCGCGGCCGCGACGACGAGCGGCCAGATGTGCGCATCCTCGATCGCGCGCCCGAGCTTTCGCCACTCGAAGTCGCGCAGGAAGATCGTCAGCCAGATCGCGATCGCGGCGATCGCGACGACGCGCAGCGCGATCAGGCCCCACTTCTTCACGACTTCGATTGATACGGCTGCAGAAAGACGACCGCCTGCGACTCGCGCTCTTCCCACGCCTTCATCCACGGCGTCGAGCGATAGCGGTCCCACAGATCGGCGGCGACCGTGACGACCGGGCCCTTGATGTCGGGACGCGCGGCGACGCGCAGCGCGGCGATCACGTTGACGCCCGTCGAGCCGCCGACCGTCAGGCCTTCTTCTTTGACGAGGCGCTCGACCATCGCGTAGGCGTCGGCGTCGGCGATCTTCTCGGCCCAGTCGAGCGGCTCGCGATGCAGGTTGCTCGGCACGCTCGCCGAGCCGATGCCCTCGACCGTATATGGACCGTCGGGCCCGATCGTGCCGGTGTTGACCCACTCGCCGAGGCCCGAACCGATCGGATCGGCCATCACGATCTTCACGCCGGGGATGCGCTCCTTGAGGCAGCGCCCGACGCCGGTGATCGTGCCGCCGGTGCCCGCCGCGCTGACGAAGGCGGCGATGTCGCCCTTCATCTGATCGAAGATCTCGGGGCCGGTCGCCGAGAAGCTCTTGCCACCGTAGTGCGCGTCGAGGTTCGCCGGGTTGTGGAACTGGTTCGTCGCGAACCAGCCGTTCTCCTCGGCGAGGCGCGCCGCGACGTTGCGGAAGTTGTCGGGCGATTTGATGCCCGCGGCCTTCGCGATGTAGACCTCGCTGCCGAGCTGGCGGAGCGCGACGCGCTTGTCGAACGACACGCGCTCGGGAATCACGCAGATGCAGCGGTAGCCGCGCGCGCCTGCGATCAGCGCGAACCCGACGCCGGTGTTGCCCGCGGTGCCCTCGATGATCGTCTGGCCGCTGCCCGGCGTCAGCACGCCACGCGCCTCCGCATCGAGGATGATCGCGCGCGCGGTCCGGTCCTTGACGCTCCCTCCGGGATTCAAGTGCTCGCACTTGATGAACACCGGGTTTGGCAGGCCCTTGCTGACTCGCTTCAGCTCGATCAGGGGCGTGTTGCCAATGGCCTCGATGACATCCATGCCCTTTCTTCTACCACTTGACTTGTATCACGTCGTGATACACGCTGTGTCACAAGGTGACACGCAAGCCCCCGCCGCCCGACGACCCCGAGAAGAAGGAGCGCGTGATCCACACGCGCGTGCCCGAGTCGCTCGAAGCCCATCTGCGCGAGCGCGCGCAGGAGCTCGGCATGTCGGTCTCGAACCTCGTGCGGAACGTGCTCGGCCACGCGTTCGGTCTCGTCGGTGATGTCGTCGCGGACAGCCACGCGATCGCGCGCGCGGCGCGAGGCGAGAAGCAGAACGCGTCGACCGACGACGTGATCGGCTGGCAGTCGATCACGCTCGCCAAGAACGCGGTGTGCTCGCAGTGCAACGCGATCCTGCCGAAGGGCAAGCCCGCATCGATCGGCATGACCGAGCGCGGCGCGGTCGGCCCGATCGTGTGCGCGAGCTGTAGCCAAGGAGAAGACGAATGAACGAGCTCCTCGACATGATGAAGCGCGTCGGCCAGCGGATCGATGCGATGGCGCTCGACCTCGCGCGCGATGCAGGCATGGTCGCGCGGAGTGCGCGCGGGTTCGCGGACGCGTCGCGCGCGGAGGCGGATGCGGTCGCGCAGGACGCGCAAGCAGTCGCGGCGCAGGTGCGCGAGCAGATGACCCACATGCGCGAGCAGGCGCAGACCATCTCGCGGGCGACGCCGCGCGTGATGGCGCTCGCGACCGCGGCCGCCAGCATCGTCGCGCGCTGGCGCTGGCTGCGGCTCGCGCAGGCGGCGCGCACCGGCGAGCCCGGACTGCGTGAAGAAGACCATCGCGAGCTCGCGCGTCGCGTGGCGGCGAGTGCGGCGGAGCTGCGCGGCGGTATCGCGAAGCTCGGCCAGCTCGCGTCGTGCCGGCCCGATCTGATCGGCGCCGTGTGGGCGAACGAGCTGCGCACGCTGCAGGATGAAGTCCCGCCGGTCGATCCGGCGGCGATCCGCGCGCGCGTCGAGGCGGAGCTGCCGGGTGTGCTCGCCAGCTTCGACGATGCGCCGATCGCGGCCGCCTCGCTCGCGCAGGTCCACGCGGCGACGCTTGCCGATGGCACGCCGGTCGTCGTCAAGGTCCAGGTGCCCGGCATCGAGGACGTGATCGCGGCCGACATCGCGGCGCTGCGCGCGGTTGCCTCGGCGCTCGGCGAGCTGCCGGGCATCGATCTGCAGACGCTGTCGAGCGAGCTGTCGCGCGCGCTCACCGAGGAGCTCGACTACGAGCACGAGGCGGAGGCGCTGCGCGCGTATCGCGGCACCGCGGTCGTGCCCGAGCCGCTGCACGTGACAAAGCGCGTGCTCGTGATGACGCGGATCGCGGGCGAGCGGCTGACGAGCTGGCTCGAGAACGCAACGCCGCCGGCGCGCGATCGGCTGCTCGGCGAGCTCGTCAACGAGGTCGCGGCGCAGGTCCTCGCGCGCGGCCAGGTCCACGCCGATCCGCACCCGGGTAACTTCATGGTGACGGAGGACGGCCGCCTCGCGCTGCTCGACTTCGGCTGCATGCTCGAGCTGAGCCGGGCCGACCGCGCGGCGTACGCACGCCTCGTCATCGCGATCGCGGGCGGCAACTCGCAGGCGGCGGCCGGCGAGCTGAAGACGCTCGGCTTCGAGGCCGACGATCCCGAGCAGCTCGTCGATCTGACGGCGGCGCTGATCGGCGCGATGCGCCCCGGCACGAACACGCGCGACATCGACTGGCAGGCGGCGATGAGCGCGCAGCTCGCGCAGGCGCGTCAGCTCGGCGGGCTCGTGATCCCGCGCTCGTTCGTGCTGCTCGGCCGCGTGCTCGCATCGGTCGCAGGCCTGCTCGCGACGTACAAGCCGCACCTCGAGCTGCACCCGATCGTCGTCCGGCACCTCGCGGCGGCTGTCGCCTAGGCTGCGCTCGCCGGGAGCAGCGCATCCAGCTGGGCGAACGTCTCGGCCATGCCATCGTACGCGCCCTTGCCGGCCTCGAGCGCGTCGGCCGATGGATACAGCTCGTGCAGCACGATCCGCGTCGTGTCGCCATGCTCCTCGAGCGTCAGCGTGCTTCGCTGGCCGGCGTCGCCGCTCTCGTCGTTCGTCCACACGAGTCGCGAGCACGGGACGACCTCGAGGTAGCGTCCGAAGAACGCCATCGGCTCGGGCTCCGCGGCGAACACGAAGCGGTAGCCACCGCCGGTGCGCACATCCATCTCGCACGATAGTAGCGTGAGCCCGCTCGACGCCGGGACCCACCATCGCCGCATCACGTCGGCCTTCGTCCACGCCTCGAACACGATCCGCGCCGGTGCGTTGAACGTGCGCGTGATGACGACCTCGCGCGGCGACTTCCGTTCCACTTTCGTCTCGTTCTTCATCGCTGTGCTCTCTCTTTCTGCTTCATGTCTTCGATCACCTGGTCGAGCTCGTCGAAGCGCGCGCTCCACAGCCGGCGATAGCGGTCGATCCACGACGTGACCTCGTCGAGCTGGCGCGGGCCGAGGCGGCACGTCCGGACGCGACCGACCTTCGCCGTCGCGACGAGCCCGGCATCCTCGAGCACACCGACGTGCTTCTTCATGCCCGTCAGCGTCATGTCGAACCGCTCGGCGAGCTCCGTGATCGATGCATCGCCGCGCCCCAGCTGCTCGAGCACGCCTCGCCGCGTCGCATCGGCCAGGGCGGCGAACGCGGCGTCGAGCTGGGCGGCTCTCGAAAACTGAACCATCTAGTTCAGTATGGCGTACGAGGCCTCGCCGCGCAAGCGATGAAAACCGAGAGCACCGCGACCGCCGCGCACAGCGCGAACCCACCGACGACATCCGACGCGAAGTGCGCGTTCGCCATCACGCGCGCGACCGCCGCGAACATCGGCACGACGACGAGCCAGCGCAGCCGCGGATACAGCATCGCGAGCGGCAGCACGATGCTCGCGAACAGCACGACGTGGCCCGACGGAAACGACGCGCCATAGCTGAACCACATCGGCCCGCCGTGCCACTCGCTCGGGCGCAGGCGGCCGGTCAGCGTCTTGCCCCACAGCATGAGGTTGCGCGCGAGCAGGTGCGAGATCGCGACCGCGACCCACGGCACGAGCGCGCGGCGAAACAGCGCGACACGACGATGCAGCGCGAGCGCCGCGATCGCACCGC
>JAFAOG010000552.1 GCA_019237945.1 Deltaproteobacteria bacterium | reverse complement strand
AGAAAGCTGCCGACGCGCGCGGCGAGGCGAAGGCCGATGGCGGCCTCGACGCGCTGATCGAGCTCGCGCAGAAGCCGGTGACCAAGAAGCTGGTCGCCGCCGAGGTCTCCTCGATTCGCGCGATCGGCAAGTTCGACGGCTCGAAGCAGAAGGCGGCCGCCGCCCTGCAGAAGATCATCGACCGCGATCCGCCGCCCAATCCTCGTACCGTCAAGGACAAGGAGCAGGCGCGCGCGGCCGAAGAGAAGTACGGCCTGTTCCTCGGCGTCACCGGCGCCGCGATCAACGCCCTCTCCGACCTGCGCGTCCCGACGGCGGTCAAGCCGCTCGTGCTGTCGATGTACCGCACGCCGGAGCTGTTCACGCAGATCCGCCGCGCGCTCGTCGCCAGCGGTCCGACGGCCGAAGACGAGCTGCGCAAGATCCTCCGCGGCGAGAACGCCGAGGTCAACCAGCTGATCAAGGACAAGCACTACGACGTCTACTGCGGCGACACCAACACGCTGCCGCCCGACCAGTGCCTGCCCGTCTCGGCGAAGGACTTCTATCCCGCCGTCGTGCTCGGCGACTTCTACGACGCGAAGGCGGTCCCTGACCTGCTGACCGCGCTCAACCGCCCGCCGTATCCGCAGTACTACGCCGATGACCAGCCGTCTGGCTCGACGCAGTACAACGCGATCTTCGACGCGCTCCGCAAGATCGGCTCCCCCGATGGCGCGGCGCAGATCCGCGCGATGTGGATGGGCAAGGGCGCGCCGCCTCCCGCCAAGGGCAAGAAGGGTGCTCCGGCGCCCGCGCCGGCTCCCGGCACGCCCGACCTGACGACGCGCATCCTCGCGATCGGCGCGTACCCGTTCGTCACGCGTGACGACGCGGGCGTCGACGAGCTCGGCAAGATCGCCGCCGACAACGCGGCCGACGACAACCTCCGCACCGAAGCGGCGACGGCGTTCGCGCGCCTCTCGCACGACGCGACGGACGTCAAGATCCTCAACGACCTCGCCCAGAAGTACTTCGACGCGGCGGACAAGAAGAGCAAGGAAGCCGCGGGCAAGCCCAAGGCCGACGCCGACGCCGCCGACAAGGAGTTCGAGAAGGCGAAGAAGGCGCTCGACGACTCGAAGGCGAACGCGCTCAAGGCGACGCACGACACGTCGAAGACCGCCGACGACATCAAGGCCGCGACCAAGGCGGCCAAGGATGCCGAGGCGACGTTCAAGGACGCGAAGAAGAAGCACTCGGCGGCGATCGCGCCGTTCAAGTCGCTCGACGGCGCGGCCAAGGCGTACAAGGGCTACGCGCGCATGTTCCAGACGCATATCGCGCGCATCGAGGTCGCCCTTCGCTGCAAGTCCGACATGAACTGCTACGCGGGTACGCTCAAGGAGACGTTTGACGACGCCGCCAAGAACTGCACGTCGTACATCAAGGACATCAAGGACTGGACGAAGGACGAGAAGGTCGGCCTGCTCGAAGGCGAAGTCGAGCGCGCGATGCTCGAGATCGGCAAGCAGGGCCCCAAGGCCGCGAACCTCACCGACACGCTGCTCGATGCCGCGAAGTCGGACGACCGCCTGATCCGTCAGTCGATCCTCCTCGCGCTCCCCAAGATCGCGAAGGTCCCGTGCGACAACTGCGAGAAGAAGCTCGACGCCGCCATCAAGGCCGGCGAGGGCAAGTCGACGCTCGGCGATCTCAACCTCGAGACGACGATGCTCCGTAACTACTTCGCCTGGGCCGGCGGCAAGACGCCGTCCGCCCCGACGCCGGATGCGCCGCCCGCGGCACCGCCGGCCGACGACAAGAAGAAGTAGTCGCCGCGCCGCTTGGGCGTTGCGCATCGCCCCGATCCCGGGTAATCACCGGGGTACGGGGTGTAGCGCAACCTGGTAGCGCACCAGCTTTGGGAGTTGGCCGTTGCACGTTCAAATCGTGTCACCCCGACCATTTTCGCCACTTCGCATCCCAGTGATGCTTGAGGTGGCAGTTCGCGCAGAGCACCTCGCACTTCGTGACCTCCGCGAGGATGCGATCGCGCGATAACGCGCTTCCAACACCGCTCGCTAGCGTCATCTCCTTCGACGCATGATCTCGATGATGAAACTGCAAGCAGTCGGGATCGGTCTCGCCGCAGCGTTCGCATGTCTTCGTGGCTTTGAGCTCGCGCCACCAAACGCGAATCTCGCCGCGGCGCCGCTTCTGCCAGCTCAGCTTTCTCTGCGCGTTCGTGCGGTACCACTTCCGCCACGCCGCATTCTGATCGTCACGCGTCCATGCCATCGCGCCGCTCCTTTGCGTGGTGCTTCGTGTGACAGTTCGCGCACAGCACCTCGCACTTCGCGAGCTCGGCAAGGATGCGCTTACGCCCATAGCTACGACGCATCGCTTCGGAGATCTCGATCTCCTTCGCTCGCGGGTCTGTGTGGTGGAACACGAGGCACGCGGGGTGGTCCTCGCCGCAGCGCGCGCACACGAGCTTGCTCTTGAGCTCGAAGAACCACGCAGCAAGCTCGCGCCTGCGCCGTTCGCGGTGCGGCCGCACCGCCGCACGCACCTTCTCATGATTGCGCGCGTACCACGCCCGCGCGACGGCACGGCGCCTCTCCGGATCCTTTGACGGCATGCGAAAACGCTACGCCGACGCTCTGACGCTCTAGCGGCGCGCCTTCTCGATCGCCGCGGGCACCGCCGTGCGGGCTTCGTCGCCCGTGAGGATCGGCGTCAGCGTCGGGTACGCGCCCGCCTTCGCGAGGCACAGGTGCATCAGCTCCGCGACCTGGGTGGCGTCGGCGAGGTCGAGCACCCAGTAGACGGCGCGGCGGTCGGCGCGCACCCAGAATGCTTCGGGGCGAAAGCGTTCGGCGACCGCGCCGAAGAACGGGCCCGGGCCGCCGGGCTGCGAGTCGAGACGGTCTCCACCTTCCTTGGAAGCCTCTGCCGTGACGAGAAAGCGCATCGTGATCTCCTTTGTGTGCGGCCGTGGCCGCGTGTGATCACGCTACGCGCGGCGCGCGGATTCCGGATCGCTTGTTCGCGCACAGCCTGCTGTGCAATCCTGCACATGGATGGAGTGGGGCGATGTTCGGTACTTCCTCGCGGTCGCGCGGGCCGGTCGGCTTGCCGTCGCGGCTCGCGGGCTGGGCGTCGAGCACACGACGGTGGGTCGGCGGATCGCCGCACTCGAGCAGGCGCTCGGCACGCCGCTGTTTCATCGCACGGCGGCCGGGTGGCGGTTGACGCGCGTCGGCGAGCAGATCGTGCCGCGGGCGGAGGCGATGGAGGCGGAGGCGCGGTCGCTGCTGGCCACGAGCTATTCGGCGGCGGCGAGTGCGGCGGGGCGGATCCGGATCGCGACGATCGAGAGCTGGGGCTGCGGGTGGCTGATCCCGAAGCTCGGC
Source organism: Deltaproteobacteria bacterium (assembly GCA_019237945.1). Taxonomy (GTDB): domain Bacteria; phylum Myxococcota_A; class Polyangia; order Haliangiales; family Haliangiaceae; genus JABFXX01. The sequence goes on along the minus strand of JAFAOG010000552.1, from coordinate 560 downwards.
GTGCTGCGGGCGCGGCATCCCGAGCTCGAGATCGACGTGCACACCGGGCAGGCGCAGCTGAACCTGACGCGCGGCGAGGCCGACGTCGCGTTTCGCGTGCCCAAGCCGAAGCAGCCGGATCTGTCGGCGATGGCGGTCGCCGAGGGCTCGGTCGGGCTGTTCGCGCGGCCCGAGGTCGCGGCGCAGCATCGACGCGCGGTCGAGGCCGGTCGCGGCAAGGGCGTGCCGATCGCGCTGTACACGCCCGAGCTCGACTTCCTGCAGAGCGCGCCGTGGTTTCGTTCGCTGGTCGCCGACGCGGACGTGCGGGTACGGATGTCGAGCACGATGGGGCTGATCGCGCTCGCGCTCGCCGAGCCGGTCGTCGTGCCGGTGCCGCGGTTCGTGCTCGGTGATGCGGAGCTCGTGCCGTGTGGCAGCGGCGATCTCGCGCGGCATCGGCTGTGGTGCGTGGCGCACCGCGACGTGCGGCGCGACCCGCGGGTGGCGGCCGTGTTCGGGTGGGCTCGCGACACGCTGGCGCCGGTCGTGCACGCGAGCGAGCGGCTGCGCTAGAGTCG
>JAFAOG010000120.1 GCA_019237945.1 Deltaproteobacteria bacterium | reverse complement strand
CAGCGACTCCGCCGTGCTCGGCCAGGAGCTGTGGGACTGGGGCGTGCCGACGGCCGTCTCCGTCGTCGCGTGCGCGCGCGCCGGCCTCACCACCATCGCCTCGGGCGGCGTGCGCTCCGGCAGCGACATCGCACGCGCGATCGCACTCGGCGCCCGCGCCGGCGGCATGGCCGCGCCGATGCTGCGCGCTCAGCGCGCCGGCGGCTCCGAAGGCGTACGCGCCGCGATCGACCGCGTGACGCGCGCGATCCGTTCCGTCTGTCTGCTCACCGGCTCGCGAACCGCGGCCGACCTCGCGCAGGCGCCGCGTCATCTCGGTGCCCCTCTCCGCGCGTTCCTCGATGACCTCGGGTTGTCATGAGTCACATCGGGCTTGGCAAGATCATCCTCCTCGGCGAGCACGCGGTCGTCTACGGCTACCCCGCGCTCGCGGCCGCTCTCGACCGCGGCGTTCGCATCGATCCGGTGCCCACGCCGGCCGGCGGCACGCTGCGCGTCGACGTCCCGTCCTGGAACCTCAAGGTCACGGCCGAGGACGACAACTCGTTCGCGCAGGGCCTCTCCGCGATCGCCGACGCGCTCGACCTCGGCCGCCCGCCGCTGACCCTCGTCGGCGACGCCCAGATCCCGCCGGGCGCGGGCCTCGGCGCCTCCGCCGCCTTCGCGGTCGCCGTCTCTCGCGCGCTGCTCGCCCACGCCAAGCGCCCCGCCACGCCCGACACGATCGCCGCCGCGGCCGCCGCGAGCGAGAAGATCCTCCACGGCCGCGCCTCGGGCGTCGATGTCGCGCTCGCGATCGCGGGCGGCGTCGGCGTCTACCGCAAGTCGACAGGCCTCAAGCCGTTCGCGATCCCGACGCTGCGCGTCCTCGTCGGCCCCTCCGGCTCGCCGCGCTCGACCGCCGCGATGGTCGATCGCGTCGCGCAAGCCACGAGCTCCTCCGCCGACGACGCGCGCCTCAAGGAGCTCGGCGCCCTCGCCGACACCGGCACCCAGGCCCTCATGCGCCGCGACATCGACGCGCTCGGCCGCGACATGAACCGCGCGCACGCGCTCCTCGCCGAGCTCGGCGTCTCGACGCCGCTCCTGGATGCGCTCTGCGACGTCGCGCGCAAGCTCGGCGCCCACGGCGCGAAGCTCACCGGCGCGGGCGGCGGCGGCGCCGTGATCGCGCTCGCCCCGCGCGACAAGGAGCCCGAGATCCTCGCCGCGTGGAAGACGGCGGGCGTCAGCGGCTTCATCGCGTCGATCGGAGGCCGCTAGTGCCCGGCGTCACCGCGCGCGCGTGCGCGAACATCGCGCTCGTCAAGTACTGGGGCAAGCGCGACGCCGCGCTCAACCTCCCGGCCGCCGGCTCGCTCTCGCTCGCGCTCGCCGCGCTCGTCACCGAAACCTGCGTCGAGCTCGATCCCGCCCTCGGCGCCGATCTGATCGAGCTCGAAGGCAAGCCGGCCGGCGCGACCGAAGCCGCCCGCGTCACGACCTTCCTCGACCTCGTGCGCGAGCGCGCCGGCATCACGACCCGCGCCCGCGTCACCTCCTTCAACCGCTTCCCGACGGCCTCCGGCCTCGCCTCCTCGGCCTCGGGCTTCGCGGCGCTCGCCGTCGCCGCCACCCGCGCCGCCGGCCTCGAGCTCCCACCGCGCGAGCTCTCGATCCTCGCCCGCCGCGGCTCCGGCTCCGCCGCCCGCTCGATCTTCGGCGGTTTCGTCCGCATGCACGCGGGCAACGACGACGAGGCCGCCTACGCCGAGCCGATCACGTCCTCCCTGATCGATCGCGTCCGCATGGTGATCGCGATCGTGGGCGGCGGCGTCCCGAAAACCCACGGCTCGCGAGACGCGATGGATCACACCGCCGCGACCTCCCCGTTCTACCGCGCGTGGGTCGACCTCGTCCCGCGCGACCTCGCCGCCGCCGAGCACGCGCTCGCCACCCGCGACCTGGTCGCCCTGGGCGAGGTCACCGAACACAACGCCCTCGCCATGCACGCATCCGCGATCGCCGCACGCCCGGGCGTCCTCTACTGGCGCCCCGCGACCCTCGCCCTGCTCGCCGCCGTCCGCACGCTCCGCCAGAACGGCCGCGCCGCCTGGGCAACAATGGACGCCGGCCCGCACGTCAAGGTCCTGACAACGGTCGACGACGCCGATCACATCGCGCGCGCGCTGGCGAACGTCGAAGGCGTCACCGCGACGACGATCAGCGGCCCGGGCGGCCCGGCGTACGTGGTCGGCTAGCGCTCGCATTTCCCGGGCGCTCGAGCGAACGGTCTGCAGAGCATGCGGTGGCGCTAGTCGATTTGTGACCGGCCGCGCCACGGCGCTCATCGTATGCGGCCGATACGCGGCTAGCGCGCCCGCTCACAAGCTCGACAGCGCCTGACCCTCGAGCGAACGCTCCTTCGAAGAGTTAAACAAACAAACCTGAGAAGAGCAGAGCTGTCGCGTGAGCACTCTGCAGAGCGCGACGCGCCTCGGCGGCCCCGGTCGCGTGATTACATCAAAATACAATTGATATCGGCGAAATTAATATAAGGCGTGCTATCACGTCTTCATGGGCCGCCCGCGCAAGCGCCATCTTCAGCAGCTGCTGCACTTCGGCGACAAGAACGGCCAGCGCCGCGGCAACCCGAACAAGCGTCGTCGCACGCCGGGCGTGAAGCTCGGGCGCCCGCCCAAAGGCCCGCGCTCGAGCGAGCGCCACAAGGTCCGGCCGCAGCTGAAGTCGACGCAGCCGGTGCTCGTCACGCTGCGCGTCAGCGACGAGATCACGCGGATCCGTACGCGCGATGCGTATCAGGCGGTTCGGTGGGCCACGATCGCCGTCGCGGAGCGCATGAGCTTTCGCATCGTGCACATCAGCATCCAGCACAACCACGTGCACCTGATCGTCGAGGCGGACGACCGGATGGCGCTCGCGCGCGGGATGCAGGCGTTCGAGATCAGCGCCGCCCGTCGCATCAATGCGGCGATCTCGAAGGGCCGCACGAAGGACCTGAGCTGGTGGGACGCGCGCGCTCGTGGTGACGGCGCTCGCGATGACCGCGCTCGCGATGACCGCGCTCGCGACGAAGGCGCGCGCTGGTGGAACGCGAAGACGCGTTGCTGGGTCGCGGGTCGTCGCAAGGGCAGCGTATTTCCCGACCGCTACAACCTGCAGGTCCTGACCACGCCGCGGCAGGTACGGAATGCGCTCTGCTACGTGCTCAACAACTGGCGCAAGCACCGCGAGGACGAGCGCGACTACGCGGCGAGCTGGCTTATCGATCCGTTCTCGTCGGGATGGGCGTTCGGCGGCTGGGAGGAGCGCGGCGACTCGCCGTTCGCGTGGAAGACGCGCGAGACGTACGAGCCGATGCTGACCGCGTACCCGCAGACGTGGCTGCTGCGCGACGGCTGGCGCCGCGGCGGCGGGCGCATCAGCGTGTACGACGTACCGAGCGCGCGCAAAGCGACTGCACGAGCGTGAAGGCCTGCGCTGCAGCGGCCCGCGCGACCGGCTCGTGGGCGAGCTATGCCTGACCCGTCGCTCGCGAGCTGCTCCTCCATCGCGCACGTCGTGAGCCGCGGCGAACGAGCGACCTCTCTGGCTCTGCTCGAAAAACGAAGTTTTTCTCTTCAAGGGGCGCTCGCTCGAGCGTCGCGCGCTGTCGAGCTTGTGAGCGGGCGCGCGCACCTTCTTGCGTGAATCGCGCGGCGCGCCGAGGCGCGGCCGGTCACAAATCGACCAGCGCCACCCCATGCTCTGCAGACCGCTCGCTCGAGCGCAGCTGTGCGCCCGGCGTCAGTGGTTTGCCGAGCTTGAAAAGCGGCGGCGGCGGCGACGGTGAACCCCATGACAGGAGCACGAGTCCACGCATCGGTGGCATAGTAGCTAGCCTTCGATGTTCGCGAGCGCGCCTGGCAAGTTGATCCTGACCGGTGAGTACGCAGTGCTCGACGGCGCACCTGCGCTGGTCGCGGCGGTCGACCGTCGCGTCACCGCGAAGCGCCAGGCGGGGCCGCGCGGCAGCTCGCCGTTCTTGCTGGCGGTCGCGGACGCGATCGCGGCGCGACGAGGCGCACAGGACCCCGCCGTGAAGGCGGCGATGGAGATCGTCGTCGACTCGCGCGCGCTGTACGACGACGACACGAAGCTCGGGCTCGGCTCGAGCGCGGCCGTGACCGTCGCCGCGACCGCGCTCGCACTGGCGGGCGATTCGCGCGTGCCCGTGATCGATCGCGAGGAGGTGCTCGCGATCGCGCTGGCGGCACATGCGCGTGCGCAGGGCGGCCGGAGGTCTCATCGCAGCACGGGCGAGATCGTGCCCGCGCCTCCGAGCCGGCCGAGCGCGCCCGAGATCACGCCCGGCGGACGGCCTCGCTCGAGCACCGGGCCGATCGTGCCGCACCAGACGCGCGCGCGGACCGCGAGCGAGCTGGCAGAGCTGCCGGCGGTGTCGCGCGGGTCGGGGGCGGATATTGCCGCGGCCGTGCATGGCGGGCTGATCGCGTTCTCGCGCACGGACCTGCGGGCGGAGCCCGTCGATGCGGAGACGCACCGGCTCCGGCCGAGTGAGATGCCGCGCATCGAGCGCATCGGCTGGCCCGCGCAGCTGGCGTTCATTCCGTTCTTCACCGGCGCGGCGGCGGATACGGCGACGCTGGTCGCGCAGGTCGAGGCGGCGCGCGCGGCGACACCGACGCCTGTCGAAGCGGCGATCGCGGCGATCGCGAAGGCGAGCCGGGCGGCGTGTCAGGCCTGCGCGATGCGCGAGCCCGAGATCGCGAGCAAGGCGCTGCTGGCGGCGCTGCAGCTGGCGGCGATCGCGATGGATCAGCTGGCGGCCGCGAGCGGGGTTGCGCTGGTGCCGCCGTGTGTACTTCGTGCACGGTCGGCGATGACTGCACTTAGCGGGACTGCGAAGACGACTGGTGCGGGGGGCGGAGACGTCGGAATTGCCGTGATCCCGGCCACGGAAGATGTAACGGTTGCGCGGCGTTTGCTCATCGAAGCCGGGTGTCAGCCCTTGGTCATGAAGCTCGATCAGACCGGCGTGGACTTGCAGCCCGACGCACAGTAGAAACAGCCAACGTGAGGTCGAAGTCCCGCATCACTGGATTCTACCGGCTCGGTATCGAAGAGCGCCGGCGGATGATCCTGGAGGCGAGCGGGATTGCAGCGGAAAAGCTGCGGGCGATCGATCCGGGGGCGCTGCCGGTCGAGGTCGCGGACGGCATGATCGAGAACGTGATCGGGCAGTACGCGCTCCCGTTCGCGGTCGCCGTGAACTTCGTGATCGACGGCGCCGAGGTGCTCGTGCCGATGGCGGTCGAAGAGCCCAGTGTCGTGGCGGCGTCGTCGAATGCGGCGCGGCTCGCGCGGCCTGGTGGCTTCACGACGACGGCGACGGCGCCCGTGATGATCGGCCAGATCCAGGTCGTGCAGGTCGATGACGTCGAGGCCGGCGCGCGCCACCTGCGCGAGGCCGCGGACTCGCTGCTCGATGATGCGCGGCGGCTCGTGCCGCGGCTCGCCGAGCGCGGCGGTGGTCCGGTCGGCTTCGACGTGCGCATCCTCGCGCGGCCGCCCGGCCCCGATGGCGGCGTGCTCGTCGCGCATCTGCATGTCGACTGTCGCGATGCGATGGGCGCGAACCTCGTCAACACGCTGTGCGAGGCGCTCGCGGATCGCGTCGCGCGCATCGCGGGCGGCAAGCCCGGCCTGCGCATCCTGTCGAACCTGACCGACGAGCGCACGATCACGGTGCGTTGCCGCGTCGAGAACGAGGACCCCGAGGTCCGCGCCGCGGTCGCCAGCGCCTCGCGCTTCGCGGAGCTCGATCCGTACCGCGCGACGACGCACAACAAAGGCATCATGAACGGCGTCGACGCCGTGCTGCTCGCGACCGGCCAGGACTGGCGCGCCGTCGAGGCAGGCGCGCACGCGTACGCCGCGCGCACCGGCACCTATCGTCCGCTCGCGACCTGGCGCGACGAGGGCGGCGCGCTCGTCGGCGAGCTCGTGATGCCGCTCGCGGTCGGCACCGTCGGCGGCGCGCTGCACTCGCACCCGTCGGCGCGGCTCGCGCTCGAGCTCGCCGGTGTCGATCATGCCGACAAGCTCGCGGCCGTCGCGGGCGCCGCCGGTCTCGCCACGAACCTCGCCGCGCTGCGCGCCCTCGCGACCGAAGGCATCCAGCGCGGCCACATGGCCCTGCACGCTCGCGGCGTCGCGCGTGCGGCCGGTGCGACCGGCGACCTCGTCGATCGCGTCGCGGCCGAGCTCTCCGCCTGTGGTGACGTCAAACCCGATCGCGCACGCGACATCCTCGCGCGCCTGAAGGAGTCCCCGTGATCCAGCGCCTCGGAGTCGCCCGCAAGCCCGCCCTCGCCGTTCCGCTGCCGCCGACGCTCGAGCTCGAGGCCTGCTATCGCTACTGCGAAGCGCTCGTCCACGCGCGCCATCACAACTATCCGGTCGGCTCGATGTTCGCGCGCAGCCAGCTGCGCAAGCACATCTTCGCGCTGTTCGCGTTCGCACGCGTCGCCGACGACTTCGCGGACGAGGCGCAGTACGAAGGCCGCCGCGCGCGCGAGCTCGATCGCTGGGAAGAGCAGCTCCACCAGGCGTACCGCGGTCAGTTCGAGCATCCGGTCTACGTCGCGCTCGCCGACACCGTCGATCGCTTCGCGCTGCCGATCACCGAGTTCACGGAGCTACTGTCCGGCTTCCGGACCGATCTCGAGCGCAAGCGCTACGCGACGTTCGACGAGCTGCGCAGCTACACGCGCCAGTCCGCCGAGCCGGTCGGCCGCCTGCTGCTCTACATCGGCGGGTATCGCGCGCCCGAGCTCCACGCGTACGCCGAGGACCTCGCATCCGCGATCGCGATCGCGCGCCTGATCCAGGACGTCCCCGCCGACTGGGAGCGCGGCCGCGTCTACCTGCCCGCCGAGGACCTCCGCCACTTCGGCGTCACCGAGGGCGACATCGCCTCGCGCCGCGTCTCGCACGCCGTCGGCAACCTCGTCCGCTACGAGGTCGCTCGCACGCGCGCGCTGTTCGAGCGGGCCCGGCCGATCGTCGACGTCGTCGGCGCGGACCTCGCCGTCGAGCTCGCGCTCACGTGGCACGGCGGCATGCGCATCCTCGACAAGATCGACTCGACCGGCAAGCGCCTGTTCGCCGAGCGGCCGCAGCTGGGCAACGCCGACAAGGCGCTCGTCCTCGCGCGCGCGCTCGCGTGGCGTGGCGAGACGCTGCCGCCGCGCACGATGCACCTGATGCAGCGCGTGCTCGACCGCGGCTAGCGGTACGCCGCCTCGCTGATCAGCGTCACGAGGAGCACGCCGGCGCCGAGGACGGTCAACGACCCGCCGTCGAGGCGCGTGTCGAGGTCGTCTTTGCTGGCGGTGTTGACGATGACGATGCCGCCGACGGTCATTGCACCGCCGACCGCATAGCCGACCTTGCGGCTTCCCGGCGTCGCACACGCGCACAGGCCCACGAGGGCCAACCACCTCATGCGATCAGCGTCGCGCGAGCAGAGGCGGCAAAGCGCGGCCTCGCGGGCAACTCACGCGGCCGCGGAGATCTTGTCGACGACGTCCAGCTCGTGCGCGCTGATGTGCGCGTTGCGGACGCAGACCGGCATGCCGATGAACTGCAGGCCGACCTTGTAGTCGTCGCCGTCGTCGCGCAGCCACACGCCGAGCGCGCGGAAGCGGTAGGAGTCGTCGCCGATGTCGATCACGATCTCGACCTGCTCGCCGCGCGCGATGAACGGCGCGCCGCGACACACGAGACCGCCTGGGCCCATCTCCGTGATCTCGACGCGATCATTGATCCGATCGCCGCGGAGCAAGCCGTCGAGCTTGATCGCGTCGCGACGGAAGCGACGGCCGCTCTTCATGCGGTGATCGTCACTGGTCGGACGAAACGCGTGCTCGATCGTGGTGACCTGATCGATCTCGTCCCAGTCCAGCCCGACGCCTAGCTCGCATTTGCCGAGCAGCGTGCGGTAGTGGAAAACGACCTCGACCAGCATGCCTTTCCCTAAAGCAGGGGTCGTGCCACGAGGGCGATTCCGCTAAGCAGGGGATTCGGCTGGGACACGGTTGTCCGTGACGCCTTCGGTTGCCGGGTGTCCCGTCACCAGGCTGTGGATGTGTGGCCGCAGGACGACGGTTGCGCAATCCGCGTGTAACTCTGCACGATGACGGACACTCCGCGTCGCATGGGGTAGGAAGTGTAGGTGGACCTCTTTGCGCAGAACGCCCGCAAGCGGCACGTGGGGCAGCCGCTGGCGGAACGCATGCGGCCGCGGACGCTCGACGAGCTCGTCGGCCAGGCGCATCTCGTGGGCCCCGGCCGCATCCTCGGCGCGCTCGCACCGGGCCGCGCGATCCCGAGCCTCATCTTGTGGGGTCCGCCCGGCAGCGGAAAGACGACGCTCGCGCGCCTGCTCGGCGAAACGCTGAAGGCCGAGCTCGTCGCCCTCAGTGCGGTCGAGGCGGGCGTGAAGGATGTGCGCGAGGCGATCGCGAAGGCCGCGGAGCGCCGCGATCAGTTCGGCACGCGGACGCTGCTGTTCATCGACGAGATCCATCGCTTCAGCAAGACGCAGCAGGATGCGCTGCTGCCGCATGTCGAGGCGGGCACGGTGACGCTGATCGGCGCGACGACCGAGAACCCGAGCTTCGGCGTCGTTGCCGCATTGCTCTCGCGCTGCCGGATCGTCCGCCTCGAGTCGCTCGCCGATGACGAGCTCGCGCAGCTCGTGACGCGCGCGGTGGACGATAGCGATCGCGGGCTCGGCGCGATGCACGTGACGATCACGCCCGAGGTCGTCCAGCAGATCGTCGCGGCGGCGGCGGGTGATGCGCGGCGTCTCTACAGCGTGCTCGAGGTCGCGGCGAACCTCGCGGGCGACAACCACGCGATCACCGCGGAGCACGTCGCGGAGGCCGCGCAGGGCAAGAGCCTGCTCTATGACAAGGCGGGCGACGAGCACTACGGCGTCGTCAGCGCGTTCATCAAGAGCATGCGCGGCAGCGATCCGGATGCCGCCGTGTACTGGATGACGCGCATGCTCGAGGCCGGCGAGGACCCGCGCTTCGTGCTGCGGCGGATGGTCATCTTCGCGAGCGAGGATGTCGGCAATGCGGATCCGCAGGCGCTCGTCGTCGCGACGGCGGCGCTGCAGGCGGTCGAGCTCGTCGGCCTGCCCGAGGGCGTGCTGCCGCTGACGCAGGCGGTGACGTACCTCGCGCTCGCGCCGAAATCGAACCGCGCGCTGACGACCTACGCGGCCGCGCGCAAGCTCGTCAAGGAGCACGGCGCCCTGCCCGTCCCCGCGAAGCTGCGCCCGGCGTCGAACGCGGCGGGCAAGGCGCTCGGCCACGGCGAGTCGTACAAGTACCCGCACGACTTCGAGGGCAACTACGTGCCGGAGGAGTACCTGCCCGACGCGCTGGTCGGCGAGCGGATCTACGAGCCGAGCGAGTCGGGCTTCGAGGCGGAGCTCGCCCGCCGCCGCGCGGCACTCGACGAGCGCAAGAAGCGCGGCTGACGCCACGCGAGCCACAGCCCGGCCGCGAGCATCGCGAGCGCGAGCACCGTGATCACGATGCCCCACACGAACACGG
>JAFAOG010000517.1 GCA_019237945.1 Deltaproteobacteria bacterium | reverse complement strand
ATCGGCTCGCAGCCGGCCACCGTCACCGCGAAGGTCACGGCGGCCGTCACCGGCTACGGCGGCGGCGGCGCGATCACGAGCTGGGCGAAGGCCGACCGCTCGCCGTACCAGGCGTTCGCGGCGCGCCTGGGCAAGGTCGTCAAGCAGGGCATCCTCGCGGGGCCCGACCCGGTCCGCATCGACGCGCGCGACGTGCTCGCCGAGCCGACGACGCTGCGTGACTACGCGACCGTCCCGGTGCGCCACCACTTCGTGCGGCCGCCCGGCGACCGCATCGAATAGCCTCCGCTACGGCTGCGCGACGCAGCTACCGCCGACATCGGGGTGGCTCGTCTGGAGCTGGCACATGTAGCCCATCGGGCAGTTGTGCACGTTCGCGATGAAGCCGCCGCAGTGAATGTCCTCGGGGCGGATCATCTGGCAGTGATGCGAGCCGAAGTTGCACTGCGGCACCTCGCCGACAGCCCCGGGCGCGCTGAACGTCGCGCAATCCGCATCGATCGCGCACGCCGGGCCGACCGGCGCGAGGTCCACCGTGAAGTGCGCGGTGGAGAGGCCGTAATCGCGGAACACGACGTAGTGGGTCGCGCTCGCGTTCGCGGGCAGCGCAACGCTGACGTGCGAGTCGAGCGTCGTGTCATCGGCATCGTCGTTGCTCGCGACGATATGAAAGTCGTTGTCGAGGACCCACGCAACGGCATCGCCGCCGTCGGTCGAGCGCACCCACACGTCGACCTGATCGCCCTCGTTGCCGGCGAACTTGAACGCGCGATAGCGCGGCGTCTTCGTGTACTTCGTCGACGAGCTGGTCTGCCCGTAATCGAGCGAGCCGACGATCTTCATCCGGTACGAGAACGAGTCGCTCTTCGCATCGAGGCCGGCAAAATCATCCGTCACGGCCGTCTTCGGCTGCTGCGCGCAGGCCGCCAGCACCACCACTCCACAAGCTAGATAATTGCGCATACGCGCGCGCAAGTAACGCATCGGGCCGCGCGACGCAACGGCTACTCGACTAGCCACCGCGCAACCTCGCGGTACGCCAGCTGATGCGCCTAGTACGGCGCCACGCACGCGGTCGCCTGGTCGCACAGCCGGGGAAACGGACTGGCATCGATCACGGCCAGTGCCGCATCGGCGTACTCGGCCGGCAGCTCGAGCGCGAACGGGGCGCCGCCGCCGCTGTCGATGTCGAGCTCGAGCGGAGGCAACCGCGCGCCGCCAGGCGTGGTGGCGGCGAACACGACCTGCAGCGGCACATGCTCGGGCGTCACATCGATGCGGCGGCCATGCAGCGCGAGCTGCGCGCACCCGGTGTGCGGGCACGCCAGGTTCCACCGCGCGATCCGCGCCGCGGGCGCGACCTCGTGGCGCGGGCTCACGTAGACGCGCTCCGCATCGAGATCGATCGTGACGTTGAAGTCGCGGAAGAAGTCGAGGCCGAGTATTCCGTCGAAGTCCGAGTCGAACCACGGAACGTCGTCGAGCCCCGCGAAGTCGACGCCGAATCGCGTGACGTCGCCGATCGTCACCTCGTGACGCCCTGCGGTGCGCAGGCGGCTATGGCCGTCCATCAGATCGAGCATCAGGTCGCGCGGCACGCCGTCGACCTTCGCCGTCGCGTACGCCAGGCGGTGCCACTTGAGCTCGAACGAACGCGCTCCCGCGGGAATCTGCGCGCGGTTCGCCGTCGCGAGCCAGCCGACGCCCGCGTCGCGATCGAACCCGAACGCGAGGCTCGCGCTCAGGACATCGAGGCGGCCGGCGATGTAACGCTTGCGCGCATCCTCGACCCGAAGCCGCAGGTCGTACGCGTACCCCTCGTTGACGTGCAGCGTGCCGAGCTGAACCGCGCCGAGCCGCGCGTAGCGCTCGGGTGTCCACGCGCCGGTATGCCAGTGCCAAAGGGTGCCGTTCGGCGTCACGCCGAGCGCGAACAGCATCGTGCCCTTCGCGATCGTCGCCGGCGCGACGATCACACCGTTCGCCAGCGGATCGACGAGCGGGAACGTCCACGACTCGCCCGGCCCATATCCCTTCGGCGGCCCGACGACGCAGCCCGCCACCAGCAACATCGCCGCCGCGCGCATGTCGGAACTACATCATGCCGATTCCGGTGGTCGGTTTAGGAGATCGTGAAGGGGCTGCTACAAGCGGCGCGGCACGTCGTACGCACTGATCGGGCCGTGTCTCTCCCACCCGACGCGCAGCAGCCATGTCTCCGGCGTCGCCGCCGGCAGCGGCTCGTAGCCCGCGAGCCTTCCGCCCGCCAGCCTCTCACCGGCCGGAATCGCGAACATGCCCTGCTTCCAGCCGCGGAATGCGAGCGCCGTCGAGTACGGATCGAGCGCCGCGCGATGCGCCGCCTCGCTGCTCTCGTCTTCGTCGTGACGGCGCCAGTTGTTGAGCACGTACGACAGCGCGTTGCGCATCTGCCGAGGGCTCGCGATCGCCGTCGCGTGGTAGCGATACGCGAAGACCTTGCCGCTGCGGCCGAGCACGCGGTTGATCGCGCGGGCCGCCATGATAGCGAGCGAGCGCATGCCGTGGCTGAGCGCCGCCTTGTCGTGCGCCTCGATCAGGAAGTGGAGGTGGTTGCGCTGGATCGACGTATGGCAGACGCGAAACGCGTGCTCGCCGAGCGTGCGCCGCAACGCGCGCGCGATCGCTTGATACGTCTTGCCGCGGCGCAGGCGCGGGACGTCGTTGCGCGTGCGCAGCACGACGTGCTGGACCTCGTAGCGGCGGACGGCGGGGCGCTTGCGGTGCCGCGCATCGCTTGAGCGGCCGGGCTTGCGGCCGGCGCCCGCGCGCTTGCCGCCCCACGTGCGTGGGCGGAGGTCGAAGGCGAGCTGCTCGTGGTTGCCGCGCCGCATCTTGATTAGGGCGATAATAATTCTGAAACCGGAGATCGCAAGGGAAATCGTCCTCGGAGCGCGGTGCATCGGTCCGCGACTACCCCGGGCGCTCGAGCGGGTGGTCTGCAGAGCATGTCGTGGCGCTGGTGGACTTCTGGACGGGCGCGCGCCGGCACGAGTCGCCATATCGCGCCCGCCCAGAGGGTCCACAGCGCCCGACCCTCAAGCGTGCGCTCCCTTCCGGAGATCTAAAAAAAGAGAGAGAGAAGAGAGCGAGCGCGAGCGGTCGGGAGAGCGCGGGCTCCATCGAAGAGCGGCTGCACGCTGCGCGCCGGCGCCATCGAAGCGCTCTGCGCGAGCGGAGAGCGCGAGCGGTCGGGAGAGCGCGGGCTCGATCGAAGAGCGGATGCACGCTGCGCGCCGGCACCATCGAAGAGCTCTGCGCGAGCGGAGAGCGCGTGCCGTGCGTCGAGGAGCAGCAGCGCGATCGCGATGCGCTCAGGCCGAGGCGGCGGCGGCGGCGGCTTTCAGCACGTCGTGCAGCGCGGCGGCGGATGCGGCCCAGCCGCCTCGCGCGCCCAGGCGGGCAACCTCCGCCGGATCGTACGGGTGGCGGAGCGCGAGGACGAGGGCATCGGCGAGGGCGTCCGGGTTTTTTGGCGGGACGAGCTGACCGAGCGTGCGGTCGGTGATGAGGTCGGGGACGCCGCCGACCGACGTTGCGACGACGCGGCGACCGCTCGCGAGCGCTTCGAGTACGACGTTGGGCGTGCCTTCGGTGTGGGAAGGGAGGACGAGGAGGTCGGCGGCCGCCATCCACGTCGGGATCTGTTCGAGCGGTTGCGGGCCGACGACGCGCACGCGATCGCCGAGCGGCGCGGTCTGGGCTTCGACCTCGGCGCGCAGCGGGCCGCCGCCGACGATCGCGAGCGTGGCGTTGGGGACGTGGCGGACGACCGTTGGCCAGGCGGCGCAGAGGTCGAGCGTGCCTTTTTCCGGCTTGAGGTTGCCGACGTAGACGGCGAGCGGGCCGGCCGGGAGGCCGAGGGCGGCGCGCGCGGCGGCGCGATCGCGTGGGTGGAAGAGCGTGCTGTCGACGCCGTTCATCACGATCGCGAGGCGGTCGCGCGGGACGCCGAGGGCGGCCGCTTCTTCGGCCAGCGGTTTGGAGACGGCGACGACGCGGGCCGCGCGGGGGAGCGCCCACGCGAGGAGGCGGCGTGGGCCGGGGAGCTTGGCGATGCTGTTGATGTCGGAGCCGTGCAGCTTGACCACGGCGGGGACGTTCAGGAGGCGCGCGGCGACGATCGCGGCGAAGCCGTCGGGGTAGGCCCAGGAGCCGAGGACGACGTCGACCTTGCCGCGATAGGGCGCGACCGCCGGTGCGATCGATGCGGCGTACAGGGGGCCCCAGGCCGCGTGCGCGAGGCGCGGGAAGAAGAGCGTGCGTGGGTGCGTGACGTCGAGGCCGGCGATTTGCTCGCGGCGCGGGACGTGGGCGAGGCGGCCGGCGGAGGACCAGCGCGAGAGGAGGCCGGCGCCCGGGAACCACGGGATCGTCGCCATGACCGTGAGGTCACAGTGATTGCCGAGCGCAGCGAACTGCTGGCGGTTGAACGGGGCCGAGAGCGGCTCGGCGGCGTTCGGGAAGATTTTCGTGATCGCGAGGACGCGCAGCGACACTAGAGGTTGAAGACCTTGTCCATGCGCAGGAGCTTGAAGATCGCGAGCGGTTGATCGCGGGCGCCTGCGATCGTGATCGAGCCGCCGCCGGAGCGGACGCCCTTGTAGAGCTTGACGAGCGCGGCGACGCCGGAGCTGTCGATGAGGTCGAGGCCCGAGAGGTCGACTTGCACGTGGGCGGGCTTGGACGCGAGCAGGCGATCGATCTCTTCGCCGAGCTGGGGGGCGGTGTTGATGTCGAGCGAGCCTCGGACCGAGACCTTCGTCTCGTCGGGGGTGCGCTGGATGTCGAAGGCTGGTGACGGCATTCAGCTCCTCCCGGAAGCGACGGCGCGGGCCGCGGGCAAACGCTTGCAGAGACGCCAGAGGTTGGGGGGTCCAGGTTCGTACGTCATCTCGTCGAGCATGGTCTTCGCGATGTGAATGCCCATCCCGCCCTCGGGTAGGGAAGCTTCGTCGAGCTCGGTGGGGAGCGGTGCGACCTCGTCGATATCGAACGGGCGCCCGGTGTCCTTGACCTCGATCACGAGGTCGCGATCGCTCGGAGTGATCGCGATCTCGATCAGGCCGCCGCCTTTGCGTTGATAGGCGTGGATCGCGACGTTGTTGAAGATCTCGGCGAACGCCGAGACGACGGCGGTATCGAACGGGTCGCGCACATCGTTGTCGAGCAGGTCGGTCGGATCTCGCTGAGCGCTCGCCGAAACGAGTCGGGCCGCTTCGGCAACGAGCCGTACCGCGATGCCGCGGTAGCGGAGCGTGCCGGGCACGGTCAGCCGGATCGGGGCGGCCATGGCTACAACATACACGCACGTTCGCGTGCGTGGTACACACGGTCATGCTTCGCAGCGTACGAATCGCCAAACGCGCGATCGATATGCTCGGAGCGGCCGTCGGGCTCGCGGTCACCGCGCCGCTGATGCCCGTGATCGCTGCCGCGATCTATATCGATTCGCCCGGGCCGATCTTGTTCCGGCAGCGCCGCGCCGGAAGCCTGAAGGAAATCTCGAACCAGAACGGCCGCAAGAAGCTCGTCTTCGACGAGTTTCACATGCACAAGTTCCGCACGATGATCCCCAACGCCGAGGCGAAGACCGGCGTCGTGGTGGCCGGTGCGGATGACCCGCGGATCACGCGCGTCGGCAAGTTCCTGCGCAAGTCGCGCCTCGACGAGCTGCCGCAGTTCTGGGACGTGCTGCGCGGCAAGATGAGCCTCGTGGGCCCGCGTCCGGAGCGGCCCGAGCTGCTGCAGGATCTCAGCTATGCGATCCCGCTGTTCGAGGAGCGGATGCGCGACGTGAAGCCGGGCATCACCGGGCTCGCGCAAATCTCACTCGGGTACACCGGCTCGATTCCGGAGGGCAGCGAGATCGGCAAGCTCGCCTCGACGCTTCAGAACCCGTGGCAGCTCGAGGAGACGAAGGGCTCGCTCGCCGACGACATGCGCATCAAGCTGCTCTACGACCTCGCGTACACGGCGAGCCTCGAGCGGTTCGACACGTTCCTGCGCACCGAGCTGGGCATCATCTTCAAGACGCCGCTCGTGATGCTCAAGATGACCCAGGGGCGGTAACGCCACAGTGCGCGCCCGCGCGCGGTGTTGCGCCGCGGCCGGCGATGCTACGTTCGTGGGACCGCGATGGCCTTGCGGCTCGACAACAACGACGAGTGGTACGAGTCCGAGGAGTCGACGCGCGCGACGATGGTCGCCGAGCTCCAGCGGATCAAGCGACGGACGCTGGTTCGACCGGTGCCCGTGCTGCTGCTCGCCGCGCTGCTGACGACCGCTATCACGTACAAGGTCGCGACGAAGAAGCGAATCGTCGAGGCCGAGATCGTGCTCGCGCTCTCCGAAGGTACGCTGTCCTCCGACCGCCGCGACATCGGGATCCCCGTCGACCACCTGCGCGACTACATCGGCGCGGATCTCATGCCGCGCAGCAAGCTCGAGGGCATCGTCGAGCGGCGCGATCTGTTCCGGCTGCGCAAGAAGCTCGGCATGGACTTCGCAATCGACGAGCTGCGCTCGAACATGGAGATCGCGATCTGGCACAACTCGTTCCTCGTCGATGACGACCAGGGGAACCGATCCGCGCGCATCGGCATCACGTACGGCGATACCGATCCGGATCTCGCGCTCGAAGTCGCGCGCGACCTCGCGCAGACCGTCGTGCAGAGCGCCGCGGAGCGCCGGCAGGACCAGGCCGCGGGGATGGCGCGGCAGCTCGCGGCGATGCACGAGGACCTGGCGCGGCAGCTCGGCGACGTGCGGCGCGAGCAGGCGAAGAAGCAGGTCGAGCACGACCGCGCGGTCGCGAAGGGCCAGAAGGCGATCGCGGAGGCGCTCGACCTCGAAGGCGATGCGCTCGAGCGCCAGGCCAAAGCGCTCGATCTCGAGATCGAGAGCGTCGTGAAGAGCGCCGATGTCGGCATCGCGGCAAACGGGCTCGACGTGTCGCTGAACATCGTCGAGGAGCACCGGCCCGAGCGCCCCGAGTCGCACGGGTTCGTCATGATCTTGATCGGCGTCGTGATCGGGATCGGCTCGCTGATCGGGTCGGCGCTGCTCGTCGGCGCGTTTGACTCCCGCGTGCACGACACCGACGACGTCGAGCGATTAGGACTTCCGATCCTTGGCCATGTGCCTGGATTCCCAGGCGACGGCGTTGGATCCCTCGCGGCACGTGGCGCCCTGCGACGTCGTGTACCATCGTTCCTCCGATGGCGATCTCCACGGTAACCCCACGCGACAGGCTGCAACGCCTGGTCGATCTCGGCCGCAAGACGCTGAGATACTGGTGGCTTGTCGCCGTGTTCGCGGTTGTCGGCGGCGCGCTGTCGCTGGTGTTCGCGCTGACGCGGCCGCGCCAGTTCCAGAGCGAAGCGGTGCTCAGCTACGGCGAGCAGATCAAGACGAACGTCCTGACGAACCGCCAGATCGAGGTCGATCGCAACATCGGCGAGCACTATCGCGAGCTGCTGCTCGCGCGCGTCCAGCTCGCGAAGGTTGTCGCGGATCCGAAGCTCGATCCGTTCCCCAAGGAGAAGGACCCCGAGATCGCCGTCGACAAGCTGCGCGCGCAGATCAAGTTCACGGCGACCGGCACGACGTTCCACATCCTCTACACCGACAGCAATGCCGAGCGCGCGCAGGCCGTGAACCTGCGCCTGACGAAGCTGCTGCAGGAGAAGGACATCGAGGTCCAGAACCAGTCGGCGCAGGCGACCGTCGGGTTCGCGATGCAGCGCAAGACCGCCGCCGACGAGCAGCTCGGCAAGGCGCAGCAAGCGTTCGCCGGCTTCCTCGTCGCGCACCCCGAGTTCGCGCAGGAGACCGGCGGCCAGAACGGCGGCGAAGGTGCGGCCGTGCGCGCGCGGCAGCGTCCGACGTCGACGAACCCGCGCCTCGACGCGCTCGAGCGCCAGCGCGCCCGCATCCAGGCCCGCCTCGACGCGCCGCCCGATGCGCCGCCCGTGCGCATCCCGACGCCGCCGTCGCCCGAGAAGATCGCCGCCGACGCCGCGGTCAACGATGCGCAGCGCGAGCTCAATTCGGCGCAGCGCGAGCTCGAGGATGCGCTCAGCAAGTACACCGACAAGCACCCGACGGTGATCGCCGCTCAGCAGAAGGTCGCCGCCGCGCAGCAGAAGCTTCGCCACGCGCAGGCGAGCGTGCCGCCCGATACCGAGGCCGCGATCGCACCGGCGACGCCCGCCGATCGCTCGAAGCTGCAGAAGCAGCTCTCCGACCTCGACGCGCAGATCGCCGACGAGCAGAAGCGCGGCAAGGGCGACACGGCGGCTCTCGATGCGAGCGCGAAGCGCCTCGTCGACCTCGAAGCGGATTACGCCAAGCTCAAGCACGACGTCGATGAAGCGCGCGATGCGAGCGAAGGCGCCGCCGAGAGCGCCCGCCGCGCGCAGCTCGACTCCGATCAGAAGCTCAAGGAGCAGGGCCGCCTCAACATCATCGACCCCGCGAACAAGCCGGTGCGCCCCAGCGGCCCGGGCAAGACGATCTTCCTGCTCGCCGGTATGGTGCTGTTCCTGTCGCTCGGCATCGCGCTCGCGATCGGGCTCGCCGTGATCGACGACCGCCTGTATCGCCGCGCCGACATCGATCAGCTCGGCATTCCCGTGCTCGCCGTGATTCCCGTGCCCGAGGATCACCACCGCAAGCCCATGAAGGAAGCCGCATGACGAAGCGCATCACCGGCCGGTTCGGTGACAACCCCAACGTGCCCGCGGCCCGCGGCGCGCCACTGCCGCTCGTCACGCAGCCGATGATCGCGATGGACGATCCGGCGCAGACGCGCGTCGATAACCCGCTCGCGCGCGTCGATCCGGCGCTCGCCGGCGCGGTGTTCAGCAAGCCGTCCGCCGTCGCGACGCCGCGGCCCTCCCCCGCTGGCCCGCCGCCCGAGATCGGGCTGACGCAGCACGCGCTTCCGCAGGAAGACGTCCTCGATCACCGGCTCGTGATCGCGAGCGACCCCGACTCCGAGCGCGCCGCCGCGTTCCGCGTGCTGCGGCACCATCTGCTCGAGCTCGGCCGCCCGCAGGTCGTCATCGTCTCGTCTCCGCAGCACGGCGACGGCAAGACGACCGTCGCGATGAACCTCGCGCTCGCGCTCGCGGAGTGCGGCCGCGCCAAGGTCCTGCTCGCCGAGACGCACGTGCGCCGCCCGCAGCTCGCGACCGCGTTCCGGCTCGTGCCGCCGTGGTGCTTCGCCGAGCAGCTCGCCGCGCACCGCCACCAGCCGATGCTGCCGTGGTCGCTCGTCGAGATTCCGCAGCTGTGGCTGCACGTCGCGGCGGTCTCGCCGAAGATCGACAAGTCGCAGCTCCTCGACGCCCCCGCGTTCGCGATCGCGATGGAGCGCCTGCGCACTGCCGGCTACGAGCACATCGTGGTCGATGCGCCGCCCGTGCTTGGCTCGGCGGACGTGAACCTGATGGCCGACGCGGCCGATGCCGTCGTGCTCGCCGTCCACGCGCGCCGCACGACCACGCGCGACCTGCGCAAGGCGATCGAGCAGATCGGTGCGCAGAAGGTCGTCGGCACCGTGCTCGTTCAGTAGCGGCGCGCCAGCATCACCGGCATGCCGCCCGACGGCGCGAACGTGATGCCGCGCCGCACGAGCTTGATCTTCTTGCCGGGCGCATTCGCGAGGTCGACCTTCGCGAGGATCGTCGCGAGCACGATCTTCATCTCGTAGCTCGCGAATGCCATCCCGAGACAGCGCCGCACGCCGCCGCCGAACGGGAAGTACGTCGTCGGATCGGCCTTTTTGCCGACGAACCGGTTCGGATCGAAGCGCAGCGGATCCGGCCACAGGTCGGGACGGCGATGCACGAGGTAGATGCACGCGAGCGCGACCGAGCCGCGCGGCATCGCGATGCCACCGATCGTTGCCGGCTTCGCGAGCACGCGGCCGACCATCGGCAGGATCGGCGTCAGGCGCAGCGTCTCCTTGATCGCGGCGTCGAGGAGCACGAGCTTGTCGAGCTCCTGCGTGCCGACCTCGCGCACCTCGGCGCGGATCCGGTCGTGCCACTCGGGATGCTCGAGCAGATGGTGCACGGTCCAGGCGAGCGCGGTTGCGGTGGTCTCGTGGCCGGCGACGAGCAGCGTGAGCATCTCGTCGCGCAGCTGGTCGTCGGTCATCGGAGCGCCCGCTTCGTCGCGCGCCTCGAGCAGCATCGACAGGATGTCCTCGCGGCCTGTTGCGCCTTCGCGGCGGCGCGCCGTGATCAGGTCGCGGATCAGCCGATCGACCTCGAGCTGCGCGCGCACGAGCTTCGCCCATGGCAGGATGCGGCCGAGGCCGCGCTGCGTCGCCTGGCGGATGTTGTCGGCGTACTCGGGCGGCGTCATCAGCAGCACGGCCGTGCCGAGCCGCGACGTGCCGAGCGTCGTCCACTTCACGAGCGCATCGCGCAGCGGCCGCATGCGCGGATCCGCCGAGCCGACGCCGAACACGGTGCGCATGATCACGTCGAGCGTGATCGCCTGCGTCGACTCGTGCAGCGAGAACGGCCGGCCCGCGGGCCAGCGCGCGACCTCGTCGGCCGTGACCTCGCGCATCGTGTCGCCGTACGCGCGCATGCGATCGCCGTGGAACGGCGGCAGCATCAGCCGGCGCTCGCGCAGGTGACGATCGCCGTCGAGCACGAGCAGCGAGTCCTTGCCGAGCACGGACTTGAGGATGATGTTCGCCTCGCCCGCGTGCAGCGTGTCGGGATCGCCGGTCCACAGATCGCGCACCGCGCTCGGCTCGGAGAAGATCACGATCGGCACGCCCGCACGCGGCAGCTGCAGCGTGAACGCGTTGCCGAACTGCGCGCGCAGCTCGTCGAGCCACGGCAGCGGCCTCGCGATCCAGCGCACCATGTTGTAGAGGCGCGGCGTCTCCGGACCGGGCGGCAGCTGCATCCGCGCAGCTTAGCGCGCGACGTAGCCGAGCGTGATGAAACCCGTCAGCGGCGCCGTCGGCGTTGCCAGAATGTCGGTCGTTGCCGCCGCGACACGCGACGGCCGCACGCCACCGGGCAGCGCGAGCTCCTCGTCGCTGCGGTTCAATAAATTATCGAGCTGGACGTCGAGCTCGAGCGAGCGCCAGCGATGGCCCGCGACGAGCGTGACGAGCACGGCGTTCTCGTGGCGCGTCGCGCCGACATCTTCTTCGAGCCCGAGCGCACGCAGCGTGACGAAGCTCGCGCGGTGCATCGCCGTCGCGCCCGCCTTGGCGATCAGCGCCGGGAACAGCGGTGCCACGTCGGCGGCGAGGCCGGTCGGCGTCGTGCCGGCGCGGCGCGCGAGCGACAGGCTGGCATCGAGCGCGAGCCACGGCACGACATGCGCGTCGACGCGCGTCTCGACGCCATAGCGCCACGACGCCGGCACCGTCACCGCCTGCGCGACATCGGGGACCCACGCGACCTCCTCCTGCTGCCACGACGCATAGGCAGAGGCGGCCGCCCGCACGTGCGCATCGGGCGTCATGACGATGCCGGCATCGCCCGCCCACACGCGAGGGATCGCGCGGATCGCGCCGGTGGCAGCCGTTGCACGCGTGTCGCTCGACCGGAAGCCGCCGCCGCCGCGCAGCAGCACGGCGATGTGCGACGACGCGGGGAACGTCACGCCGAGCTTCGGCGAGATGCGCGCGCGAGCGGCCGTGGCCGTCAGCGACTTCGTCGACGTCGCGGTCTGGGGATCGAGATCCTCGTCATCCCACGTCAGCTGATCGAGACGCACGCCCGGCTCGACCGCGACGCCGCGCCAGTTGCGCTTCGCCTCCACGTAGACGGCGAGATCGCGAACGTGCGCGGCCGTGAGCGTGCACGGGTTGTCGACCTCGAAGCATGCGTCGAGACGGCGGCGGCGCTGGTCGTGCCACAGCCCGACGTTCGCGTCGTCGGCGCGCGCCTGCACGCCGATGCGGATGCCGCTGCGCCGGTAGTAGGCGTGCGCGCCGTACGTCGTGCGATCGTCGACGTGCTCGAGCTGATCGCCGTTCTGCGCGTCGCGCAGGAAGATCGAGTGGTTCGTGAAAATGCGGTCGCTCGCCTTCACGAGGTAGCCGTCGAGGTGCCACACCGCGCCGTGACGATCGCGCGTCGTCAGCGCGACGGATGCGCTCGCCCGCATCGTGTCGCCGCCCTGCGTGGGGTCCTCGGCCGAATACGCGCCGAGCCGGCCCGCGCGCACTTCGTCCTCGGGCAACAACCCCGACTCGGTGTAGCGGCCGCTGAAGAAGTCGACGTGCAGTCGCAGCTCGCCGGGGTCGAGCGGCAGCGTGTACGTCCCCATCATCGCGCCGCGCCGCATCCGCTGCGGATTCGTGTATGGCCCGTCGGCGATGCCGACCTCGGCGGCGAGTAGTGCCCGACCGCGAGACAGATCGGGCGACGCGAGCCCGGTCAGCCGGTAGAACAGCCGGCGCAGCCGCCGCGATAGCAGCGGGCCCGCGAGCTCGCTCCCCGACGTCAACCGCACCTGCGCCCCGCCGCCGGGAATCGCGTCGAGCGTGCGCACCTCGAGCGTGCCCGCCGTCGCGAAGTCGCCGTAGCGCGCCGCATAGGGCCCCTCGAGCAGCGTCAGGGACTGGATCGCGTCGGGGATCAGGACGTGCGTGTTCGCGTAGCCGTGATCGACCGCGTGCCCCGGCGCGTTCATCGGCACGCCGTCGGCGACGATGTTCAGCTCCGTGCCCTGGCGCGCATCGTAGCCGCGCACGAGCAGGCGGTCCGCCTGGCCGCCGCCCGCGACGAACAGCGCGTAGACGCCGGGCAAGTCGCGAAGCAGATCGATCGGCCGGCCGTTCGGAGCGTCGTCGAGCGTCGCGCGATCGATCGTGGTCGAGGTGGCGGCCGCCAGCGGCGCGTCGTCATCCGCGTGCGCGACGCGTGCGAGGAGGCAGACGATCGCGAGGCGCGTCAGTACGGACATGTCGAGTAGATCGCGCGGATGTGCGTGAACAGCGGCTCGAGTGCCTTGTCGGTCGCGGCCGTGCGCGCGCCGAACGGGTACGCGAAGATCGTCGGGTTCCAGCCGTCGTCGCGCATCGCCTGCAGGCCGGGGAGGATGTCGTCGGTGATGTACGCGTCGGCGCCGTGCGCGTTCGCGTAGTCCGCGGCGTTGTCGTGGTGCGTCGAGTGGTACTCGATGTCGTGGCCGTCGGCGGCGAGCTGGCGCAGCTCGGCCTTCTCGTCAGCGGTGAGCTCCGGGTACAGGCTGACGAAGAACGTCACGCGCGCGCCGTAGTGGTTGAACGTCTCGCGCAGCGCGCTCCAGCCCGCGAGATCGTGATCGTCGAACGCGAGCGCGAGGCTGCCCGGCACCTCGCCCGCCGCGAGATCGCTGTAGGTCGCGAACTGCATGCCGCGGTCGACGACGCCCGCGAGCGCGAGCTCGACCGTCGCCGGATCGACCGTCTGGTTCGGCAGGTCGCCCGGCTTGTGCGCGTAGAGCAGCACGGTCGTGCCGTCGAGCTGCGCGCGGTCGAGGGCGCCGCCGATCGCGTCGAGGCTGGCGCTGTTCTTGTCGTCGATGTCCATCCCGCACATCACGAAGTGCGGCGCGCCACGCGTGTAGATCTGGTCGAGGTCGACGAGCTGCGCATCGCAGCCCGCGAGCATCACCAATGCGAGCACCACGCGCACGCGCCGATACTACCCCGCCTCTAGCGACACTGCGCGAGCCCGAGCAGCTCGCGGCGCGCCGCTTCCCACGCCTCCTCGTCGGCGGGCCACGCGGCCGCACCCTTCGCATCGCCGAGCGCGCGCGGAATCAGCTTCGCGGCAAGCGCGGCCGTCTCCGCCGGATGACACGCCTCCGCGAGCTGGAGCAGCGCGCGATCCTCGTAGCCGCGCCGCAACGCCTCGAGGCGCAGCGTCGGATGGCAGCCGGGCAGCGCGAGCACGCCGTCGAGATTGCCGTGGTCGTCGCCGTCGTCGAAGCTCGTCGCATCGCGCGTCGCATCGAGCGCGCGCGGCGGCTCCTTCTTGCGATTGTGGCGGTCGTGCCAGTACAGCGCGTCCCACACGTACCAGACGGGAATCCGGTAGCGATACGCGATCCAGCCCCACGTGCGCAGCGCCGGATCGACCGCATCGACGACCATCGCCCCCGCCTCCGGCGGCTTGCCGTTGTAGGTCCAGCGGCGGTGCGCGTCGCCGGTCAGGTGCGCGCCCTTCGGCGAGATGTACAGGTCGACGAGGTCGCCATAGTCGGGGCGCGGCTCGTCGGTGACGGCGTACAGAAACGATCCGCCGCTGCCGGCAGCCGCGCCACTGCCCGCGCCGGCGCCTCCACCCGCCTCGCGCACCTGCTTCGCGAGCGCCACGACCTTCGCGCGGGCCTCCGGCGTGCGCGGCTCGTCGATCGGAATCGCGAACACCTCGCGGTCGGGCGCCTGCGCGAGCCACGCGCGCACGTCGTCGCCGCTGTCGATCACGGCGGGCACCCAGTGGGTCGGTACGAGCGCCTTGCGCGCGGCCCACGCGGCCGGCGGCAGGTCCGGCGACAGCAGCACGCCGTGCGCGGCGAACATCGCGATGCACGCGCGCTCCGCATCATTGGGCGCCTCGAGCGTCCCGCCGAGCTCGCGCGGATCGTAGTAGGCCCACACGTCGAGTGGCAGCGGCGGCAGCGCGACCGGCTCGACCGTCAGCGACACCGGCACGTGCCGCCCGCCGACGACCAGCTCGCCTTGCGCCGTGGCATCCGCTGCGATCGTGAAGTACGCCGGGTCCGTCGCGGGCACCGCCGCCGGCACGAGCTCGTCCGCGTAGTCGCCCGCACCGCGCCCGCCGCCGTAGAGCTCGGTCGACGCCTGCCGCACGTGCACGCGCTTCACCTCGTAGCCGGTCGCGCCGGGGAGCTTCAGCTCGACGGGGCCGCCGCCGCGGTGGAGGACCTGGAGCCCGAGCGTCTCGCCGCGCGCGGCGACGAGCGTGACCTTGGTGCCGTCGAAGAACGGCGACCGCGCCGGGATGGGGTCGCCGGTACGCAGGCGGGTCGATTCGCCGACGACCTGCAGCTCCGGCCCCGGATCCGGATGCCTGCACCCGGGCAGCAGCGCACACGTGACAGCGCAGCACATCACGAGCGCGGTCGCGTCCATTGCCTGCCTGGTCATGCGCCGGATACCTTGGTTACCGTCAGTGAGCACGCCGATCGTCGCCTTCGCGAAAGACTGGCACGAGGATCCAACCTCGAACCATCACGTCCTTCGCGAGCTTGCCAGAACACGGCGCGTGTTGTGGCTCAACTCGATTGCGACTCGCACGCCAAAGCTGTCGAGCGGGCGCGACCTCGGCAAGATCAAGCGCAAGCTGGGCGAGTTCGCGAAGGGCCCGGTCAACGTCGAGAACGACTTGTGGGTGATGTCGCCGCTCGCGCTGCCCCTGCCCCACTCCTCGGTCGCCCGCGCGATCAACCGCCAGGTGCTGCGCGCGACGATCCGCGGCCTGCGCCTGCGCCTCGGCATCAAGGACTTCCAGCTCTGGACGTTCCTGCCGACGACCGCCGACTACATCGGCACGCTCGGCGAGGGCGCATCGGTCTACTACTGCGTCGACGAGTGGTCGATGTTCGATTACCTCGATCGCGACGCGACCGTGCGCCAGGAGCGCGAGCTGCTCGGCAAGGTCGACGCGGTGTTCGCGATCAACCAGGCGCTCGCCGATGCCAAGCGCGCCATCAACCCGAGCACGTACGTGTCGCCGCACGGCGTCGATCACGCGCTGTTCGCGAAGGCGCTCGATCCCGCCCTCCCCGAGCCGACCGACCTGGCGCCGATCGCGCATCCGCGCCTCGGGTTCTACGGCACGCTGCAGTCGTGGGTCGACTTCGAGCTGATCGCCCACGTCGCACGCGCGCGCCCGACGTGGCAGATCGTGCTCGTCGGGCAGCAGCTCGTCGATACATCGGCCGTGCGCGCGCTTCCGAACGTGCACCTGCTCGGGCAGAAGAAGCACGGCGAGCTGCCCGCGTACTGCAAGGGCTTCGACGTCGGCCTGATCCCCTACGTCATCGACGAGCGCATGACCTACGTCAACCCGCTCAAGCTGCGCGAGTACCTGTCGGCCGGGCTGCCCGTCGTGTCGACGCCGGTGCCGGAGGTGCGGCGCTACGCCGACCAGGCCGGCGTGCACATCGCGGCGACGCCGGACGAATTCGTCGCGGCGTGCGAGACAGCGCTTCGCGAGGGCGGCGCGAGCCAGCGCGCGGCGCGCAGTGCGACGATGACGAACGAGACGTGGTCGGCGCGCGTCGCGAAGGTCGCCGGCATCGTCGACGAGATCTTCGAAAGGAAGCGGCGATGACGACTCTCGTGACCGGAGGATCGGGCTCGCTCGGCCGCGCGGTCGTCCAGCAGCTGCTCGAACGCGGCTGGCCGGTGCGCGTGTTCGATCGGCGTGCGCCCCAGACGCCGGCCGCGGGCGTCGAGTACGTCGTCGGCGATCTCGCAGATCCGGCGGCGGTCGACAAGGCCGTCGACGGCTGCAGCATCGTGATCCACGCCGGCGCCGTGATGAAGGGGACGTGGGAGGAGCACCGGCGCGGTACCGTCGAGGGCACGCGAAACGTCGTCGAGGCGTGCGGCAAGCACGGCGTCGGCCGGCTCGTGCACATCTCGTCGATGAGCGTGATCGACTGGGCGGGCAGCGACAACGGCCCCGTCGACGAGCAGGCGCGGCTCGAGCCACACCCCGAGAGGCGTGGCGAGTACACGCGCGCGAAGCTCGAGGCGGAGCGGATCGTCGTCGCGGCGGCCGCCGCCGGTTTGCGGTGCGTGATCCTGCGCCCCGGCCAGATCTTCGGCGGCGGTATCCCGCTGATCAACGGCGCGGTCGCGCGCGAGGCCCGCGGGCGCTGGCTCGTGCTCGGCGACGGCACGCTGCAGCTGCCGCTCGTCTACATCGACGACGTCGTGCAGGCGATCCTCGCCGCGGCCGCCAAGAACATCCCGAGCGGCGAGATCATCCACATCGTCGATCCCGAGCACCTGACGCAAGACGAGGTGCTCGCGGCGGCGGGCGGCGGCAAGTCCGTCGTCCACGTCCCGCGCGGCGTCGTGTTCGCGCTCGGCAAGCTCAGCGAGCTTCCGCTGCGCGTCCTCGGCAAGCAGTCGCCGATCGGCGCCTATCGCCTCAAGAGCGCGCTCGCCCGCCTCCGCTACGACAGCGACCGCGCGCAGAGCATGCTCGGCTGGAAGCCGCAGGTCGGCGTCCGCGAGGGCATCCGGCGCGTCATGCAGCAGGCCGCGCGCTAGGCGATCGCGCGCACGCGGCGCACCACCAGCTCAGGCCATCGCGCGCAGGTGATCCGCGAGCCGGTAGCTCAGCGCCACCAGCGTGAGCCCGCTGTTCGCGATGCCGGCGGCGCGCAAGATCGACCCGTCGCACACGTAGGTGCCGGGCAGCTTGCTCGCGGCGAAGAATTCGGGCGTCGTGTCGCCGGGCATCGGCACGAACTGGTTCGCGGTGCCGGAGTGGTGCGCCGCGTTGCGGAACTCCCACTCGGAGACCGGGATCAGCTTCTTCTCGAGGATGTCGTCGGCGTACTCGGCAAAGAACTTGTCGACGCTCTGCGAGTACGAGCGCAGCTCGCGATCCGTGACGTGCCAGTTGAGCGACGGGCGCTTGCCGTTGCGCATCTGCAGGCCGCGGTCGGGGAGCGGCGTCTGCTCGCCGAGGATGAGCACCGAGTAGTGATCGCCCCGGAAGCCGAGGCGCGTCTTGAACAGGATCGCCTCGCGCACCGCCTCGAGGTTGCCCAGGAGCATCATGATCTTCTTGGGCGAGAACGGATCGTTGCGCAGGTCCGAAAGGATGTAGCGCGCCGGTCCGCTGATCGAGCTGAGGCGCATGTCGATCGCGGGGCGCAGGTAGATGACGGTCTTGAGGTCATCCGTCTCGTAGATCAGGCCGGCGCGGATCTCCGCCGACAGCGTCGTCGTGCACGAGATCGCCTTGAGCTTGCTGTCGGGCTTGAGCTTGACCTTCGCGATGTACGCCATCGGATGGTCGTGATAGCCGGGCACGAAGCCTTCTTGCTGGCCGAGCGAGCGCGCGAGCAGCACCGGGGTGCCCAGGCCGCCGCCCGCCGACACGACGAAGTCCGCCTCGAGCTTCTGCGGCCCGCCGCGGCCCGCGAGCTCGACGTAACCGCCGCGGCCGTTCGCCGCCGGCACGATCCGCTGCGCCTGGCCGTAGACGACCTTGATGTCGTTGCCGGGGTTGCGCTCGTTCGCGAGCTTCCACGCATTGTGGCGCGTCTGCGGCAGCACCATGTGCGCGACCGTCGCCTTGCCGCTGGCCACCGCCGCCTGGTTCGTATCGCGCGCGCGGTTGCACTCGGCGAGCTCCGACGGCGTCAGGAAGAACGACCACGCCTTCTGGTAGTACGGCTCCATCCCGCGCGGCTCGATCCCGGCCTTCTTCAGATCCTTGTCGTCGAGCTCGATCAGCGCGTTGTGCCAGTAGTTCGTCGTGCCGCCGAGACCCTCGGCGCGGTTGATCGACGTGTTGAGCTCGCCGGTATCGCAATCGACGTCGTTGAACAGCGGCTTCTTCTTCGCGCCCTGCTCGACGACCGTGACGTCGAAGTCGTTGCGCAACAGCGTGCTCACGACCGAGCCACAGAGACCGGCTCCGATGACGACAACGCGCTTCTTCATTGCTGCGAGCAATTCTTGTCACGCACCGCGGACGGCGACAATGCAGCCAACGTGCGTCTCACGTCGCATTTTCGTGAGGTTACGTCGCCGGGCATGCCCGCTGCACTTTGACAGGGGATGCAACGTGCGCTCGCGCTCGGCCTACTTCTCGGCGGTTCGGCGACCGCGCGCGCGGACGTCACGGTCGGCGTGCAGCTGACTCCCGACGGCCAGATGCTCGCGCACCAGCTCGGCGTGACGCCGGACCAGCTCGCGAGCAAGCTGCACGATCGCGTCGAGAGCGTGATGGGCACCGATGGCGGCTCACTGCAGCGGTTCTCGGATGCGGCGGTGCTCTCGAGCCACGGCCTGGGCGTCGACTATGTCAGCGTGCCGGAGTCGCTGATCGTCGGCGTGGCCGCGAACGCCGCGAGCGCGAACGGCGACGTGCCGTCCTCGATCGGCGGCGGGCTCGCCGCGAACGTCGCGTTGATGGCGGGCATGAACCTGTCGCCGTGGCACCTGCCGCGCTGGACGATCTACGGCAGCGGCTTTTACCGCAGCGAGACGATCAAGGACGTCACCGGGCACATCACGAACGCGGGCGCCCACCTGCAGTACGCGTTGATCCCCGCGAGTGAAGGCGGCGGCGTCGCACGGTGGACCGGCGTGCAGCTGACGACCGGCCTCGAGCTGACGCGGTGGACGCTCGGCACGACGCGCGCGATGTCGACCGCGTTCACCGTGATGGGCAGCCAGGGCTCGGCGAAGCTCGGCTACGACTCGACCGGCAGCCTCGAGCTCGGCTCGACGTCGGTGGATGTGCCCGTCGAGCTGTCGACCGGCATTCGCCTCGCGGTGGTCAGCTTCTATACCGGCGTCGGCCTCGACCTGACGCAGGGCCAGGGCACGATCGACGCGCACCTCAGCGGCCCGCTCCACGACGCCGACGGCCGCATGCTCGGCACCGTGACGATCGATGGCCACGACTCGCGCGGGGCGAGCCCGTTCACACCGCGCGCGTTCACCGGCGTACAGCTCGACGCGTGGAAGCTGAAGGTGTTCGGTCACGTCAACGCGACGGCGGACTCGGCCGCGAGCGTCGGCATCGGCGTGCGCGGCGTGCTCTAAGCGATCCACACGTGGCAGGTGTAACTCGGGACGGTCATCCCGGCCTGCGTCGGATAACAGTACCCGGCGACGAGCTCGAGGAAGCATTGCTGGATGTTCTGGGGGAACGGGGTGCCGTTGGCGTCGAGGACCGATACGAGCTCGCCGTTGGCGTTGAACGTGAACTGGACCTGCGTGGTCGGCATCTCGCCCGAGCCGAGGCAGTTGCAGTCGTCATTCAAGATCCCGAGATAGGGCTCCGCCATACGCGCCGGATCGGCGCACATCCACGGCGCGTCGGGCACCGCGTCGACGACGGCGTCCACGGGCGCGCGCTTCGACGGAGAGCACGCGGCCGCGGCGAGCCCCATCGAGAACGCGAAGGCTCCGAGCAGCCGACCGCGCGCGTGCGCGCGAACCGGCCGGCGCGCGAATGCGGAGAGGGCGTGTTCGACGTCGGCCAGCGCGTCGTCGACAGCGTGCAGCAGCGCGGTGTCATGCGCGTCGACGATCCGTCGCTCGCTGGCGATCAGCGCATCGATCGCGGTGCGTCCTTCGCGCGACCGCGAGGCGGCTGCGCGCAGCACGCGGATCTGATCGGAGTTCCAGGCGTCGGTCACGCGCGCGTACGTCGCGAGGCCGGCGGAGATGTCGACGGTGGGCGCGAGCCGCCGCGCGACACCGAGCGCCCACGCGAGGTCGTAGAGTGCGATCGGTACCGAACGCTCGACGAGCCGCGTCGGCAGCTGCGTGACGACTTGCCCGATCAGAAACGCGCGCTCGTCCTCGAAGCGATACGCCGGCCACAGCGGGCCGCCTTCGATCAGGCCGCGTGCAGCAGCGCGCTGGTGATAGACCGTGCCCGGGCGCGCCTCGATAGGCAGCAGGTGCACCGGCGCGTGGCGCACGCGCGCGAGACCTTCGATCTCGCGCTCGATCGTGTCGGCGCGGATCGTCGGCCCGACCAGCAGTGCGTTCGCGACGCACAGGATGTCGCGCGCGGCGAGTAGCTCGACGGCACGCGTGCCCGCATCGGCGGCGGCGTGACGGCCGATCGCGCGCAGCTGGCCCGCAGAGTAACCGTCGATGCCGACGTACGCGCGCACCAGGCCGACGTTCGCGAGCGCGTCGGCGAGATCCGGCGTGACGACATCGGCGCGCAGTTGCAGCGAGAACGCGATCGGTGGCACGCGGCGCGCATCGAGCGCCGCTTGCAGCGCCCGAACCCACGCGAGCGCCGCATCGGGTTCGAGCGGCAAGATGTTGTCATCCATGAAATGGAAGGCGCGCCCGCCAAGCTTCGCGACGTCAGCGATCTCGTCGGCGATCGGCGCGATGTCGCGCACCACGTGCCGGCCACCTCCCGCGCGCTCGTTCTCGTCCGACACTGTGGCGACGCAGCAGTAGCCGCAGTGCGCCGGGCAGCCGCGACTGACGATCAGATCGGCCGCGCCGAAACCGAGGTGCTCGGACAGCTTCGTGCGCCGCATTGCCTGCACCTGCACGGGCAGCGCCGGCAATCCGCGACCTGCACGCGTGCGCGTGCCTGGCAACGCTCGCGGATCCTCGTCACGTGCGAGCCCGACGAGCGCCGGTTCTCCGGCAAGCTCGACGACGACATCGACCGCATCGCACGACAGGATCGCGTCGGGCGCGAGTGTCGCGAGGTGCCCACCCACGACGATCGTCCCGCGATAACCGGCCGCCCGCAGCAGCTTCGCGAACGTCAGCACGGCGAGTGACGCCTCGGTGGTCTGCAGCGAGAGGCCACACACGCGAGGCTGCAGCGCCAGCACATCGCCGATCATCTCTTGCATCGCCGCGAACCCGCGGAACGGCAGCACGCGATGCGAGAGGCCTGCATCCGCGAGCGCACCTCCGAGCACCCCGAGCGAGTGGTTCTCGACGCCCGGCAGCACGACCCCGAATAGCGCGACATCCATCGCGCGAGCCTACCGCCGCGGTCACAGAGATCGGGCAATAATCGCGCGCGCGATCCGCATGCCGTCGAGCGCAGCCGACACGATGCCGCCCGCGTAGCCGGCCCCCTCGGCGGCGGGATACAGGCCGGCGAGGTCGGGCGACAGCAGCGTCTCGGGATCGCGCGGCACGCGCACCGGCGATGACGTACGGCTCTCGACGCCGACGAGCACCGCCTCCTCGGTGAGATAGCCGCGCATCTGCCGATCGAACTGCTGGATCGCCTCGCGCAGGCGCTGGGCGAGCGGCAGGCCGAGCGAGTCGAGCACCTCGGCGACGTTCGTCGCAGCGAGGCCGGGCTCGTAGCTCGTGCGCGGCACCGTCGAGGACGCCTTGCCCGCGACGAAGTCGGTCGCGCGCGTGGCCGGGGCACGCAGCTCGCCTCCACCGGCGAGGGCGGCCGCTTGCTCGAGGCGGCGCTGCAGCGCGACGCCGGCGAGCGGATCGTCACTGCGGAGGTCCGCGAGCTCGATCGCGACGACGAGGCCGGAGTTCGCGAACGGCGAGTCGCGACGCGACAAGCTCATGCCGTTGACGACGAGGCCGTCCCGCTCCGTCGCGGCGGGGACGATCCAGCCGCCCGGGCACATGCAGAACGAGAACGCGCCGCGGCCGTCGTCGGGCGTGAACGCGAGGCGATAGGCGGCGGCGGGCAGCTTGAGGTGGCCGGCGGCGCGGCCGTACTGGATGCGATCGATCAGCGGCTGGGGATGCTCGATGCGCACGCCCATCGCGAACGGCTTCGCCTGCAGGTGGACGCCGGCGCGCTGCAGCAGCGTGTGGACGTCGCGCGCAGAGTGGCCGGTCGCCATCACGACGGCGCGGCCGGTGACCTCGCCACCGTCGGCGAGGCGGACGCCGACCGCGCGGCCGTCGCGCGTGACGAGCTCGGTGACGCGCGCGCCGAAGCGGATCTGCGAGCCGACCTTCTCGAGCGCCTCGCGCAGCGCCGTGATCACCTTCGGGAGCTTGTTCGAGCCGATGTGCGGGCGCGCGTCGACGAGGATCTGCTCCGGGGCGCCGTGCAGCGCGAGGACCTCGATCACGTCGCGGACGTCGCCGCGCTTGTGCGAGCGCGTGTAGAGCTTGCCGTCGGAGTACGTGCCGGCACCGCCCTCGCCGTAGCAGTAGTTCGAATCCTCGTCGACGACACCGTGCTGCGTGAGCCCCTTGAGGTCACGCCGGCGCGCCTGCACGGGCTTGCCGCGGTCGAGGATCACGGCCGGGATGCCGGCGCGCGCGAGCTCGTACGCGCAGAACAGGCCGGCCGGGCCCGCGCCGACGATCACGACCGGCTCGCCCGAGGTCTCGCGCAGCGGCGCGCCGCCGACCGGCGTGGTCGTGACGGCGCCGACGATCAGGTGAAAGCGCACGCGGCCGCGCCGCGCGTCGATCGATCGCTTGCGGATCTCGATCGCGGGCAGCCGCTCCGGCGAGATGCCGATCTGGGCGGCGAGCTTCTTCGCCACCGCGGGAAGGTCGTCGGCCTCGTCGAGCTCGAGCTCGATGGTGTAGTCGCGGTCGGCGTCGAACTTCACTGCTAGTTGATGTCCTCTTCCGACGGTTCCTCGGGGGCCTCTTCCTCCACCTCGTCGAGATCCGGAGAGCCGGCGCGACGGCGCTCGAGCTCGTACATCGGCGTGCCTTGATAGTGCGCGAGCCAGTCCTTCGCCGCCTTCTCCTGCCAGCCCCAGCGCTCGCCGAGCACGTGGAACATGCCGCCGATCAGCCGTTCGTCGTCGGGCGGCGCGTGCAGCAGCTCCCACTTCACGTGGAAGTTCGAGTGGCGCAGCATGCGATCGAACAGTGCGATCACGTCGTCGTCGAGATGCTCGCGCAGGATCGGCAGCGCGATCTCGAGCGTGCGGGTATCGGGATCGAGCAGGTTGGCGCCGCCCTGGCGAGCGCGCGACACGACGTCGTGACACGCGTCGACGATCGCGGGATGCGCGTCCCGCAGCCGGCGCCGGCCCGCCTCCGCGATCAGCGTCGCGCGCCCCACCACGTGCGGATCGCCGATCCGCTCGACGAGATCCAGATCCGACAGCGCGCGAGCGGCGGCGCGATCGAACGTCGGCGCGGGCGGCATCGGCTTGCCGCGCAGATCGAGCAGCGCATGCGCACGCGCCCGGATGTCACCCTCGGTGAACCGCGTCAGCCACACGAGGTCATCGGGATCGACGAGCTCCGGCACGACCTCGGCGACACGCAGCGCGACGCGCAGGTTGCGCACGGTGTAGTCGTGATCGTAGTCGAGCGACGTCAGCGCCTCGTGCAGCAGCGGCGCGAGGTCGCGCGGCGGCGCATCGACATCCGCGGTCGGGCTCGCGAGCACGAGGGCCGCGTGGCGCGCGAGCTGAGCGGTCGCATCATCGCGCGCGGAGTCCGTCGCGAGCAGCCGGCGGCGAGCCTCCGCCCGGCGATCTGGCGGCAGCTGGCGCGCGACCCGCCCGTACGCGAAGTGACTCTCGGCGTTGAGCTCGCCGTCGTTGCGCTCGCGGATCGTCGTCAGCAGCTCGCCGAGAACCGCCTCGTCGAGCGCACGCGGCTCCGGCGACGCGGCCAGGCACGCCGCGAGCGCATCGGCCGCGACGGGGCGCGCCTTGTCGTTGTGCGGGCCACTCGCCGCGACGACACGCGCGAGCACCGGAATCGCGGCCGGGTCGCCGATCGCACCGAGCGCGGCCGCCGTCGACGCGAGCAGCTGCTCCTTGCCGATCGAGTCGAGCGAGGACTTGATCGTCGTCTCGTCGAGGATCTTGATCAGCGCGGGCACCGCCGCGCGGTGGCGCAGCGCACCGAGGATCTCGACGACCGCGCGCCGCCGGTGCTCGAACTTCTCGGGCTGGTCGAGCACGGGCAGCAGGCGATCCGCCGCGCGGGGGTCGAGCCGCCCGGCCGCGGCGCGCGCACGCAGCAGCTCGCCGGCGTAGGTCGCGATCTGGCGGCCGCGGTCTTCGTCGTCGCTGCCCTCGGCCTCGTCGTCGTCGTCGTCGTCGTCGTCGCCCCCGTCGTCGTCGCTGTCGTCGCTGTCGTCGTCGTCGCTGTCGTCGTGGTCGTCGCCCTCGTCGTCCTCGTCGATCTCGGCCTCCTCACGGCCGTCGTCGTCGAACTCGGCGTCGACCTCCTCGCCCTCGCCCAGCTCGTCGTCCTCGTGCTCGTCGTCATCGTGCTCATCGTGGCCGGTCGGGCTCGCGACCTCGATCGCCAGCTCGCGCAGCTGTGCACCGAGCTCGCGCGGCGTCCACTCCGTCTGCTCCGCCAGCCACGCCTCGACCGCGCCCTCGCCACCCTCGGCGAAGATCCGCAGCACCGGGTTGCCGCCGAGCACGAACGGCGTGTCGTCGTCGAGCTTCTGCAGCAGCGAGGCGCCGCCGAAGCGCGCGTGGACGACCGGGATCACCTCGTCGAGCTTGCTGACGATCCACAGCAGATGGTGGACTTGCTCCTCGGGCGAGCACGGCACGGAGAATCGATCGACCCACAGGTGCGCGGCGTGGCGCTCGCGGTCGACCGTGACCGCCGCGTTGCGATAGCGGCCGCCGTACGGCGCGAGCCACAGCGTGTGAAACCCGATCAGCACGGTGCCCTCGCCCGGCGTGTGCGGACCGGCAAGCTTGAACGCGATGCCGAAGTCCTCCCAGTCGAGCTCGTCGAGGATCGCCGGGTAGCCATCGACCGGGAACCGCGCGCTCGACACCTGCGGCGGCGGGCCTTGCGTCCACATCTCGTCGGCGTCGCCGGGCGCCCGATGATCGGCGTCCTCGAGATCCTCGTCGAGCGAGTCGTCGTCGCGGCTGACGTCACCGCCGATCTCGCCGCTGACAACCTCGTCGTCGTCGTCGTCGTCGCGGTCGGCGTCGCGCAGCGCGGGGAGTGTCGTCGTCGTCGTGATCTCGTCGGTGGCCGTCATCGCGCGCGTCGGCCGCTCGTGCTCGCCGGTCACGCTCGTCGCACGCCTGGGGCGCTCGTGCTCGTCGGTCACGCTCGACGCGCGCTTCCCGCGCGGATCGTCGCCGTCGTCGTCGTCGTCGTCGTCGACCAGGCTCGTGCCCGTCTGGAAGAACCACAGCTCCTCGATGCCGACCGCATCTGCCTGCTCGGCGAGCCGCCGCTGGGCGCCCGTCGCATGGCCGGCCTCGGGCGGCAGCCACGGCATGCCGACGAGGCGCATCCGCTCGTCGAGCGGCTCCGGGAGCTCCGCGATGAAGCCCTCGACGTCGGGAACGAGCGGCGCGAAGTACCGCAGGACGCGCACGAGGCCGTCGCGATCGACGGTGTCGCGGAGCCGCACGACGAGGAATGCGAACGCGGTCTCGCCCTCGAGCGGCGACATGCCGTGGACGACGGCCGTCATCAGTTCCCCTCCTGGCGCGAGTGCCAGTCGCGGAACAGCGCCTTGAACTCCGGCCACTCGAGGATCGGCCCGAGATCGCGATCGACCTCGACCTTGCCGAGGTGATCGTAGTCGTAGCGCACGGCGAGCTTCACCTGCTCGAACGCCTTCGCGTAGTCGCCGACCGCGGCGTAGGCGCACGCGGCCGAGTGATAGATGTACGGGTTCTCATGCGCGACCGGCTGCGCGCGATCGGCGATCTTGACCGCGACCTCGTACGCCTTGCCCGCGTGGGCCTGCACGCACGCGTTGTTGAGCGCGCGCAGGTAGTTCGTGCGGTCGTGGCCCGCCGCGGGAATCGGCAGCTCGAGCAACCGCTCGTAGACGGCGGTCGCCTGAAGCGGCTCGTCGGCCTGGATGACCTTCCACGCGAGCGAGGACAACAGATTGGTGTCGGCGGGTAGCTGCGGCGCGAGCCGCGCGATGCGATCCGGCGCACAGTCGAGTAGCGCGTCGATCAGCTCGATGTACAGCTCGTGCGGGATCTCCTCGCCCGCGGCCCCCTGCGCGAGCGTGCGATCGACGACCTCGACGAACCGCGCGTGCGCGGCCTTGCCCATGCGCGTCGCGATGTTGAGCCGCACGCCCGGTGCGAAACCACGGAGCAGCGCGAGCAGCTGCTCGATCGCGCCCGCGAGGCCCGCCTTCTCGGCGTCGAGGAGGAGCATCGCGTGTGTGAACTGGACGTCCTCGTCGTCGGGCGACAGCCGCAGCGCGCGTTCGGTCATCGCCAGCGCCGTCGTCAGTCGCCCGGCCGGCGGGACGTAGTCGTCCTCGTCGTCGTCGCCGTCGTCGTCCTCGTCGTCGCGACCCTCGTCGTTCTCGGCCGCGACGAGCTGCGCGGCCTGCTTCGGATCCGCGATGCCACGCGCCTCGACGGCGTCGCCCGACTGATCGCGGATGAAGCTCACCGTGACGACGATCTCGAGCGCCGGCCACGCATCGAAGTGGTACGTGCCCGCGAGCCCGGGCGCGAGCCGCCGCTCGACCTCGGCGACGAGATCCTTCGGCAGCGTCAGGATCAGCTCGCCATCCTCGCCGCGCTCGTACCGGGCCTCGAGACCGGGCTCGAGCACGAGCGTCGCATCGCGGCCGCGCAGCGTGTAGCCGCGACCGTGGCGCAGGCGGCCTCGCATCGCGCGCGGCAACGCGGCCGCGTACAGGGCGCCGAGCTCGATGCGCACGTGGCCGTCGTCGGTCGTCAGCGCGAGCTCGCCCGCGAACGTCAGGTCCTCCGACGAGCCCTCGGCCGCAACGCGCTCGTCGACCTCGCGCCGGATCTCCGGATCGCTGAGCACGCTCGGCCGCGTCAGGTCGGTGATCAAGAACGGCAGCTTCTTCCTGAGGATCTCGACGAGCCCCGTCGTCGACCATTCCTGGATCAGCTTGTACTCGTCGTCGGTGATGCCGACGACCTCGATGAACTTCGCCTTGCCGAACGGCGAGTCGATCGCGCGCAGCTCGGGATCGTCGGCGAACAGCACCGCGGTCAGCAGCGTGTCGTGGCCGAGCGCGATCGGCCCGTTGAGGCCCATCTTGTGGCCGGCGTCGAACCGGTTGCCGGTGCCGAACACGTAGCGCGCCATGTTCTGCAGGAAGTTGAGCGCCCACGTCGGCACGTCGGTCTCGTCGGGTGCGCGGCGCAGTCGCAGGGACAGCTCGAACCCGAAGCCGCTCTCCTGCGGATCCTCGGTCTCCTTGACGAACAGATCGGTGAAGCCGTACGTGACGAAGTGGAAGTGCGGCTGCGGATCGGTCCGCAGATACACGCTGATGCCGTGCAGCGGATCGTTGCCGCCGAGCATGTACGGCACGACCGTTCCGTAGTGCGCGTGCGGATCGCTCGTTCCGTAGAGCGGCTCGAGTGCGCGATCGATCGCGTCCCAGCCCGGCGACTCGTCCTCGCCGCCGCCGCCAGCCGGGAGCGCGTCCTCGAGGCGATCGTTGCGCACGAGGCTGCCGACGAGCACGGCCTCGAGCTCGGGCGCCAGCTCGCTCGCGAGCATCGGTACCGCAATCTCGCGGTCGTCGTCGCCGAGCTCGCGCAGCTCGTCGAGCGCGGTCAGCTGCGCCGCGAGGTCGCTGCCGTCGAGCTTCGCGACGAGCGCTCGATGCGCGACGCCATCATCGAGCCAGCGCCACGCGAGGTCCTTCCACTGCGCGCGCGGCGTGCGCTCGAGCTCCGCGGCGACCGAATCGCGCCGCGACGCCTCCGCCTGCTCCTTCGCCGCCGCCTCGACCCGGCGGGCATCGGCGCGGCGCGGATCGAGATCGAGCGCGCGGAACGCGGCGAGGTGGCTGCGCATGTCGCGGATCGCGCCGAGCTCGTTGCGCCCGCCGATGTGGAGCTCGTCGATCAGCGATGCGGCGTCGCGCACGAGTCGCGAGCGATGGCGCCGGCCGATCTCGAGGTAGCGCGCGAGCTCCGGCTCGTCGAACAGGAACGCGCGCCACATCGAGTAGAGCGCGGTCGGAATGAACTTCTCGCACGCCTCGAACCGCGCGGGCAGCTGCTCGTGCGGCACGACCTGGTTGAAATCGGCGTTGAACAGGCGCGGGATGTCGGCGACGTCGGTGACGCCGTCGTTCTTGAGCAGCGCGACGATCCACCGCGAGCGATAGAAGAAGAACTCGGTATCGCGGCGCTTGGCGTCGAGCTTCTCGAAGTCGGGATCGTCGATCGAGAAGTGCCACGTCGGCGAGATCCGCCCCGCGAGCTTGCGCAGGCCGCTCGCGTAGCCGTCGTCGGAGACGCGCCCGGTGTCATGCGCCTTCGTCAGCGCGCACAGATACATCAGCGAATCGAGCGAGTCGGCGATCACGCCCGTGAATGCGTGCGTCTCGTGATCGTGGTGCAGCACCTGCCGCGGGCCGTCCCACTCGTACAGCTCGAGGTGATAGGTGTCGCCGTTGCCCTGCGAGCCGATGCAGAACGCGCCGCAGAACGCCTCGACGAGCCCGGTGCCGAGATACGTCTCCTGATCCCGCGTAAGAAGCCGCTCGAACAGGTTCTTCGCGCCCGCATCGGGCACGAGCGGCGCCTCGAGCGTGAACTCCTCGAGCACATCGCCCGCCTCGCGGCCGCGCACCGCATCGAGCAGCCGCTTGACCTCGACGGGCATCATCACGCCGTAGACGCGCTCGAACGCGGCCGCATCCGCCGTCGGCGCCGGCGTCGTATCGCCCTTGCCGAGCACCTCGAACAGTCCCTTCGACACGAAGCCATCGGGCCCCGCCGCGAACACGACGTCGAGCGGCTTCGCCCCGCCGAACACGTTCACGCGATCCGCCCACGTCGCGTCGCCGGGCGGCGCGAGCTTGACGATCAGGCCGTCGTCGCCTCCGACGACCACACCGCCGCCAAACCGCTCGATCGACCACAGGTGCGACGTGACCTTCGACTCCAGCGACCGCCACGTCCGCCCGTCATCCGACGACACGAGGCACACGCCGCGATCGCCGACCGCGACGACGCGACCATCCGCCACGGTCCCGACCGCCTCGAGATCGACCTCGACGCCGCTCTTCACGCGCGAGAACCACTGCCCATCGGGCGAGCGCGCGACGAACCCGCCGTCTCCAGTCAGCACCCACGTCCCCGCCTTCGTGATCACGAGTGACGTCAGCGGCTTCGTCGCGCCGGTCGCCGTCTTCGTCACGCCGCCCTCGCGCCAGCGATACACGTTGCCGTCGCCGCCGAGCACGACGATGTCGCTGCCGACGACATGCACGCTCGCGAGCCGCGCCGTCGTGCCGAAATCGAGCAACGAGGTGCGCTCGCCGAGCACGCGCCCCGCGTAGCCGCGCTCTCCGACGACCCAGACCGCTCCATCGGGCGCGACCGCGAGCGCGAACAGGCACGCATCGGTGCCCGTATCGAGCTGCTTCCAGGTGCGGCCGCCGTCGCGCGAGCACGCGAGCTGGCCGTACTCGCCACACACCCACAGCGCATCGCCGACCGCGAGCACGTCGCGCAGTCCGAGCTCGCGCGGCGTCGTCATCGGCTCGAAGTGGCGCGCGTTCGACGACGCACACACGAACGGGTGCCGCGACGAGGTGCCGCCGGCGACGACCAGCAGCTGGTCGGTCAGGGCGAAGCTGGCGACGTATCCGATCTCGTCGCCGGCGTCCCGGAGCACCGTCAGCTCGAGCTCCCCGATCATCGCTC
This sequence comes from Deltaproteobacteria bacterium, assembly GCA_019237945.1. Taxonomy (GTDB): domain Bacteria; phylum Myxococcota_A; class Polyangia; order Haliangiales; family Haliangiaceae; genus JABFXX01. The sequence continues at coordinate 3,013 of JAFAOG010000517.1, read as the reverse complement.
GCGACATCTTCGCCCGCCGCGCGCCGAAGATCGCGGGAGTCCGCGTCAAAAATCACGGCGGATCATTCGCGTCCCAGTAGTCGAGCTCCGCTTGCACGATCGCAGAAAGCTCTTCACCACGTCCGCCCTTGATCGCCCACAGATAGTCGGTGAAGAAGTTGTTGCGCAGCCGGTCGGTGCCGTGGTGCGGGTCGCCGAGAATTTCTTCGGGCAGCCGCGCCGTGCCGCCATGCTGGTGGCAGCCGATGCAGTTCGTCGCGGCATTTCCAGCGCCCTGCTCGAGGTACGGGTTGCTGCACCACGTCGCGTGGCCCGGCCCCTTCGACACCGCCGCCAGCGCATCGCCGAGCGTGCCCGCGAAGCCGCCGCGCGGATCGCCGTCGCCCTCGACGTACGCCGACGTGACGCACATCTTGTAGTTCCTCCACACACCCGGCAGCGAGGGCCGGTCGGCGCCGAAATCCTCGTCGGGGTGCGGCGACCACCACAGCGTGATCCACAGCCAGTGATCGAGCTCCTTGCTCATGATGTGGAGCGCCGGCAACCGGAACACCTGCCCGCCCGGCAGCTGCACGGTGTAGATCGCGTCCGCGGCGGGATCCGCGGTGCCATCGGGATCCCACGCCGCACTGCCCGCAAACCGCGCCTGCATGCGCGCGCCCGATGTATCGAACGTCGCGAGCGGATCGCCGAGCACGCGCTGCCAGTCCGCCTTGACGATCACCGCATCGCGCGGCATGGCCCCGTCGAGACAGCTCGGATCCGCGACATCCGCGGTCGTGTACGCGACCGTGACGTCGACGGCCTCCGCATCCGGCGCGATCACGCCGACGTACACCGGCTCGCCGCCCTCGACGCTGCAGTCGCGGCCGCGGCAGTCATACACGTCGAGATCCGGCGCCGCGCCGCGCCGCACGAGCACCTCATCGCTCGCCGTCACGTGCACCGACGCCGCGGCGGCGATGTACGGCCCGACGACATGCATCTCGCATGCATCGACGGCGACGCGCTCGCGCTGAACGACCGGCGCCCCGATCTTCGTCGCGTCCTCCGCATACGCGGGCGGATCCGTCCCGACCCGACACGCGAACTGTTTCGCATACGACTCGACGAGATGCTTCGTCGCGCCCTCGCTGTAGCCCACGCGATACACGCCGCCGAGCCCCTGCGCCTCGTCCGGCGTCTGCACCGCCGCGAGATAATCCTGATAGCGCTGCTCCGGCCAGTCGGGCAGCCCGTCGAGCGCGGTCGCATTCCATGCGAGCCCCGCCGCCGGATCGATCGCCGCGCGCGCATGTCGTTGGTCCGGCGTCAGCGCGCGAAACAGATGCTCGAACGTGCGCTCGAAGTCATCGCGGCCGTACCACGTCGCCCACGCCGGCACGTTGTACGCCGGCAGATCGCCGAGCGGCACCGGCCGCACGACGCGCGACACGACCTGCCACGCCACGCCACGCCGCGTCGCGATCGAACGGGCGAGCTCCTCGTCACGCGCCGCGAGCCCGAGGTCCGCCGCGTACGGCGCGGCCATGCCGATCGCGCGCCGGTCCTGCACGGTCGACGCCTGTTGCTCTCGGCATACCGCCAGCCGGTCGGTGATGTTGTCACCGCATCCGACGAGCATCAGCAGCGCCCAGACCCGCACCGGGCGAGCCTAATGCAACCAGCTGGGTTGCGAAGTGAGAAAGCGTCCCCACCTATGTGCACGAGATCACTCGATGCGGTGGGTTGCGAAGTGAGAAAGCGTCCCTAGGCGAACGCTTCGACCGGGATATCGATCGCCGAGCGGTCCTCGCGGGCGATCAGCTGGGCCTTCGCGGCGACGCCGGGCAGCACGTTGACGGCGAAATACTGAGCTCCGAAGATCTTGCCCGTGTAGAACGCGCGGTCCGGGTGGTCGGCGGCCAGCTTCTCGAGCGCCGCATCCGCGACGACCGCCTGCTCGAGCAGCAGCCAGCCGACCGTCGTCTCGCTCATCATCTCGAGGAAGCGGTTCGCCACCGTCGGCACCATCTCGACCTTGCCGCCGCCGAACCACTGCATGAACTTGCCGCCGGTCGCGGTCATCGCCTCCATCGCCTGCGCGAGCACGGCGACCGAGTCCTTCAGCTTGGCGTGGTCCTTGTGCTTCGCGACGAAGCCGCCGACGTCCTTCGCGAACGCCTGGATGTTCGCGCCGCCGCGCTGCATCAGCTTGCGGCCGACGAGGTCCATCGCCTGGATGTGGTTCGTGCCCTCGTAGATCGAGAAGATCTTCGAGTCGCGACAGTACTGCTCGACCGGCCAGTCCTTGAGGTAACCGGCGCCGCCGTAGACCTGGATCGCCGTCGCGCAGATCGCGAACGCCTGGTCCGAGCCGTACGCCTTGACGAGCGGCACGAGCAAGTCGACCTGGCCCTGGTGGTAGTCGATCTGCTGTTGGTCGATCCCGGGTCCGGGCGCAGGTCCCGGACCCTCCATATTCGGGCCCGCCTTCTGCAGCGCGTGCACGCGATCGATGTGCATCGTCAGCTTGACGGCGAGCGCGCGCAGGCCTTCGGTCTTCGACTTCATGTCGAGCAGCATGCGCTTGACGTCGGCGTGCTCGATGATCGGCACGCGCGGCGCGGTCGCGTCCTTCCACTGCTTGATCGAGCTGCCCTGCTTGCGATCCTTGGCGTACTCGAGCGCGTTGAGATACGCCGAGCTCGCGAGCGACAGGCCCTGGATGCCGACGCCGATGCGCGCGTAGTTCATCAGGTGGAACATCTGGGACATGCCCTTCTGCTCCGTCGTCCCGACGAGCTCGCCGATGCAGCCATCGTTCTCGCCGAACACGAGCTGCGCCGTCGACGACGCCTTGATGCCCATCTTGTGCTCGATGCCCGCGACGCTGACATCGTTCGCGGTGCCGTCCGCGCGCTTCTTCGGCACGATGAACAGCGACAGGCCCTTGGTGCCGGCCGGCGCGTCGGGCGTGCGGGCGAGCACCATGTGGACGATGTTGTCCGTCATGTCGTGATCGCCGCCGGAG
>JAFAOG010000506.1 GCA_019237945.1 Deltaproteobacteria bacterium | reverse complement strand
CGATCGTGCCCGACGCGTCGATCTCGATCGCACCGCCACCGCCGCCCGCATGCGGCGTCACGCCAAACGTGGTCGTGCCGAGACCGCCGCCGCATCCGCCGCGCAACGGCACGAGCGACGGATCGCCCGTCGCCGCGCCTCCGTTCGCGAGCTGATACTCGCCGACGCCGCCGGCCGTGCCGAAGCCACCACCTCCGCCGCCCCAGTTGTTCGCCGTGCCGACCGCGCCGAGGCCGCTCGCCGTGTCGACGCAGGATGCGGGCGAGCCGCCCGGGCCCGGCGTGTTGCCGTTCGCCGAGGCGTCGATCATGCCGCCCGCGTCGACGCTGACATTGCCCGCCACGAGCAGCACGATCGGCTTGTCGCCGATGATGCGCAGCGTGTGACCACCGGAGATCGTCAGCCCGCGCAGCCGCACGACCATCGCGTTCCCACCGCCGCTCTGCGTGACGTTGTTCGTCACCGCAAGCGTGCCGAGCGGGCAGCTCGTGCTCGTCACGGTGCCCGCGGTGCTATCGATCGTCGTCGTGCCGGCCGCCGTACACGACCACACCGGCGCGGTCAGGAAGCTCGCGCGCCAGGTCGTCGGATCGACGTTGAGCGACGGTGGCACCGCATGCGTCGTGCACGACGCGCTTCCGGCGGTATCGGGCGGCGCATCGACGATCACCGGGCCGCCTTCGCCGGCAACGGGCGCATCGTGGGTCGAGCCGGCGGGCTTCGCCGAGAAGCTGCAGCCGGCGAGGACGACAAGTACGACATGCCGCACGATTTCCATCTTAGCGCTGGCGCGTCGCTCGCATCTGTCGGCGCCCATGCGTTTTCAAGCCTTGCTCGCGCTTCTGCTGTTCGCGGCTGCATGTGGCGGAGATGACAGCCCAAAGCCCGACTCGCACACAGGTAACCACCCCGACCCGATGATCATCGCCGGTGGCGGAATCGGCGGCGGTGCGATCGACGGTGTCGTGAATCTCTACGTGATCGACGACGCGACGCGGATGCCGATCCAAGGCGCGAGCGTCCGCGTCGGGACGGTCTCGGGCACGACCGACGCGACCGGTCTGTTCATCGCGAACGGCCTGACCGGGCCGCAGGAGGTCGTCGCGACCGCGTCGGGATATCGGTCGGAGTACTGGGTCGGCGCGAACGGCGCGAACATGACGATCGACATGCAGCGCGGCAACCCGACCGTGCCGCAGGCGACGCTGATGGGCCAGATCACCGGCTTCGGTGCGCTGCCGCTGACGGCGAACCACGCGAAGGTCGCGCTCGTCACCTACTCGCAGGACGACAAGGTCGGCGACGCCGCGAACAACCTGACGACGCCGAACAACGGCAACGTGTGCATCGTCGCGACCGCGAACACCGGCTGCAACTTCACGCTCGTCGCGCGCGCCGGATCGATCGGCCTCATCGCGATGATCTACGACTACGACTCGAAGGGCACGCAGACGACGGCCGACGACACGCAGACGCTGATCGGCTACGCGGTGCGCACGGGCGTGACCGTCAGCGACGGCGTCGCGCAGAGCAACCAGGACCTGACGCTGATCCCGGCCGGCTCGCTGACGACGGCGACCGCCGACTTCGGCACGCCGCCCGCCGGCATGACGGCCGCGCTCGGCCTCGTCGGCATCGAGCTCGGCGATGGCAGCGGCGTGTTCCAGCTGCCGGTGCTCAACGCGACGACGACGTCGAACAAGGTCCCCGCGCTCTCGTACTTCAGCGGCGCACACTACCGGTTCAGTGCGATCGCGCAGGACGCGGCGATGGCGCCGAACAACCAGTCGGTCGTGCTGCATCGCGCGCTGACGGACGCGAGCTTCTCCGCGGGCACCTGGCCGGCCGCGCCGGGCGCCGCGACGGTGACGCGCACCTCCGCGAGCTGGACGGCCGTCCCCGGCGCGCCGCTGCAGGGCGTCGAGTACACGAGCGGCTCGACCGGCGTGCTCAGCGTCACCTCGCTCGACGGCACCGCGAGCATCACGATCCCGCCGGAGATCACGCTGCCGAGCGGCTCGCTGAACGCCAAGGTCCAGGGCCTGCTGGGCAGCTTCGACACCAGCGACCTCGCCGTCGATCGCGACCGCGACAAGTTCGTCGCCGCCGGCATCGCGAACCTCGCGGTCCCCTAAGGCGTCGGCGACATGCAGGTGAACAGCGGCGTCGGCGCGTTCACCGCGGAGATCGTGAACTGGAACTGCGTTGTCGTCAGATCGAAACCATCGGTCGGCGCGCGCGCCGGCGCCGCACACGTGAACAGCGTGTTGAAGCTCGTCGAGTAGTCGGTGCCGTCGTCGCAGGCGAGCGTGAACGTGCCGTTCGCGAGCGTCGCCGTCTCCGTCTTGTCGCCGACGGTGAGCTCCATGTGGTTGTGGAACGTGTCGGTGAAGCTCCACGAGCATCCCGGACCGGTGACGTCGAACGACAGGTGATCGAGGTCGGTCGTCGCGTTCGGCAGCGGCGCATCGAACGAGACCATCGTGCCGTCGCTCCACGTGCAGCTCGCGCGATCCGCGGCGAACGTGCCGGGCGTCGAGCGCATCGCGATGCAGGAGGTCGCGCTCGCGGCCGCCTTCGCCCAGCAGTTGTTCGGATCCGCGAGCTGCTTGCACGTCAGATCGCTGCCGCCGCCACAGGCCGCGAGCATCACGAGCATGACCACTCCGCGCATGCGCCGATCGTATCAGGACCAGCGCTGCAGCTCGATCAGGTTGCGCTCGGGATCCCGCACGTACGCGAACTCCAGCCGACCGACACCCGGGACGTTCTCGCTGACGACCTCACCTCCGAACCCACCGTGCGCGACGACTTCCGCGACCGCCGCCGCGACATCGTCGACGCCGAACGCGAGGTGCGCGAGGCCGTGCCGGTTCGCGACCGGGTCGGTCTGCTCGACGGACGTCGTGTACGAGAAGATCTCGAGCGTGGGCCCCTCGGCGCCGTGCCCGGGCAGGCGCAGGTGCACGCCGCGCAGGTGCGCATCGTCGACGCCCGTCCCCCGCGCGAGCCACGCGCCCGAGAGGTCGCGCTCCGGCGGCACGCGCACGCAGCCGAAGACTTCCTCGTAGAACCGCGCGAGGCGCTGCCAGTCGCGTGCGATGACGTTCGTGTGGGCGTAGCGGGCTCGCATGGTCGCGAGCATCGCTTGGTGTTACGCTGCGCCGCAATGCGCTCGGCGACGGTCGTCTTGCCTCAGTCTGCGGATGCCTGCTGGCGCGCGTTCACCGATGCGACGCTGCTGCTCGCGTGGGTTCCCGGGCTGCGCCGCGCGACGGTGATCTCGGGAATCGCGAGCCTGCCGCGCGAGATCCTGTTCGAGTTCGCCGAGTCGCGCACGTACACGCTCGTCTACGACTACGACGTCGCCCGGCGCGAGGTGCGCTGGCAGCCGCAGCTCGGCAAGCGCGATGCGGTCAGCGGCCACGCGCGCTTCGAGGCGGTCGAAGGCGGCACGCGCTTCGAGTACGCGCTCGAGCAGGGCGACGGCCGCAGCGAGGCGGAGCGTGCGCTCGGCAGCCTCGACGCGCTGGTCGCCGCCTTCGCACACTGGATGGCGTCGCGGTGACAACGCCGTTCGACATGCTCGGCGGCGCAGACACGGTGCGCGCGCTCGTCGAGACGTTCTACGACGTGATGAGCGAACGCGAGCCGGCGCTCGCACGGCTGCACGAGGTGACGCCCGAGGGTCGCGTCGCGCGCGGGCCGCGCGATCGGTTTGCGATGTTCCTGATCGGCTGGCTCGGTGGACCGCAGGACTACATCGAGCACCACGGTCATCCGCGGCTGCGCATGCGCCACGGCCGCGTCGCCGTCAGTCTCGCGATGCGCGATGCGTGGCTGCGCTCGATGACGGCCGCGATGGATGCGCACGGCATCACCGGTGAGGTCCGCGCATTCCTCGACGCGAGGTTCGCCGACGTCGCGGACTTCATGCGCAACGTCGACGGCTGATCAGCGCAGCTTGCCCTGCAGCGTCAGCGTGTTGCGCAGGCGCATCGTGCCGCCGGTCGAGCTCGCCGAGAACCCGTAGACGCGCACCTCGATCGCGCCGGTCGCGCCGCTGACGGTCAGCGCGGGCGTCGAGGCGGCGGTCGTCGACACGGTCGCGGTCTGCGCGTACGCATCGCTGCTGGTCGCGATGAGCGCCATCGACGGTCCGGTGCCGCTCGACAGCGCGTCGATCGACACGCCGGTCAGATCCATCTGGCAGCCGCTCGGCGGCGTCACCGAGAACGTGTAGTACTTCGTCAGATCGCGCTGCGCGGCGCTCGGCCAGTTGCTCGAGTTGATCGAGCCGACGCCCGACGCGACGGTCAGCGCGGCCGCGCGCGACACCGCACCCGCGTTGACGCCGGTCGCCATCGACGTCGCCGCGGTCGATGCTTGCGAGCCCGGCTCGCCGGTGAACGACCACGTCGCGAGCGCGCCCATGAACGGCGTCGCGCACGAGCCCGGCGGCGAATCGATAATCGGCGCAGCGTCGTTGTGCGGCGCAGGTCCATCACTGTTGTTGTGCGGACCATCGCTCGTACCAGGCGGAGCATCGCTCGTGCCTTGGTGTTGAGAATTGCCGGCGGTGGCACACGCGGCGGTCACCATCAGCAGCAACGGACGAAGCGACATCGAGGACAACCTACACAAGGCGCGTGACGTTTTCATCCCCGACGTGCAATGCGCACGTGCGTTCACAGTGATGCGCCGGTTTCTCGGAGATGTCAGACCTCATTGTTTCGCAGCGATGCACGATCGCTCGCGCGCGTGAGGAGCGACGGACCTCGACGACTTTCGATGCCGAGCGCGCTCGCCTCGCCGATCCCGCCGGGTTTCGGCAGCCATCGATCGACCAGTGCGAGCACTCGCTGCATGAGGTTGGGGGCTAGCGCAAAAAGCCTCGTTGCGAGCTTCGCCTGCACGGTCAACGTGATCTCGGGACGACCGTGACGCATCGCCGTCAGGATCTGGCGCGCGGCGCGCTCGGCCTGCATCGCGGTGAGATGCGAGCTGTCGCCGGCGGCGAACCACACGTACTCGGCCTCGTTGCGTCCCTTGAACAGCGCGTTCGGCGGACTGCCGGTGCGCATCAGGCCGGGGATGACCGTCGTCACGCGCACCTTGTCCTTCGCGAGCTCGGCGCGCATGCCTTCGCTGAGACCGACAAGCGCGAACTTGCTCGCGGTGTAGGGCAAGAGATGCGGCACCGCGATCTTGCCGCCGATCGATGCGATGTTGACGATGCGGCCCTCGCCGCGCTCGAGCATCGCGGGCAGCACGGCGAGCGTCAGGCGCAACGGCGCCCAGAAGTGCGTCGCCATCGCGTGCTCGTAATCCTCGATCGTCATGTGCTTCATCGGGCCGACCTGGATCACGCCCGCGTTGTTGATCAGGCAGTCGATCGGCCCGTAGAGGTGCGTCACCTCGCCGACGAGCCGCGCGAGCTGCTCGGGCTGGGTGACATCGCACGGGATCGCGAGCACCTCGCCGAGGTCGCGCTTGGCGCGCCCGAGCTCCTCGGGATCACGGGCGCAGATCGCGACGCGTGCGCGCTGCGCGACGAGCTGGCGCGCCATCACGAGACCGAGGCCGCGCGAGCCGCCGGTGATCAGGACAACCTTGCCTGCGATGTCGAAGCTCATGATCGAGGCTACCCGCGCATTGCGAGGCGGCCAGCGCGCGCGGGCGCACTCCGCGGATCGCTGGTTACAGACTAAACGGCGTTCGCGCAGAGCACCGGCAGCCGCTCGAGGAGCCAGCGATGGGCGGGGCCGAGCTTCGCATCGCGACGATGCACGACCGCGAGGTGCAGCACGTGCTCGTCGGGCGCCCACGCCTCGGGCCGGATCACGACGAGCCGCTTGCGATCGAGATCCTCGCGCGCCATGTGCTCCGGCAGGTTTCCCCAGCCGAGCCCACCGAGCAGCAGCGCACGCTTCGTATGCAGATCATCGACGCGCCACGTGCGCTCGCTCAGCACGGCTTGATCCGGGATGCCCGAATCGGAGCGCTCCGAGAGCACGATCTGGACGTGCTCGGAGAGCGCCGCCGACGGCAGCTTGCCGCGCCGCTTCGCGAGCGGATGCCCGGGCGCGACGACCGGCACCATGCGAATCGCCGCGAGCGCGTGACGCTCGAGCCCGGGCGCCTGCGCGACCGCCGTCGCGACCCCGAGCGTCGCCTGGCCATCGGCGACGCGCGCCGTGACGACCGACATCGTCTGCACGTCGACGCGAAGATCGACCGCCGGGAACGCCTGCGCGAACTGCCGGCACAGCTCGACGAGCGCGCCGACGGGGAAGATCGCATCGACGCACAGCGAGACCCGGGGCTCTACGCCTGCCGCGATCCCCTGCGCGAGCGTGCCCAGCGCATCGGCCTCCGCGATCACCCGGCGCGCCGCGACGAGCACCGCCTCGCCCGCCGCAGTCAGCGTCGCCGCGCGCTTCGTGCGGTCCCACAGCGGCACGCCGAGCGCATCCTCGAGGTTCGCCATCGCGGTCGATACCGCGGACTGGACGCGGCGGAGCCGGCGCGCGGCCGCCGAGAAGCTGCCCGCATCGACGACGGCCGTCAGGGTCCGCAGCTGATCGAGGCTGACGTTGTCCATCACTTTTGCAGATGGAATGTATCAATGTTTTGCCGGTTCCGCAGATACCGAAGAATGCGCATGATGAGCGCACCATGATGACGATCCGCAAAGCGGCCGACCGCGGCCACGCGAACCACGGCTGGCTCGACACGCACCACACGTTCTCGTTCGCGAGCTACTACGACCCCGACCACATGGGCTTCCGCGCGCTGCGCGTGATCAACGACGACACCGTCAAGGGCGGCAACGGCTTTGGCGCGCACCCGCACAACGATATGGAGATCATCTCCTACGTCCTCGAGGGCGGGCTCGCGCACAAGGACTCGACCGGCACCGACGGCGTGATCCGTCCCGGCGATGTCCAGCGCATGAGCGCCGGCACCGGCGTCGTGCACAGCGAGTTCAACGCGTCGAAGACCGAGCCCGTGCACTTCCTGCAGATCTGGCTGATGCCCGCCAAGCGCGGCATCAAGCCGGGCTACGAGCAGAAGACGTTCTCGGCGGCGGAGAAGCGCGGACAGCTGCGCCTCGTCGCATCGCCGGAGGGCGAAGCGGGCAGCGTCGTGATCCACACCGACGCCAAGCTGTACGCGGGCCTGTTCGATCAGGGCGAGAAGGCAACGCTCGAGCTCGCGCCGAAGCGCCACGCGTGGGTCCACGTCGCGCGCGGCACGGCGAAGGTCAACGGGCAGACGCTCGCGGCCGGCGACGGCGCGTCGTTCACCGATGAACGCGCGATCACGATCGAAGGCGTTGCGGATGCCGAGGTTCTGGCATTCGATCTGGCCTGATGACGACTGCACACCTGAACAGCGTCGGGCCGCCGTACGAGCAGGCGATCCGGGTCGGCGGCCATGCGCTGATCGCCGACGAGGGTCCCGGGCTCGGCGGCCAGGACAAGGGCGCGCCGCCGTACGGCTACCTGATGGCCGGATTGGCGGCGTGCACGTCGATCACGCTGCAGATGTACGCGGCGCGCAAGGGCTGGGACCTCGGCGAGATCGACGTCGACGCGAAGTTCGTCAAGGATGGCGATGACGAGCGCGACGAGCGCGTCGTGCGGTTGGCGCCGCATGTCACGGCGGAGCAGCGCGCGCGGCTCGCCGAGATCGTCGAGAAGACGCCGGTCACGAAGACGCTCAAGCGCGCGCTGACGATCGCTACGCGCGTCGAATGACTATCGGGTGAGGCGCTCGAGCTCGGCCTGATCGCCGCGCTCCATCGCCGACTCGACCTGTAATGACAGCGTGTCGCGACCGAGCGTCAGCACGGCCTTGATCTGCCCGCCGTCGCGGTACACGACGTGTGCGTCGCGCTTGTCGAGGTCGCCGTGGATCTCCGGCGCGCCAAACTTCTCGGCGTGGCCGACGTAGCCGAGCGTCACGTCGTGGTGCGCGCTCCAGAAGAACGGCACATCGCGGCGCGCCGGCCGGCCGAGAATCGCGCGCGCCGCCGCCTGACCGTGACGGACGGCGACCTGCCAGTGCTCGACACGCACCTTCTCGCCGGCCAGCGGGTAGCGCGCGATGTCGCCGACCGCCCACACGCCGTCGGCCGCGCGCAGCTGCTCGTCGACGACGACGCCGCGATCGATCGTGAGGCCCGCCGCCTCCGCCAGCTCGAGCCGCGGCTTGACGCCGACGCCGATCACGACCTGCCCGGCCGCCAGCTCGCTGCCGTCGTCGAGCACGACGTGGGTCGCCGTGATCCGCGCCGGCTTGCGGCCGAGCCGGAACTGCACGCCCTTGCCCTCGTGGACGCGGCGCACGAACGCACCGACCTCATCGCCGAGCACGCGTGCGAGCGGCACGCTCTCGGGCCCGACGACCGTGACGTCGATCCCGCGCGCCTTCAGCGATGCCGCCGCCTCGAGGCCGATGAAGCTCGCGCCGATGATCACGGCGGGGCCTCCGCCGGTGGCGATCGCGCGGCTATCGGCGAGCGTGCGCAGCACGTGGACGTGCGCCATGTCGGCGCCCGGCAGCGGCAGCTTCACCGGCTCCGCACCCGTCGCGAGCACGAGCGCGTCGTACGGCAGCGAACGCCCGAGCGTCCTGACCGTCTTGCCCGCGCGATCGATCGACAGCGCCTGCTCGCGCACCACGTCGACCTCGATCGACGCGAGCGCATCCGCGGTGCGCAGATACACCCATTCCTCCGGCGCCGAGCCCGCGAGGAAGTCCTTCGACAGGTTCGGTCGATCGACCGGATCGGTGCCCTCGGCCGCGAGCATCGTGATCGAGCCGCGGTAGCCCTCCGCGCGCAGCGCCTCCGCGCACGCGACCCCTGCCGCGCCCCCACCGACGATCACGACGCGCGCCGGCCCACTCGCCGCGGGCGCCGCGATCTGCTTCTTCGCACCGACGCGAATCGTCCCGTTCTCGAGCGAGACGTCATAGCAAGCGATCGGCGCGAGCGCCGGGCCGTGCGCCTTGCCGGTCGCGAGGTCGTAGCACGCGTGGTGCCACGGGCAGCGGATCACGCCGCCGTCGACGATGCCCTCGTTCAGCGGGCCGCCGTAGTGCGTGCACGTCGCGCCGACCGCATGTACCTGACCGCCCGCGCGCACGACGACGATCTTCTCGCCATCGACCTCGCCGACGACCGGGACACCCTCTTTCAGCTCGCGATCCGCGATCTCCATACCCATCTGAGGCTCCTCGCGCGTCCTGCGTTACCCGCCACTGAGGGCGCCGGCGATGAACACCTCCGCACCCTCCGGAATCTTGTCTCGCACGTCCTCACAGCGCTCGCCACCGACGAAGATCAGGATGTGCTGCCGCACGCGGTCCTGCTCGTCGATCACGCGAAATCGAAAGCCCGGGAACTGGCGGTCGAGGTCGGCGAGCGCCTCCGCGAGCGTCGCTCCCGCGGCCTCGACCTCCTTCGCGCCGCCGGTGTATCCGCGCAGCTGCGACGGAATGACGACCTTCATGCCGGCTCGCCGTACGTCACGGAGAAGATGTGCGGCAGGTGCCGGAACAGACACCGGTAGCTCGCGCCCTCGTCGACCGTCCCCCACAGCTCGCCGTTCGTCGTGCCGAAGTACAACCCCGCCGGCGTGCCGCGATCGGCGCACATCGCCTGGCGCTTCACCGTCCACCACGCCTGCTCCTTCGGGAAGCCCTCGTCCTGGCGCTGCCAGCTCGCCCCCGCATCGCGCGTCATGTAGACGGCGGGCTTGCCGCCGATCGGCGTGCGCGGCCAGTCGCCGCCGCCGTCCATCGGGAACACCCACGCCGTATCGGCCTCGCGCGGATGCGGCACGACGCCAAAGCCGATGTCGCCGATCTCGGCCGGCATGTTCTTGCCGACGCGCACCCACTTCTCGCTCGGACGATCCATCCGGTAGAAGCCGCAGTGGTTCTGCTGCCAGAACCGATCCGGCGCGACCGGCGACTGCACCATGCAGTGCGGATCGTGGCCGTACTCGTACTCGCTGCCGTCGGGTTTTGGCGGCGCGAAGTCCATCGCCACGCCGCTGTTGAGCGGCTTCCACGACTCGCCGCCGTCGGGCGACGTGAACGTTCCGCCGCCGCTCATCGACAGGTACAGCCGCTTCGGATCCTTCGCGTCGACGATGATCGAGTGCAGCTTGCCGCCGTCGGGCGTCTGATCCTTGTCGCTGCCGACCCACTTGTGCTGCTCGGGGTGATCGTTGAAGCCGCTGATCGGCGCCCACGTCACGCCGTGATCGACGCTCTTGAACAGCCCCTTCGGCGAGGTGCCCGCGTACCACACGCCCGGCTCGCTCGCGTGGCCCGGCGTCAGCCAGAACACGTGATCGACGGCGCGCTCGCGGACGTCGCCCTTGGGGAACTGCGGCGGAGTCGCGGCTTCCTTCCATGTCGCACCGCCGTCGAGCGAGCGAAACACGGTCGGGCCGAGATGCCACTGCCGCGACGCCGCGAGCAACGTCTTGCGATCGCGTGGGTCGAGCATGACGTGGTGGCACTGCGTGCCGAGGAACGCCGGGCCCCACAGCGACCACTGCTCGCGATCGGTCGACGTGGCGATCCAGATCCCCTTGCGCGTCGCGATGTAGAGCTGATGCGGCATTGCCGCGGACGCTAGCAATGATTCGCGGCGCGATCGAGCGCTCGCTTTGCGATCCAGCCGAGCAGCAGCGTGGCCGCGAGCGTCGCCGCGAGGCCACCCCACACGAGCAGCGGATGCCCTTCGTGCGCCGACGACAGCTGGCTCACGCGGTGCAGCAGCGACCCGGCGTACGCGTACATCAGGTTCGTCGGCACGGTCCCTACGACGACCGTCAGCGCGTACATCGCGGGCGAGATCCGCGAGGCGCCGAGCACGTAGTTCGTCGGCCCGAACGGAAGCACCGGAGCGAGCCGCACGAGCGTCGCGACCCAGAACGCGTGGTCGCCGATGCCCTTGTCGAGCTCGCGGATGCGACGGTGATGCGCGAGCCGGCGCTCGATCCAGCGGCGCAAGCTCGTGCGCGCGATCATGTACGCGAGCAGCGCCGCGACGAGCGAGAGCACCGTGGTCAGCGCGGCCCCCCACCACGTGCCGTAGATCAGCCCGGCGCCGATGTAGAGCTCGAGCGTCGGGAGCATCGTCAGCGTCAGCACGATGAACACGAGCGCGAAGCCTGCGAGCCCGAGCACGCCTTCGTGACGCGTCCAGGCGATGAGCGCCTCGATCCAGCGACCGATCGGCATGGGCTCGGCTAGTGCCAGGGGTGTGCCAGCTACGAAAAGTTGCCCCCGATCAGAGAATTCGCGAGCAATGATGTATGGCGAGCATCGAGTGCGTACGGCAGGCGGAAGTCGCGACCGACACCGCTTACAGCGAGATGGAAGTTGCATTCAACGCGCTGGTCACCGAGGACCTGCCGTCGGGCTCCACCGAGGTGATCGATGACCTCGACGATCCGTGGTTCGCGGCCGAGGTCGAGGACGATGGTGTGTACGAGGTCGATCCCGTGCATCCGCTACGCCGGCTGAGCGTCTGGGTTCGCGATCGTCTAGCTGCGTAACGCGGCTTCCAGCTCGCCCAGCGACATCGCGCCCGGGCGAGCGCCAGCGCGCGCCGCGGCATTCGCGAGCCGTTGTAGCCCCGCGTTGATCGGCGTCGCGACGCCGTGCTGCCTTCCGAGCAGCGCGATCTCGCCGTTGAGGTAATCCACCTCGAGCGATGCGCCCCGCGCCAGGCTCTGCCACGTCGAGCCGCCGGAGCGCAGTCGATCGGGAATCGGGCGCGACCGGATGCCGATCCGGCGCTCCGCATCCTCGACGTCGGTCGTGCGCGTCAGGCCGGCCGCCTCGAAGCACGCGATGCCCTCGTCGCGCGCGCGCTGCGCGATCGTCGATTCGCGCGCCTCGGGGCCGCACAGCGCCTCGGCGGCGTTCGCGAGGTTCGTCAGCAGCTTGCCGCGCTTGAACCGCATGATGTCGTCGGTCGGGCGGCTCGCGAGGTGCTCGGTCGCGAGCAGCACGTCCGCCTCGCCGCGCGGATAACGCCCGAGATCGATCGCGCCGACGAGCGGCCAGCTGCGCGCCTGCACGATGCCGGGCTCGAGGTGCGTCGCCGGCAAGAAGATGCACGCGCCCATCACGTGCGAGAGGTGGCGCGCGGCGATGCGCTCGGCCTCGATGCCGTTCGTCAGGCATGCGGTCGGCGGATCGACGACGGCGAGCTCGTGCACGCACGCGGC
>JAFAOG010000386.1 GCA_019237945.1 Deltaproteobacteria bacterium | reverse complement strand
GGCAACATGCTTCATGGCTGTCCTCCTCACTGTCTTGCGCCTCGAGCGCGTTACACGTTGAGGCACGGTAAACCGCGACCTCGTTAGCGAGGAGGCCAGCCGCTTTTTCGGAATCCGCGTTCTCGCCCGCCACTACATCCATTCTCGAGGTGGCGCTGTGGACTTGTTGAGGGCCGCGCGCATACGCACCGCCGCTGTTGCGCGCCCCCCAACAGGGTCACACAGCGCCTGACCCTCGAGTGAGAGCTCCGTTTCGGAGATCTAAACAAACAAGAGAGAGAGGAGCGCCTGCGCGAGCCGTTCGCAGAGCGCCAGCGTTCGAGCGGGCATCACGACGCACGTGCGGTGCGCGCGGCATGTGGCCGATCGGCCAGGGTACCCGCACACACCCGCGCTAGCGGCGCGACTGCAGCGGGCGGACGCCGGCGGATTCGGCGAGCAACGCGAGGTCCGTTCTGGTCTCGAGGGCGAAATGCGCCAGCAGCGCGGAGACGTGGGCTTTGACCGCGCGCGCCGTGACGTGCATCTCGACCGCGATCGCGCGATTGTCGAGGCCGATCGCGAGCCAGCGCAGGACGTCTCGCTGACGCGGGGTGACCGCGGCCCACTGGTGGTGGGCGTGGGTGAGCTCGGGCGATGGTTGCGGGCTGCGCTGGCGGGTGACCGCGGCGACGAGCGCGGCGGGCGTCGTGCGCGGGGTTTCTAGCTCGATGTGGGCGACGCCATCAGAGGCGGCGGCGAGGCGCGCGGCGCTGCCGAGGACGACCAGCGTCGTGTTCGCGAGCTGCTTCAGCAGCTCCTGGCCGTCGATCGAGGTGTGATCGAGGTCGAGGACGGTTTTCGGTACGCTCGTGCGGAGCGCGGCGGGGTGCGCGGCCTCGATCACGTCCAGCCGCTGCGTGCGGAGCAGCTGCGCGATCGATTGTCGCAGCAGGATGTGTTCGGAGATCACCGCGACGCGACGCACTCCGGGAGGGAGTGCATGCCGCGCGCCAGAGATCGTGAAGAACTATTTCTTGGCCGGGGCGCCTGCCGCAGCTTTGGCGTGGTCGCCCGCGTCGACGAAGACGAGGCGCTTCGCATCGAACCACTTCTTCGCGACTCGCTCGAGATCGGCGCCGGTGACGGCCTGGATGTGCGCGCGGAGCTGCTTGGTGTAGTCGGTCGTGCGGTTGCGGAAGAGCTGGTTGGAGAGCATCTGGAGGACGTAGTTGTCGTCGGAGAGCGACGTGTCCTGATCTTTGATCCAGGCGTCCTTCGCGTGCTGCAGCTCCTTGTCGTCGACCTTGCCCGAGCCGATCTTGCTGATCTCGTCGAGCAGGGACGTCTTCGCCTTGGCGAGGTTCTGGGGCGCGAGGATCGCGTAGCCGCCGAAGCCGCCCGCCTCGTCGAACGGATTTGCCCACGCCCACGTCGAGACACCGTACGAGAGGCCCTCGTGCTCGCGGAGGCGGAACCACAGGCGCGAGCCGGTGTCGCCGCCGAGGACCTGCGAGAGCATCAGCCACGCCGGGTAGTCGGCGTTGTCGTCCTTCATCGGGACGTCGAAGCCGAACGCGACCGTCACGTTCTCCTTGTCCTTGACGTCGATCGACTTGTCGGTCGCCTTGACGCCGAACGCCTTCTCGGCAAGCCGCGTGTACGGTTTCTTCGTCTGCCAGGTGCCGAACAGCTTCTCGACCTGCGCGCTGACCGCGGCAGCATCGAAGTCACCCACGACCGATAGCTCGGCGTGGCCCGCGCCGACGAAGTCCTTGTAGAACGCGCGGAGGTCGGCGGTCGTGACCTTCTTGATGCCCGCGATCTGCTCGGAGGGCGACTCGGGATAGCGCGGGTCGCTCTTCGGCCACGGCGACGTCAGCTGCGAGAACATCGAGAACGCGAGCGAGCCCGGATCCTGGAGCTGCTGCTCGAGGCCGGAGAGCTGCTCCTGGCGGACGAGCTCGAGCTCCTTGTCGGGGAACGTCGGCTGCGTGAGCATCTCGGCCGCGAGGTCGAGCGAGCCGGCGAGCTTGTCGCGGAGCGTCTCGATGTGGAGCGTGAGGCCGTCGGCCGACGACGTGATGTAGATGTGCGCCTTGAGCTGATCCTCGAGGTCCTGGAGGTCCTGGTAGCTCTTCTTCTGCGTGCCGCGCACCATGACGGCGCCGAGCAGGCTGCCGATCGTCGACTTGTTCTGCAGCGCCTTCTCGTCGCCCCAGTGCAGGCGCAGCGAGAGCGTGACCTTGCCGCCGCGCGTCTTCTTGGGGAGCAGTGCGGCCTTGATGCCGCCCTTGAGGTCCTTGCGCGTCGTGCGCGACTCGATGTTGTCGAGCGTCGCCGCGAACGTCTCGCCCGCGTCCTTGACCTCGCCGCCCTGAACGTTCTTGACGAATTCCTCGATGCTCGGCGTGTCCGTCAGCGGCGCGCGGTCGGCGTCCTTCGTCGGGATGAAGCGACCGACGGTGCGGTTGCTCGGCTTGAAGTAGGACTTCGCGACGCGCTGGACGTCGGCGATCGTCGTCTTCTGCACGCGGTCGCGATACGCGAACAGCGCGCGCCAGTCACCGATCGCGGCCCACTCGGAGAGCCAGATCGCGATCTCCTGGCTGTTCGCCATCGCGAGCTCGATCTCCTTGAGCGTCGCGACGCGCCAGCGCTCGAGCTCCTTCGCATCGATCGGGCCGTTGCCGAGCGCCTCGACCTCCTGCTCCATGATCTTCTCGACGGTGTCGACGTTCTTCGCGTCGCGGATCTGCGCGAACAGCTGCGTGATCTGCGGGTCGTGCGCCGACTGCGTCCAGCCGTAGAGCTGCGCGGCGAGCTTCGTCTCGATCAGCTTCTTGTAGAGGCGGCCGCTCGGCTCGCGCGTCAGGATGTCGGTCGCGGCCTCGACGGCGGCGAAGTCGGGCGAGCTGCCCGCGAGCGTGTGATACGCGAGCCCGACGACCCACACCTCGCCATTGCGCCGCAGCTCGACGCGACGCTCGCCATCCTGCACCGGCTCGACCGTGTAGGTCGCCTGCAGCGTGCGCGACGGCTTCGCGACCGCGCCGAACGTCTTCTCGACCGACGCGAGCGCCGTCGCCTCGTCGAACTTGCCCGACACCACGAGCACCGCGTTATCCGGCTGGTAGTACTTCTCGTAGAACGCGCGCAGGCTCGGCACCGGCACGCGCTCGATGTCGCTGCGCGAGCCGATCGTGCTCTTGCCGTAGTTGTGCCAGAGGTACGCGCTCGACGCGATGCGCTCGCCGAGGATGCGCGTCGGGTTGTCCTCGTCGTTCTCGAACTCGTTGCGGACGACCGAGAACTCGGTCTTCAGATCATCGGGCGAGATCATCGCGTTGATCATGCGATCGCTCTCGAGGTCGAGCGCCCAGTCGAGGTTGTCCTGCGACGCGGGCAGCGTCTCGAAGTAGTTGGTGCGATCGATATCGGTCGTGCCGTTCGCCTGGCCGCCCTTTTCCTGGAGCAGGTTGAGCACGTTGCGATGGCGCGGCGAGCCCTTGAACATCATGTGCTCGAGCAGGTGCGCCATGCCGGTCTCGCCGTAGCCCTCGAGCCGCGAGCCGACGAGATACGTGATGTTGACCGTCACCGTCGACTGCGTCGGATCCGGGAACAGCAGCACCTGCAGCCCGTTGTCGAGCTTGTACTCGGTGATGCCCTCGACGGTGCGCACCTTCGTCGCGCGCGCGAGCTTCGTCGGGCCCTTCGTCGTCGCCGCGGCGGGCTCCGCCTTCGCGACCACCGGCGCGGCCTCCGCGCTGCTGGGCGGCGGCGCGGGGACGGTGGTCTCGGGCTTGGCACCGCCACAGGCGGCAGCAAACAGCACGGCGGGGACGAGCAATCTCATGGCGACCTCGATAACACGTGGGCGATGGGCAGACACGCGCCATCGCACCGAGGTTGCCTGTCAGCGGCTCTCTGGCGCGCTGCGCAACTAGAACTCGAACTCGACGCCGCCGAACCAGGTCGTATCACCGACCGACAGCTTCTTGCTGCTGCCGAAACCGTCGACCTGGCCCACGGACAGCTCGCCGTAGAAGCCGGCGTGCTCGATGCCCGATTCGCGCATCGACCGCGCGGCCGACGCATCGATTCGCTCGGCGCGGATCGCGAGGCCGAGCGAGCCGACGAAGCCCAGGCTCGCGCCCGCGGCGGTGTTCTTCGTGCACGGCGGCTGGCCACCGTTCTGGCAGACCGATGCGAAGTCGCCCGACGGCGCGTTGATCCACCAGATGTAGTAGGCGAGGCCGGCGCGGGCGTACGGGACGAGCGGGATGCCGTACTCGTCGTCGAGGTACGTGAAGCGGTACACCGCGGACGCGGTCAGCGGGATCAGGCGGAACGAGTTGGTGTCGCCCGTCGAGCGCATGCGGTTCGGGTCGCTCGGCGAGGTGCCGTCGGCCCACGCGTGCGCGCTCTTGCCCATGTAGCCGAGCGAGAGGCCGACGCCGAGCTGGCCGACGCGCTTCCAGAGGACGCGGTCGACGTCGAGCATCGGCATGATCGCGTAGCCGCCGAACATCGCCTGGTACGGACCCTTGCCGTTGTTGTAGACGCCGAGCTGCTTGTCGATCTGCGGGACGTACGGACCGACGCGCACGCCGACGTGCCAGTTGACGTCGGGGAGCTCGGCGAGCGACGTATCGTCGGCGTCGGGCTGCGTGTGCGTCTGGTCTTCCCAGTACGGCGACTGCGCGTGGGCGGCGCGCGAGGCGACGAGCAACGCGATCGCGACGCTGGCCGCCCGCACGAGCCGCATGCGAAGCGCGCGGCGGCGCATCAGGAACGCCATCAGCACGAGCGCGGCGAGGCCGGGCAGCGTCACGAAGTGCCAGAGCAGTGCGAGCAGCACGAACGGCAGCAGCAGGATGCCGGCGATGATGCGTAGCGCGAGGTGGCGCGCGACCACCGGGCCGAGCTTGGCGAGCGTCGCGTAGTAGGCGCGCGTCAGCAGGCGGCCGAAGCTCGAGCCGCCGAGCGTGTCGTCGCGGAAGCCGCGCATCAGCGTGGTCAGCGGGTTGTTGTCGCCGTACGCGGCGCTGATCAGGCAGAAGCCGCCCTGCACGTGGCTGCCCTGATCGTGGAGGTCTTCCCAGAAGTCGGTGACCGGCTTCGGCGCCATCAGCTGGCTGAAGTAGACGCCCGACGCGTTGCCCGCCTTGTCGATCGTCAAGAGGACGACCTTGTACTTGACGCCGTTCTGCAGCGGATGCGCGGCGTCGCCGATGCGAACGCTCGTCGCGGTCGCGCTCGGGTTCTCGCCGCACACGAACATCTTGTCGAGCTGCGCGAGCACGTGGATGTCGACGGTGCCTTCACTCGCATCGGGGCCCGTGCCCATCGGCGCATCGACGCCCGCATCGACCGCCCCCGAGCCCATTCCCGAACCGGAACCGGAACCGGAGCCCGAGCCCGAGCCGGCGAACGGCGCGAAGAACGCGTCGACACCGGCGTCGACGGGCGGCGGCGTGACGCCGGTGAGCGTGCCGTGGCCATCGGCGTCGAGCAGCACCGGCTGCAGCTCGATGTTCGCCTGCGCGTTGCACAGCGTGTAGCCGGTCTGGTAGCGCGGCGCGATCGGCGGCGACGTGTAGGCGGGCGCATCGTTCTCGGTCGCGCACAGCGCCTGGTAATACGCGATGTCCGTCGGATCGTTCGTCGACGGCTTGAAGTCGATCTCGATCGCGTTCTCGGCGCCGCTGACCGTGTACTCCGTCGGCGAGTACGGCGGGCGCGTGTCGATGTTGTAGTTCTTCGTCAGGAAGTAGTCGTAGGCGCCGCCCATCGTCTTGGCCATCAGCCAGACGGTGCCGGTCAGCGACGTGCCGCCGCACACGCGGCCGGTCGCGGCCGGCGCAGGCGCCATCAGATCGAACAGTGGCACCGGGATCGTCGTCAGGCCGCCGGCCGCTGCGATCGCGGAGACGTCGGCGATGTCGGCGCCCTCGACGTGGTGGCACATCAGCGGGCGCGAGGTGTCCTGATCGCACGTGCTGCCGGTCCACACCTCGACGGGAAGGCTGAACGCGGGGCTACCCTGCTGGAAGCGCAGCTCGGGGTTGAAGTTGCCCTCGTACCAGGGCATGCCGAGCGTCTGGCTCGAATCGTTGTAGTTGAACTGGCTGCACTGGCAGTGCGCGAGGTTGAAGTACTCCCACGTCGAGGTCGGGTCCTTGATCGGGAGCTGGTTGTCCTTCGTGTTGTTCTCGTGCAGCCACGTCTTGCCGGTGAACGTCAGCATGCCGCCATTGGGCAGCGACCCGGAGTCGGCATGCGCGACGGCCGTCCCCGCGAGGATCGCCAGCAGCAACAAACGCTTCATCGGCGCGGTCCTTTGCAACGGTTGGGCCTGCACGATCCTCGTCGATCCGTCGATATCACGGGCGGATCAGGCCTTCAACATCCTGCCAATCTGGCACGAGTGGCGCGTGCGGCACGTCACCGCGACATTGTGCGTAAAGTGGTCTTGATCGTCGTCGCGAGCTCGTCGGCGCGCTGCTCGGCGACGGGATCTCGCCGGGCGCCCCATTCGGCCGCGTAGTAGAGCTCGGTCAGCTCGCGGAACGAATCGGCGACCGGCAGCGAGAGCCGGGCGGCGTGCTCGCGCGGCGTCACCCAGGCCTCGCGCGGATGGCCGACCTTCGCGAGCTGGCGGAGCGCGGCCTCGTACGACTGCGCGACCGAGCTGCGCGTGCGCGGCTTCGCGGCGTGGCCGCCGGTGAGCGCCTCGGTCG